>WRGF01000210.1 GCA_009787345.1 Turicibacter sp.
CCCGACCGGGGCTTTTTGCGTTACATAAACTTTGATACGGCAATTATACCATGGGAACCGGGAAGGGTTAAAGCCGTGTTGTTATTTGACGCTTACCTTTTTCATATCACCCTCTATCTTAAGTAACTCTTTATACTCCTCAGAACTGGATATTAGCCGCACTGAGAAACAAAAAAATGTTTTCTCTAGAGGAATTGAACCAGAATATCCGGGTTAAACTGGCAGAGTTCAACAGCCGCAGCTTTCAAAAGCGGGAAGGAAGCCGTGAATCCGTGTTTTTGACAGAGGAAAAGGATTATTTGATTCCCCTTCCGGACAAGCCTTTCCAAATCTCGGAGTGGAAGACCGCCAAGGTTCAGTTCCATTACCATATTGCAGTCGACAAGATGAAATACAGTGTCCCCTACGAATACATCAAACATACCGTAGATGTCAGGATGACTGCCGGGACCATCGAAATTTTTTACCGTGCTTTAAGGATTGCCTCCCACCCCAGGCTGACAGGAAAGCCCAACCAATACAGCACGCTCCATGAACATATGCCCCCTAACCACCAGCATCAGGCTGAATGGGATGCCGCCCGTTTTATAAACTGGGCAAAGCGCATCGGTCCTAGCACAGAAAAGGTAATCCGGCCTATTCTTGATTCAAGCCAGATTGAGCAGCAGTCCTATAAATCCTGCATGGGCATTCTGCGTTTGGGGGATAAACATGGCGTCCTAAGGCTAGAAAAGGCAGCTGAAAAATCCTTGACTTATACAGGCAGGCCCAGCTATAAGAATATAAACATGATATTAAAAAACGGCCAGGATACGCTCCCGACCGATACTTATGCCCCACGAAGCCAGAAAAACAGCGACGAATTTGTGATTTCACGGGGATCAGCTTATTATGGAGGCGATGAATCATGTTAAACCAGGAAACCATCAGGATTTTAAGGGAGCTAAAGTTGGGGGTCGTTAGCGGAGGACATGCAGCGTCAGCAGGACGACCCACTGGTCAGGGGACTTTCCTTTGAAGACCGGTTCGGGTTGCTCATAGATGCCGAGTATGCCCGCAGGCAGAACAATAAAATCGCCAATTTAATACGCAAAGCCCATTTTCAAGATAAGGGAGCCTGTTTGGAAGATATTAAATATTTTCCTGACAGAAATTTAAATAAGACGGAAATTGCTTCCCTTTCTTCAGGCGTGTACTTAGAAGAAAAGAGGAACATTATTATTTTGGGAGCAACAGGAGCCGGGAAATCATTTTTGGCACAGGGGCTAGGTCTATCCGCCTGCCGAAAAGGGAAGAAAGTACGCTACATCCGGCTACCGGAGCTATTGGTCGACTTTTCCATAGCAAGAGGTGAAGGGACTTATCAAAAACTCATGTCGGAATATAAAAAATATGATTTGATCATCTTGGACGAGTGGCTCTTCCATCCTCTGTCCGATAATGAGGCAACCGATCTATTGGAAATAATACAGGCTCGGTACCAGAATGGATCGATTATCTTTTGTTCCCAAATAGCAACGGGAGGGTGGGTCGATAAGCTAGGTGCGGTCAATGTAGCAGAAGCCATCATCGACCGTATCCTTCATAATTCTTATGAGATAAGGATTGAAGGGCAGGAATCGATGAGAAAGAGAACCGGGATTAAGTCCTAGTAACAGCCACGCCCCAACGAAAACCTTCTGTTGGGGCGTGGCTCATATTGTATCGGAAGGTGGCTCAACACACTCCGGAATAGTGGCTCAATTTCGGCGGAATATTCACCTCCTAATAAAAAGTGCAAGCCGCCCGCTTACGGATGAAACTTGATTGGTAAAACCCATTCTATCCCATGAAACTTAAACCAGCCTGAAAAGGGATTTAAGGTTAATTTTAGGTAAACCCTAAATTGTCCATGAAAAAACCGCCTGCACGAAGGGGAATGTGTCAGGCGGTTAAAATCATTATTTTATGGCATCCTTTACGGTTTCACTGGCATCCCTTGGTTCCCATCCTAACTCCCTGGCCCGCTCATTGGAATGGGTATATTTTCTGCCAAGCATGGGGACGAGGGCACGAAGGGGCTTTTGGAATTTTGCGAGGCCCCTCAAGAAGAAGTCAGGCAATACCACGGGAGTTTTGCCATAAAGCCGGCTTATCTGGGCAAAGGTCAAATCATCGTTTTTGGCGATGTACCGCTTGCCGATGCTTTCGCTGTTTTCAAGGGCTAGGATGTGAAGGGTGGCTAAATCCCTCACATCGGTGACTTCAAGGGTGATGTTCGGGACGAAAGGGGCGGCATGGATTTGGTCCAAAACTTGGCTTGTGGAGCGGTTTTCAGTAAGTGAGGGGCCAAACACCGCACCTGGAAGGATTGCCGTCAAGTCAATCCCATATTTTTCAGCCAAGAGCCAGCCCTCTTTTTCCGCTTCCAATTTAGATAGCCGGTAAGCATTCAGTTCCGGATTGGCAGGGTCTGACCAAAAATCATCTGAAATCACGCCAGTTTCCTTAGCTAACGGGGTGGCGGCCGCTTGGCTTGAAGTGAGGATGACGCGCTTGATACCTGCCTGGTGGACAGCCTCAAAAACATGGGACACCCCAGCCACTGCTTCTTGGACCAAGGCCGGGTCATTGGGATTTTCGCCCCCAAGGGGGCTAGCTACATGAAAAACCGCCTCGATTCCTTCCATCGCCCCTAACCAGCCATCAGGACTTGAAAGGTCTGCTTCCTTATAGGAAACCTTTTCAAAAATCTTCGGTGCCCGGCTTAAATTCCTAACCGTCCCCACCACCTCATAGCCCCGCTCCAACAACTGCTGGATTAAATGAAGCGCCACAAAACCATTGGCACCCGTCACCAAAACTTTCATCTGCATCATCCTTTTTTTGATTATTATGCCCCAGTAAGCCGGGCATATTCTATTCTGAAGGCGGCTGAATTCTATAATTAACCTATGGATTTGCCGGTGGGGATGTGCTATGATGGTCGTAATCATTATTTGGGAGGACACCTAACATGGAATATTTCAAAGCAAGGGAAGAGGATTTAGCATTCATCGCCGAAATGCTGGATTTCAGCAATAACAACGGTAGTTATGGAAGGGGCTACCCAAAAGGTGATTTACAGGGACTTACCTATGAATATGTCGTGTACAAAATGCTACTTTTAAGATATACTGATTTCTAGTGTAGACGGAGGTAGTGGAAATGGACGGAAAGATTGATATTAAGCGTGTTGCGATTTATTCTAGGAAGTCTAGACCCGATGAGACGGAGGATGCTTTGAAACGGCAATTACAAGTTTTGGTGGATATGGCACAGGCAAATTCATGGGAATGGGAAGTTTTTCAGGAAGTGGGTTCTTCCATGAGCATGGACGAAGCTGTTCGTCCAGAACTTAATAAGATGCTTCGGAAAATCCAGTCTTATGATTTCGATGGGGTTTTGGTGACTGATGCGGATCGATTAAGCAGGGACATGGAGCATTCTGCCTACATGAAAAAAATGTTTTCCAATTATGGGGTTAAGCTGATTACGACTACTAAGGTTTATGACTACAACAGTCAAGAGGACGATTTAATGTCTGATATGATGGCTATTATCGCTAAGCAAGAATACCTTAATATCAAAAAACGTTTGAAACGGGGCAAGAAGGCATCAGCTATGGAAGGGAAATTTCAGGGGAGGGCACCTTTAGGGTACAAAAAAAACCGTGATTCCGTTCGCCTAGAGGTGGATGAATTAGAAGCCCCTCTCGTTCGCAGAATATTTGCTATGTATCTCGCAGGACAGTCAACACCTGAGATTGCCAGGGTTTTAGAATTAGAGGGGACGCGTTCTCCCAATGGGGCTGTATATATGAAGTCACATGTCGGGAAAATACTCAATAGCGAAGTATACATCGGAACTGCAATCTATGGAAAATGCATGGTGTCTAAGACAGAGATGACACCTAGCGGTAGCCTTCGGCGAATTAAAAATGATACAGAAAATCAAATTCGTGTAGAAAATGCCCACGAACCTATTATATCATTAGAGGATTGGGATGCTGTGCATAAAATCAGGAAGTCAAGGGCATCAATACCCATTGCAGGAAGAATTGCGAAAAATCCATTCAGTAATTTAATTACCTGTGCGATTTGTGGTAAGGGACATACATTCCAACGGAATCGCAAGGATTTAACTATAAGGGTGTCAAGTTGTGAAACGCCAACCTATCATAAAGACGGCACCTATACACTTTGTGCAAACCAGTCTTGTAAATTTGAAATATTGAAAGAAGGTATTTATGAGGAACTTTCCAAATATGTTGAAAGACTGAAAGACCATTTGGATCAGATCCGCTCAAAAACCGATAAGAATGCTCCATATTCACCAGATGCAGACATTAAGAAATGCCAGGCTGAAATCACGAAGCTTGAGACCCAGATCAAAAAAACCTCTCAAGCCTTTATTCTGGACATGATGGATGAATCGGAAGCCCAGCTTCAAATCAAGCAGAGGAAACAAAAAATTGGGGAGTTGCAAGTTAAGATTGAGAAGCTTCAAAACATGCAAGAAGAGGACAGCATTAAACCCCTGGAAGTATTTATTGCCCGTCTGGAATCCATCTTAAATGGCACATCTGATATGGAATCACGAGATTTGAACACGCTATTTAAGTCTTTCATTGAAAAAATAGAGTACCGCCGATTAGGTCGCAAAAAAGGAGACTTTAAGGCCCCTATTGAAATACATATCTATTATAAAACCCTTTAATCCTATGAGCCGATGCATGTCGGCTTTTTTTTGTGCCTTTGAAAATTACGTCATTTACGTCGTGGTTTGGCGGAGTCTGTCGCTATATAATCAGGGGGTATCAAATCACGGGAGGTTTTGAAGGGGGTGAAGTGATGGCGGATCAGGAGAAAGCAAAGAGGCCGAAGGCTAAGGTGAGCGTGACGGTGACTTCGACGGGGACATTGGACTTGGAGAAATTCATTGATGTGGCTATGAGCCTGCCTTCTTTTCACAAGAGCCTGGCTTGACTTGGATTTCCCTAGGATTTTAAAAAAATAAGGAGTGGTCGGTATGACGGTTAATGAGGTTTATTTGGCGGAACTGGGGCGTGTCCATGCATTGATGGATGGGGCACTTTCCTTATTGATGGAAGCGGATTTTGAGTATACCGAACCTTTAAGGGAACGGTTATTGGTGGCGGAGCTTAATCAGCTGATGGGCTACAACAAGCGGTTGGTGGCTTGCCTGGAAAGCCATTTGAAGTTTCGTGAAATTTATTTTTCTGGGTTTCCTTCATGGGATTGACGATGCTCATTGACTGGGTGACGGCGACTTTCCATCATGTGACGGTGGATGAGGTGAAGTTGCTTTTGAACCTGGAGGAACAGCTTTGGGAGGAAGGCGGTAGGTTTCGCCAACATGGTTATCTTACTTCGGAGTCCATTGGTGGGATTACCCTATCCTCGGGTTCCGATCATGAGGGCATGAAGCATACGGTGAACGTCGTAGTTTCAGGAAATGGGTGCCGATTTTTGGAGGAGCATATTAAAAGTTGGCCTGAACTTTTCCAAAGTTTTTATTTAAGCTGTGAGGAACATTCGAGGAAGCTAAATTTTACCCGCATTGACCTGGCTATTGACGATCGGCGGGAAGCGGATGAACTGACCATGGCCATTGATTGGCTCCATGATAAAATCGTGAGTGGCGAATGCAAGACGCGGATCAAGAATGTGGCCTTTAAGAATGGTAGGAAAATCAGGCAACCTGGCGAGGAAGAGGAAAAGAATGAAGAACTATTAACCCTTGGGAGCCGAAGCAGTGAAACCTATATCCGTATTTATAACAAGCGATTGGAACAGCTGTCAAAGCTTAGGCAGGCACCAAAAGATAAGCAGGAAGAAATGCGTCGCTTGATCCCAGACCGTTGGGACCGTTTGGAGATTGAAATCAAAGGGGATAAGGCCAATCAAGTCGGGCGGATGGTTGCCGATGATTTGGATATGTCCCATCTGGCCCTTGGGATTTTAAACAACAACTTGGAATTGGTGGATAGGACTTACCTGAAAAATGGGGCTTTGAAGAAAAAGCGGTCTTGGGTGACCAATCCGAAATGGAAGGCTTTCATCGGTGAGGTGGAGAAAATAAAGCTGGTGACGGAGCCTAAGAACCTGAATCTGGAACAAAAAATCCTGTACATTGAAAAGGCCCATGGGAAAACCCTGGCGATGATCGACAGGGCTGAAAAAGGGCTGACCGTCCTGAAAAAAGATGATTCCAATCAGTTGATTGGCATGTCGCGTCCTAAAATACTGGATACCATCATCCGTGAAAGCAAGGACAAGTTGGACACTAAGGATTATCATCTGGTAGCAGAATATGTGGCCCATCATCAAAAAGTAGAATAGGAAAAAAACAGGTTGGATGTGCTCCTTCCTGTTTTCGGGTTTTATAGGGCTGTTGTTGCCTGGGCAACGAGATAAAGGTAACAGCTGTAAAGACCATAACTGACGCAAAGCCAGCCGAAGCACCCAGCGTAGATTTGGTCCATGGTGCAGTTCAGCCTTAGGGTAATGAGGTAAGCCACGTCCCCTGGCAATTTGGCATACCCGCCTTCATAGCGTTGATATTGTCGCGGATCTTTGAGGCCAATCCCCATTCCTACCAGTTGCTCTTGGGTGTAACCTTCTGCTGTGCGTAGCGTGATTAAGTTATCCGCTACCATGTCTTTATTTGCTCTTGTGTCCATCTTTATCACTCCTTTGGAATTAATAGGGTAATTATACATTAAATGCTAAATTGGCATTGTCGAATTTTGTTTGAGTTCGTAATTACGACAAGGTTGTCGTCTTTTTGTGTCGAATTTCACGAAGTGGATTTTTCAATTTTTGGTAGTGGATTACGACGGAAGTGACGTGGTTTGGCAGGGGACGCCTTGGTATAATTAACGTGTAAGGAAAATTAAGAAAGCGGTGGTGAGTGAGATGAATAATGTAAACGTGTATGACAAGTCGGAGCATGTTCAGTCCATCTATGTGGCCGAGCGTTTTTCCCAGAAGAACCAGTCCATGTATTATGTGTTGGTGGTGGAGTTCAAGGACGGGTATGTGATTGATACGTTTTTGAACCAGGACAAGAAGCGGATCATGGAGACTTATGGTTCCTAATGAGGGTTATGATTTAGTGGATTTGCCGGAAATCTTAGATGAGGTTTTAGAGGCTGAAAGCTATGAGTCCGTTGAAGTCTTGGAAATCAGGGATTACAGCGAACTGGTGATGGCCGTTGAACAGATTCAGGAGTCTTTGGAAGTGGTTCAGATGGCTTCCCTTGCCCATTATGTGTTTTTGGCGGGGATCTTGCCGGGTGCCTTTGTCCTGTTTTGCATTTATAAGATCCTTCGGCGGTTCACCATGAATTATCGGTAGGCTTTCCAGCTTACTGCCCGAAAATTGGTTTTCGGGCAGTTGGGTGGGCGGTGTACAACGTGTTGCCAATTTGTTTGAAGGGAGGGATTGCCATGTTTCAGATTACTGCTGACATGCTTCAGCCGATTGTGGATTCGGTGACGACCAATGTGCCGATTGTTGCGGGCGTTGGGATGTCCATCATCGCAGTGGGTGTCGGGATCCGTTTTGTGATCCGTACCATTAACCAGTTCATGTAGTTTCCCTTGGGTGTTGGCGGGCAGACCGCTTTAGCGGTTGCCTGGCAAGCCCAGGGAATCCCATGAAGGGTTCAGGACGATTTCAAGCCGTAGCCGGGAGGTTGCGGTTTTTTCAATCCATCGGCAAGAAAAGGAGGCTTATCGTGAGAAAACCAATGAAACTGATGCTTTGCTCGCTGTTGTCGCTGGTGATGTTTGTCACCCCGGTGATGAAGGCCCATTCCCTTGCCCTGACCCTGGGGATCGGGCTGGCCATCAAGTCGGCCCCTGCCTGGGTGCCTTTGGTTGGGAAATATTTGTTTTCGGCAACTTCCGTGGCGGGCCTTGCTTATGGGTCGGCCCATCTGACCCATGCAAGCGGTGCGATGGATGAGATTTCGGCGTTTGCCGAGAGGCTTTGGCAGGACGCTCCCCGCCACATCGAGGAAGCCCTGGCGGAGAAAATCCTGTTGGCACAGCTGGCGGGGGACAATGTGGTCAACCTGACGGAGGAGGTTTGGCAGTGGTTTGTGGAAGCGACGGCCAGTTCATTGTTGGAACTGGCTCCCCGCCATGCGTCAGAGGAACATTTCTTTGAGCTGTCCCGCCTGTTTGATGGGTATTTTACGTCGCCCTGCACCAACACGGGGATGTTTGTTTCCTGCGGGGTGACCCTTGGGAACCCGTCCAACCCAACTGACCTTGGAATCTGGGCAACGCTCAATGGGCAGTTCCAATTTATGACGGGGTTTGACCATAATGCGGAATCTGCGTTGCGGATCAATCTGGTGTTTGACCGCCAAAACCAAAACGTGGTGGTGATGAGGCACACGAACCATGCCCATTTCAATGTCATCCAGATGCCACCGGCCAGTTCGGTGGTGGGCTGGCAGAACATGAGCCATTCAACGGCTTCGTTTCGGGAGGCCATGGCCCGGGGGTTTTACTTTTCCTTGTCCCTGGAGTATTTTCCCCAGGTGGGCGAGTTATTGCCCCTGAACTGGGCGATCCCCGCCATTGAGTCGGTGAGCGGGCTTCGCTATGCGTTGAACAATGAGTCCATGCGGGACCGGATCGAAACATTCCCCTTGGATGTGACGAATGCCATTAATTCGGTGCGGGAGAAATCGGGGGGCGGGATTGCCATCCCTTTGGAGGATGCCATCCCCCATCACAACGGGATCCCTTTGAATGTGGACCGTGAGCTTGGGCTGATGTTTCCCAGTGGCATCCCTTTGACCGATGAACAACAGCGGGAGGTTGCCTGGCCTGGCCTTGGGTTTCCTGCCATCGAGGACGGGGGCTGGACCACTGCCGACCGGGTGACGGATACGGTTCCCCCTGGCGTGATTTCCCCACCTGTAACTGCCACGCCTGAACTGGCGGGGATTTTGGGGTTTTTACAAAGCATACTGAATGGGATTTTGGCCATCCCAGGGGGGATTATCCAGGGCTTGACGAATATCTGGAACGCTGTCCTTGCCATCCCTGGATCAATTGCGGGCGGGATTGCCAATGTCTTTGATTGGCTCCAGTCTTTCTTTTTCATCAATGAACTGGAACTGGACGGGCTGTTGGATTTGGACTTGGACGTGCCGACAGAGGTCTTGCCCGAACTGCCTTGGCTGTCGCCTCTCTTAGAGCGGGGCAGGGATTTCTTGTTTGATGTTTTCAATATTTATCAGTTCGTCCTTGATTTCATTTCGGGGATCTCCAATTATTTCGGCAATGCCATGGCCCTTAATGGTCGCAATACCCAAAGCCATAACCTGCCTGAAAACGTAAGCTGGGACATTCCTTTGGTGGGGACGTTGGATCTGCCGTTTATGAACCCTTACTTTTTGGAGGTGATGAGGCACACCTGGCGAAACCGCATTGGCTCCATGTTCATTATCCTGACGGGTTTGGCTCTTGTCCGCAAGTTTGCCAGTTTCCTTAATTCCGTCAAAATTTAGGAGGTGGTGGAATGACGGTTGTTTTAGCATTTATCGCCAAAGCCTTTGTGGCACTTAAGACGTTTTTGTTCAACCAGGGGCTGACGGCCAGCATTATTTTCTCGGTGGTGACCCAGCAAAAATTCAGGAATGCACGGCAGGCTTTGATGCTTCCCATCCTGATTTTGTTTTATACGACGCTGATCGTGTTTGTCACGTCCCTGATGTCCACGTTGGTGACGGGGATCGACGGGTTCTTTGCCCAGTTCGCGGGAACCCTGACACTGTGGCACTGGATCAATGGGAACATCAATTATTTTTTCCCGATGGATACGCTGATTTCCTGTATCCTTATCTTGCTGACGTTCCATTATACGGATTTTTCCTTAAGGGCGTTCCGGTGGGGCTGGTCGGTGATGAACAGCCTGTTCCAAAAAATTTTCAAACAATGAAAGAGGGTTTTAGCATGAAGCCAAAAAAGGTCATTTATTATTCGGAAGTTGGGTTTTTCCAAAAGCTTGGGCGGTTTCTTTGGCTGAAGGCGAAGGATTTTCGTCTGGCACTCAAAGATAAAAACACGGATTTCAAGGAGTTTGGGCTGACCCTTTACTGCGGTCGCCAGGGCGGTGGCAAGACGACGGCCATGACGGAGTATCTGGAGCGGATGAGGCGGAAATACCCTGGGTGCGTGGTGCTGACCAATTACGGCTATGCCAACCAGGACCGGGAGTTTCAGGATTGGAACGATTTTTTTGAGGTACGGAACGGGCAGAAGGGTGTGATCTTTGCCATTGACGAGATCCAAAATGAGTTCAATTCCACGGCTTGGCGGAATTTTCCCGAGACCCTGCTGTCGGAGATTACCCAACAGCGGAAACAGCGGGTGAAGATCATTGCCACGTCCCAGGTGTTCGGGCGGGTGGCGAAGCCTTTGCGGGAGCAGTGCTATGAGGTGGTGGAGTGCCGGACCTTCCTCGGCCGTTGGACGTTTACACGGGCATTTGACGCCTATGAGTACAACCACATCGTGGACAACCCGGAAAAGAAAAGCAAGCTGAGGAGGCTGTGGCGAAAGTCATTCGTGCAGGACGCGGGGCTTCGGGCACTTTATGATTCTTATGCAAAGATTGAGCGGATCCAGAGGCAAACCTTTGTGGAACGTAGCGAAAGGGTTTAAGGACAGCAAAAAACCGCTCCCAACGGGGCGGTTTTCGTGCTGTTTAGGGTTTTGGGCAAGGGGAACCCGGCAGGGCCGGGGCCACTTGCTTGCTTTTTATCTTTTACAGTGGAGCGTTAGCGAAACGGCAGGAACGTAAGACCCGAAGGGAGTGGACGCAGACGCAGGCTCCCATGAGGAAATTTAGGCAAGGCATGGACTTCATCCGATGGTGACGCATCTTTTGACCTTTTCATTAGCCAGTGAGACAACCCTGGTGGCGGGCTTTGCCTTGCTTCAAGGATTGGAATGCGACTGCCTCGGAGCGTAAGCGGAGAATCCTTAAATCGGGTTTTAATCTTTTATGGACAGGAGGCCAGTTAAATGATAACAGAAATCGTGGTGTGTGATGGGTGCAATCAGGAGACGGTTAGGCATGAGGCTCAGGCAGTTTATGATGGTGGCGGGGTTTTTGTTTTGGCTTTTTGTTTGGGGTGCTGGGAGAAGATGGCGGGGTGTCAAAAATCTGGGTGAATCCTAAAATTGCATATATCCCCCATTACTAATAGGGGGGTATATATGTAAAAAACAAAATATTACTTTATTTTTGAATAAATGGCAAATTTCGACAATATATCCTTTTTTTATATGTTAATATTCTATTGTTAATTATTTTATTGCGTTAATTTATTTGTACTTAATACGCTGAAGGGAATGTCGCTTTTTTCTCCATAGAATTCCAGATGCCTTTTGTAGCGATATGATGAAATCAAAAATCATGGCTTGGGAAATAGGAACAAATTCCTTTTTTAAGCTATTCACCGTAATGAGCTTTTATATATCAACTTGACGCAGACTATAATTATTTAAAATTCAAAATTTACAGAAAATAGGTGGTCTAAAATGGAAATGACAAAAATTTGGCAATATGGAGAACCCGATGAGTATGAGTTGGAGGATTTAACCCAAGAAAAGATATTAAAAGTTGAAAATGAACTAGCAGTAAATTTACCTATTACATATTTGGAACTACTAAAGAAAAAAAATGGAGGAAGGCTCTATACTCCTATGTTGTTAGATAATGTTTTTCAAACTGATGAATTAATTGGAGATACAGAGGAAGTACAAATCGAATATTTTTTAGGTGTTAGTGATAAAAATTGCGAAGGCATTTTACAGTCAAAGTTTTTAATTCAAGAATGGGAACTTCCAAATAAAATCGTTTTGTTTTCGGGTGATGGTCATTGGTGGCTTGCATTTGATTATAGGAACCATAATGGCTCAAACCCCCCAATTGTATATCTAGATTCAGACTATGCTATGGACGAAATTGTAGCTAATAGCTTTGATGAGCTGATTAAAAAATTGAAACCTAAGCCAACGGAATTTTATGAACTTACAATACCAGAAATTGATTATAGTCCAGCCTCTATTGAAAGTACCTTTAAGAAGGGAAAGGATATTTATACTATAACTTCTGGATTTCGTATTTTATCACAACAAGGTTATGAAATCAACTGGTTAGTAGAAAAATTAATACTAATTGCCCACCACTCAGATTTTTTATCTGTATTTTCTTGTGAGTATTATCTTTTAGAGCGTTTGAAAACCGTAAAGAAGAGTGAACTAAATATAGGGCTAATGAATCAGTTATTAGAAAAATTATTAACCTACCCGTCAAAAAAAAATTATGATATAAATGAGATTGTCATTAGGGAGGCAAGGAAAATTCAAAAATTATTTCTTGAAAACTTAATTGATTAATTATTTATAAACTGGGAGGATTTTACATTATGAAAAAAGAATTCAGCAAATTTTTGAGTATATTTTTATCATTTTCAATATTTTTTAATCTATTATTAACGAGCCAAATTGCTGTAACTGCTGTGGAGATTGATGTTTTAGTAAGGCAAGAACGTATTGTCGGTGGAGTAATTATCGGTAGTGGTCCTGGCGGTACTCCTGTTGTTAGCGGTCCTATTGGCGGTACTCCTGTTGTTAGTGGGCCTATTAGCGGTGGTAATATCATTGATGAATTAGATGAATATTTTGATATCACCTTATTTGAACACTATTCCCTCGAGGAACTAGTTAAACTCGGTTTTTTCATTGATATTGATGAAGCAGTTGATAATTATCTGGATTATTTAGAAGGAGGTTATGCTCTTACTTATAAAGAAATGGTAGAAAGAGGGTATTATACTACTCTTGAAGAAGCTGAATTCTTCACAAATTTACCAGACCAAGAATGGAAGGAAATTTCTTTATTACTAGAAGATGAATATGCTTGGTATATTCTTCCTGACTTATATTTAAGCAGTAAAGGAATTATTAGCTACTTTGAATTATTTGAACAGCCATATACTCTTATTTCTCAAGATGATTGGATATGGGATACCTCTGTTCGTCCTCAAGAACGAATAATCTGGTTTGTTATCCCTGCAAAATTTGCAGTAACAAAAACATTTCTTAAAGCTGGTGGGGTTACAGGTGTTAAAGTAAGACAGACTCTTGCTAATGGTTCTCAGCGGTGGATTCCAGTAATAAATGGACATTTGCGAGGACAAGTAGGTGCATTTGGAGTTCGCTATAACATGGCTGGCTTTCCTATTTTTGCTTCTAGGTTTACTATGAGATTAAAAAACGCAGACTTAAAGCAAACTCGCGGAGTGCATATTAGTCGAGCGAATGCAGCCTTACGACAGCAATTTAACAGAACTGCTGGTAGAATGGGATTTAGTGAGGTTCAAATAAGGGACATTCAAGCTGGAATAACACCACGAGGACTAACATGGCATCATCATCAAGATAGGGGAGTTATGCAATTAGTTAATACAGCTCATCACCAAGCTAATCGTCATACAGGTGGTTTTGCAATATGGGGAACAAGGTAAATTAAATTTATCATTAACTTAACTAAATCACTCTTAATACCAATATTGATTCAAATGATTTGATCGTTCAGAATGAGATATATTATTCAAAAATAAAGAAACCGTACAGTGTGTTCGGTTTTTTTTGTCTCCATACTCTGGACATTTTTAAACTAATTTCTTATCTCATCGAATAGCTAACTGGATAATCCAACCTAATTTAGCCTATTTAGAGGTACCCTTAAGATAAAAAACTTTTAACTGTTGATTTTATCAACTTTTTGGACATACGAATTAAAATAGAATTTTGTTTGCCAACTATTTATATGGTTTGGCTTCAATTATTCCAATATTCAATTACAATCTCAATGAAGTCCTTAAGGATTTGTTTACTTAAAAAATGGTCAAAAACGTTGATGTTACGATGAAAAAAGGGTATACTAATAAAAGTAGCATTTTGTTTACTACTTATGAATACGAGGAAGATGGCACGACCCTTCTTGAAAATTTTTACATCATCGGCGACCGCCTGGGCATTTTCGGGATTTACGATAAGGATTGGGGGCTTTATATCCTCGGCCCGGTCTTTAAGCCTGTGCACCATACAGTGGAAAACGTCGTGGGGATTTTTGAACAAATCACGGCCCTTGAGGAGTTGGAAGGGAAGGAAGTGGACGTGGATGTGGTGGAGGCCAATGATGTGATGCTAAAAGCCCTTCCACAAGCGGGATTCGAAAACTCTTACAAAGGGGTTGCCATGAGTTACGATTTGCGAAAGCATGAGGCAAAGGAAATCCCCTACAAAATCGTGGAAGTCACCTTGGATGACCGTGAATACTTAGAGGAAATCCATCAGATTTTTTTGGAAGGGCTTGATTTTTGGTCCCGCCGAAAAAGCTTGGACGACTTGGTTGAATGCCTGGAGGACGGCTCTAAGATTGCCATTTTGCTTGAAGGCGAAAAGGTGGCGGGGGCAGGTGTCTGGAACTTCGATGGCACCCTAAACGAAGGGGAAATGGAGTACCTTTGCGTGGCGAAAACGTCCCAGGGCAAGGGCTATGGCAAATCGCTTTTGGATTATGCTGCCAACCAGCTTGCTTTGAATGTAACCTTGCCAGGAGAAGCCACCTGGTTCTTGGATACGGCACAGGAAAACGTCAACGCCATCGAATTTTACACGCATTATGGCTTTGCAGTGGATTATTACCGCAGTTCGTTCAGGAGGCAATTATGACCAAAGGCTTAATCCATCATCTCGAAATCTACGTTTCCAACCTGCAAAAATCCACCGAATTCTGGGGCTGGTTATTGGGGGAACTCGGCTACGTCCCATTCCAATCATGGGAAGGGGGCAGCAGTTTCAAACAGGGGGAAACGTATTTGACCTTTGTCCAAACAGAGGACCGTTTTTTGGATATTCCCTATCATCGCTGCCGAACCGGGCTCAACCACTTGGCATTTCACTTGCCGGATAGGGGTGAGTTGGATGCCCTGACGGAAAAACTGAAAGACAGGGGAACCAACATCCTGTATGCCGACCGCCATCCCCATGCGGGAGGGCCTGATTACTACGCCGTCTTTTTCGAGGACCCCGACCGGATCAAGGTCGAACTGGTCGCTAAGTAGCCAGGCTATCCAAAATATCTTTCACAACCTGGTTATCCTCGGCAACAGTAGTAGCCGTCAACGTCAGGCGGTTGCCCGTAGCGACGCAGCCGAATTGATAGGGAAGCCCAGGCTCGGCACCCAGGGCGAAACTCAGATGATCCACTTGGCGGGAAACTTCATCCGTCAAGTTGATATTTCCTAAATTAGATAAAATGGTCGTATACCCGGCGCTCTCCCTTGTGCCAATGAGGCGGATGAGGTGCTTTTTGATAAACAGGGGCACATAGTCCGTGAATTTTGCCAACCGTTCCATTTCGCTGATTTTTTCTTGGATAAACTCCCCATCAATCTGCCCCAGTTGCTTGCCTATCCCTTTGGCGACTTCTATGAAATCATCGCTTTCCACCATGGTGATGGATTTTGCGGTCACAAAATTCCGCAGGCAGGCAGTTGGGAAAAAGCGCCGGCAATCCACTGGGATGCTCATGGTGATGGGGTGATTCAGACCTTCCAACGCCCGCATTTTTGAAAAGCCCCTCAAAATACTGGCGGAAAGGTATTCCGTAACATTCAAGCCAAAGGATTTAGCCTTGGTTTTTAATGCGTTCAAATCATAAGTCCGGCTGATGGTTTTCGGGTCAGCGGGTTGAAAATAAGGGACATAGGCCTTTTTCTTAGGATGGGAGGGTGTTTTCCTTAAATCCGCATGGGTACGGTAGCCGTCAATCGCTTCATCAGGATGGGGCAACGTTACTGGCAAGGAGGAATTTCCCAAAAGCTTAAAATAGTGTTCCAATAGGCTTGAAATCATTTTAGACAGGCTCCTGCCATCGCAAACCGAATGATGGACTTCCATGGTCAGGTGCTTGTCGCCATGAAGGATTCGGGTCAGGGCTTCCCCCTTCTTAAAAGCCTTCGCCGGCTGAGAGGTTAGTTCGGTACACTGTGGGGTAAGGGCACCCTCCATCCGCTCATGCCGGTACCAAAACAACCCGCTTTTTATCCGCACATTCAAGTGGGGATACCGTTTGCCCAAACTGGTGGTTGCAGCCTTTAAAACTTCGGGGTCGATAGCCTCCTTCAGATGGGCGGTTATGCTAAAATATCCGGGATGGGCCTGGCGGTCCAGGCTTGCGTAAAATTGTCCTAAGTGGTCGAGTTTCATTTGTCATCGCTCCTTTTGCTGTGCTATACTAGGAGTATAAACTATAGCATAATGCCAGAGTCAAGGGGTGCAAGATGGAAAAAAATAACTTATTGAAAATCAGCGAATTTGCCAGGCTTACCGACGTCAGCATTTACTCCCTGCGCTATTACGAGCGGATAAAAATTTTGGAACCCGCCTACATCGACCCACAAACCGGCTATCGGTTTTATGCTTCCCAACAGGTTTTTCATATCATGCTTATCCAATTTTGCGTTGAACTGGACATCCCCTTAAAGGAACTGGCCCGCTTCACCGATTCTAAAGGCATCATCGACAGCCCTTCCCTTTTAGCCCACGGAAAAAAGCTGGCCACCCAGAAATTAGGGAAAATCCAGCTGGGCTTGGCATTCATCGAAAGCATCGAAGAAAGGTCAAGGAAGATTCAAACAGCGGATAGCCAACAGCATAGCTACACCCAAGAATTCCCTGAAAAATACCTCCATGTCATCCCGTACGAATTGCCTTTCGGGGGCATCCATCAATTCGAGGAAGTGGCAAGGGCTTTCCTAAAATTTGAATATGGCGGGGACGATGATTATGGGGCATTCTCGGAATTTGGCCTGTTGAAAATCTGCACCAAAACCCAGAGCAAACGGTATTTATTTGCGGAACTGGCACAGCCCAAGGAGGGAATCCAGATGGTGGTGCTCCCAAAAGGCGACTGGCATTGCCGGCAAAACACGGACATCGCCATCGAGCACACCCAAGAATTATTTGCGGGATATTTAAAGGAAGGCAAGTCCTACATCGCCGTGGAAACCGCCTTTTTTGCGGGGGGATTTGAAATCGGACATCCCGTTAGCGAATTGCGGGTGATAAAGAATTAGGGGAGGGGTGCACATGGAATGGATGGGGTCTTATACTTGCTGAAATGGGTATTAAGGAAAGTCAGGTTAATCAGAGCCGTGGTGAATGCCCAGCCCGGTCAATGAAAGGCGGAAAGCTTCCACTTATCCCGTGCCTACTTATTGCACACCGCTATAATTAGCTCTGATTTTGGGCATACTCTAAATACGATTCAAAAAAAGGAGTTGGCCAGCATGAATGCCGGACAGAAACAATTTTTAGCCTTTATGATGGAACGGGCTGAGGAGGAAAAGGCAACTGAAGTGCAGGGGATTTTACACGAAACCTTTGCTGCCCAAAAAGGAGCGCCCCTCTCTCGCAAGGAATTCGAGGTATTAAAGGACCGCCTCACCAAGCTGATGAAGCCCCAGAATGTCCCCGAAGTCAACCGGGCCATGGACCATTATGGCCGGGATTTGGATTGATTTCAAACCCCAAAAATAGGATAATCCCAATGGTTTTCGGGATTATCCTATTTTACGTTTTAGACGGCTTTCGTACCCAGGGCTTTCACGATTTTTGCCACGATGGCCTGGCGGTCGGATTCATCGCTGGCGGCCCAGAGGACTTCAAACAAGACGCCCAGTCCCGGAAGGGTGGATTCTTCCCCGGATTCGATGGCATCCAAAATCGTTTCCTGCACTTCATCGAAGCCGCATTCGTCCATATTGGCCAATACTGAGTGTTTAAGGGCTTTCATCAATTCATTGCCTCCCTCATGTCAAATTTCACCTTTCTAGTATGCTTCCAAACAAGGGATTTATGTATTTAGCATCCTCCGCCAAAAAAAATCTTTTCGCCTGCAAATTTGTCTGAAAATCCCGAAAATGCACATCCTAATAGTATAGCCACTGGTTTTTCTTTGCAAAATTGCCAAAGTGTAGTAAAATGGTAAGGATTGTATGCAGCACGTTCGGTAGAAAGTAGGTTTTTATATGGGGAATCGGTTTTTAAAAGGTGCCATGATTTTGAGTATCAGCATGTTTGCGACCCGTTTGCTGGGGGTTGTCTACGTCATCCCGTTCCAGCAGATGGTCGGGGAAACGGGGATGGCGCTTTACAGCCACGCATATAATATTTATGGGCTGTTTTTAAGCCTTTCCACATTGGGGATTCCTGTGGGGATGGCAAAATTTATTTCGCGGTATAATGCTAAGGAAGACTATTTCACATCGCGGCGGATATTTCGGTTCGGCCTGATTTTCATGACCATATTAGGGGTTGTCGGCTTTACGATTTTATACTTTATCGCGCCGTTGTATGCGAGGTGGGTGCTTTCGGGCGTCCCGGTGGCCGAGCAGTACCATTCGGTTTCACAAATTGCCACCGCCATCAGGGCCGTCAGCTTTGCCCTCATCATTATTCCTCCCATGGCGATTTTTAGGGGATTTTTCCAGGGAAACCAGGACATGGTCCCTTCTTCGATTTCACAATTCATTGAGCAGTTGGTCCGGGTTGTCTTCATCATTGCGGGGACTTTCTTCATCATCCGGGTGCTGGGCATGTCTACGGAAGCAGCCGTCTCTTTTTCAGTATTTGCGGCCTTATTGTCGGGGATAGCGGCCTTCTTGGTCCTTTTGTATTATTGGATGAAGAACAAGCGCAAATTCGATGCGCTCCTTAAAACATCAGACCCCACCCAAAAGTCGCCCGATATTTCCCATCTGTTTTTGGAACTGATTTCTTATGCAATCCCATTTGCCCTTTTAGGGCTTGCTGCCAATGCTTACATCATCATTGACAACGGGACCTTGTTGGGCGGATTGGAGCATTACGGTTATAATAGCCTTCAGGCAACAGCGGCCCAAGGGATTTTTACCGGTTCTTTGTTTAAGATTATCATGATCCCGGTTTCCTTTGCCATCGCATTTGGGCAGCCCCTTGTTCCGGAGCTGACCCGGTTTTTGACGGCCGGCAATGGCAAAGAAGTCCGCCGGGTGCTTATCCAGGCTATTCAGCTGACCTGTTTTATTACCATTCCGGCAGTCATCGGCCTGACCATCCTGTCCCATCCCATCTATGTCATGCTCTTTGGCAGGGGCTATGAGGAGATGAACATCATGGGCGGGGAAATTTTCAGGGTCGGCGCATCCATCGGCTTGTTCATGGCCCTTTACAGCATCGTCATGGCCATCTTGCAAGGCATCGGTGCCCAATTTTATGGCATTGCGCTTTTGGCAATCTCCTTGGTCATTAAGTTTGCTGGGAATGTGCTTTTATTGCCCCGCTTTGGTGTCTGGGGGGGCGTTATCGCCACCAATGCGGCCTTTGGCTTTTGCATTGTGGGAAGCCTTTTCATCATTAAAAAAAGGACCCACCTGAAATTCGGGATCCTCATTAGGAAGCTGGCGCCTACCTTTATTTTTTCAGCCATCATGGCATTGGTGGTGGGCGGCGGGCGCTTCGTGTTGTACCGGGTATTCCCCTTCAATGAAACGTCCCGCTTATCGGGCATCACCTACATCGCCGCCCTTGGGTTATTGGGGATTGCCACCTATTTTGGGCTTGCGTGGTACTTCGATGTGTTTCAGTCCCTCTTTGGATTCAGTCCTTCTTTAAAAGGGCTCCTCAATCGGCTAAGACGAAGAAAACAGGAATAAAAAAATCAAAACCCCATGGGAAATGCCAGTAATTTTGGCAGTCCCATGGGGTTTTAAATTTAAAACAAGTGGTGGGTCGAGTGTTCCAATTGTTTTTCCAAATCGTTCATCCGTTTCGTCAAATCATTGATTTGGCGCTGCATTTCTACCAGTTCCCCGTCGCTGGATACATGGGGTGCCGTCGTGGGTGCAGGGCGGCTTTTTGGGGCATGATAGTTAATTTTCGGTGCTGGCTTTTTAGGTACCCCATGTGCCGGCTGGGCCTCGGGGACCAACTCCTCTGTCCGTGGTTGGGGAGTGGGCAAGGGATGCATTTGTTGGACAGGCGGTGTGGGTGCCATTGGTTGGCTAGGCGCTGGCGCAGCAGGACGGTCAATTGGTTGCGGGGCTGCGGGGGGGTTAATGGTCAACTGCCCGGTTTGGGGGTTGATGGAAATTTGGGGCTGGTTGAAGGCGGGGCCCTGGTTAATGGGCATCTGGGGATGCATCGGTTGAAGGTTTTGTTGGGGCACTTGCATCTGGTTATTCATTTGAGCCGGCATGGGCGCCATGTTTTGTTGCATCGCAGCAGGCATGGGTGTGGGCATGGCCTGCGGCATCGGCTGTGGCATGAGCTGTTGCGGCATCGGTGAAGGCATCATCTGCTGCATCCCTTGTGGCATCCCCTGAGGGGGCATAGCTTGTTGCATGTTTGGCATTTGCCCCGGCATCTGTGGCATGGGTTGCATCTGGTTGGGGAGTGGTTGCATGGGCATGCCCTGCCCTGGCATCATCTGCGGGTACATCTGTCCCATTCCCTGCCCTGGCATCATCTGCTGCGCCATGGGGTTCATCATCATTTGCCCGGGGGGCATCTGATAAGGGTTGTACATCGCTGGCTGCGGCATGTTTTGGTTTTTAGCCATATTATTTAGTCCTCCCATCTGTGTCATTCCCGAAAAATCTTGGTTTCCAGCGGGGCGGTCCATCACTGGATAAGGATAGCCCGGCGGGCTGCCTGGCAGTGCTTGCGGTTTCGAGTTTTGGTTTGCCATGAACTGGTTCATGTAAAATTGTTCCATTTGGTCAATTTTGGGAGGGGGCGTGGATTTTTTGAAGAAATCAAACACTGACATAGGCTTAAACCTCCTTTCGGGAACTTTATTCGAGGGTATGCCTGATGTATGTTCAGCCATGCCCTGGGCTAATATATACTATGATTATGGGCGGGATTGTGCTATTATAATTTATAGCTATTACACTATATGCGAGGATTGATACTGTGAGAATTGATAAATACCTGGCCCATGCCGGTTATGGCAGCCGAAACGACTGCAAGCAGCTCTTAAAGGACAAAGCGGTCCAAATCGACGGCGTACTGGTCAAAGATGCCAAAACGAAGGTCGACATCCAGGCCCAGGTGGTGACGGTGCGGGGGACGGTGGCTGAGTACAAAGAGTTCATCTACCTCATGATGAATAAGCCAGGGGATTGCCTGAGCGCCACCAAGGACAAATCCGGGCGGACGGTCATCGACCTGCTTAGCGAAGATTATTTGAAATACGCGCCTGTGCCTGCGGGGCGCCTCGACCGGGACACGGAAGGGCTCATGCTCTTGACGAATGACGGTGCCTTGGTCCATGGGATTATTTCCCCTAAAAAAGAGGTTTACAAACGTTACGTAGCCAAAATTTCCGGGGAACTGACCGAAGAAGGCAAGGCGAAGCTTGAATCGGGCGTCCAAATCCTAGACGGGCAAAACGAACCTTTTACGACCAAGCCTGCTAAGGTAGAAATGCTAGGAGATGGCTTAGTGGGAATTGAGATTGCCGAAGGAAAGTTTCACCAGGTGAAGCGGATGTTTGCTTCGGTGGGGTGCAAGGTCACCTACCTGAAGCGGGAAGCCATCGGGGCTTTGGAACTAGATCCCGCCTTAGGGTTAGGGGAGTGCCGCGAACTGACAGAAGAAGAATTGGGATTGATAAAGGACATTAAAAAATAGCAGCGAAAGCAAGGTGGCAGCATGAGATTAAGAAAAATAAAAGGGGCGGCAGAGTTTATTGCCTCCCATCCAGGCATCGTTATCGGGGATCCAAAATCCCTTAAGGGCAAATGGTCGACAGCATTTGAGAAAGACCAGCCCTTATCCATAGAAGTGGGCATGGGGAAAGGGCAGTTCATCATCGGGATGGCCCGCCTGCACCCGGAACAAAACTTTATTGGCATCGAAAAATTCGACTCGGTCTTGATCCGTGCCATTGAAAAAATCCTCGAAAGCGAACCCCTTCCCAACCTAAAGCTATTGATGGTGGATGCTGAAAACCTAAAGGACATCTTTGAAGCAGGGGAAGTGGCCCATGTTTACCTGAATTTCTCCGACCCATGGCCAAAACCCCGCCATGCCAAAAGGCGCCTGACCCACGAGGCGTTCCTAGGCATTTATAAAACCATCATGGACCCGTCGGGCACACTGGCATTTAAAACCGATAACCGCCTGTTGTTTGAATATTCCTTAAAGAGCATCACGGATTTCGGCATGGGATTAAAGGACGTGGCTTTCGACCTTCATGCACGGGTGGGACTGGAATGGAACATAAAAACCGAATACGAAGAAAAATTCAGCGCCCTCGGGCAACCGATTTACCGCTTAGAGGCACTATGGAAAGAAGGAAAGCCAAATGAAAGAAATTAAATCCGTCAAGGAGTTTGAAGAAGCCAAAGGCAAAAAATCAGTGATGATGTTCACCGCCGGCTGGTGCCCCGATTGCGTGGCCGTCAAACCCGTGTTGCCGGACATCGTGTCAAATTTCCCGGATTATGAATTTTACTCCGTCAACCGCGACGAGTTCATCGACCTGTGCCAAGACCTCAACATCTTTGGCATCCCGAGCTTCGTCGCCTATGAGAATAACTTGGAGCTGGGCCGCCTGGTCAACAAGGACCGAAAAACCCAAGAGGAAATCGAAACCTTCATCAAAGGTTTGTAAGGAAAAAGCAGATGGCAGCGGGTTTTCCCATTAGGAATCCCACCGTCCCCTGCTTTTTTTGTCGAAATGCGGGAAGTAAGCCCCAACACCTTGAGAAACCCCCTCCCCTTCGTGTATAATAAGGCAAAGGGCAATCCATTGCCATGAAAGTCGTAAGGTGTGAGAAAATGAAAAAAATTTTTGATATTGAAAAAGTCGGCTTTGGTGACGAAATGGGCGAACCAGTAACCACCAACCGCCTGACCAACCACGATATATTGCCCCAGGCCAAAAGGCAGTCTTGGGAATCTGCTAAAACCGAAGCAAGCCATAAGAAGGTGGCTGATGGGGCCAACCTGAAATCCTGGCATTCAAAAACCATGGAAACAGCCCCAGTCCCCGAAAACAAAGTGCCCGCTTTTAAACCGGCCGCATCCCCTAACCAGAGGGCGGCATCGGTGGAAAACAGCTTCGTGCCAAGGCCAGCCATCAAGGAACCTTCCGAAAAAGCAGTGCCAAAAGCAGTTGCCACGGGAAAAAAAGAACCTTCGCCGTTCAAAGCGGTCGAATTTATCTCCCCCATCAGCGGAAGCCGCCAAAAAAAACCTGAGAAACTCCATTTGGCACATGGGCAGTATTTGGTAGGCCGCCGGGAACTCATTGCCCGGGAAACGAAAGCCGCCCCAGCAGCAGACGAAGCGTTTGTTGAGGAAGTAGTCAACCTTGCAAAAACCCCAGTCGAAGTTTCCAGCTATTACGAATTGCCGCCCCTTCAATTATTGCCGGAAGAAAGCAGTTTAAGGAAAACGCTGGCAAGCCCAGATGCCATGCTTGTAAACCACCCCTTGATGCTTGCCCTGGGAACCGATTCAAAGGGGAGCGGGGTCATTGGGAACCTAGGAAGGCTTGGCCACCACTTAAATGACGGTGAGAAACCCGGGTTGTTGGATGCCCAGGTTTTAGGGATGCTCTTTAAGTCAGGCCCTGCGGATTTGCGTTTGGTGATGATGGATAGCATGGAAAATCCGTTGACGGGTTACGAGGGGCTTCCCCATTTGGCACTGCCAATTTTAAGGGGAAAACCCCGGTTGAAAGCCGGTTTGGAATGGCTTATAGATGAATGCCAGCGCCGCTTGCGGCTGCTCCAGTCTGAAAACGCAGCCCATATCGAGGCTTTTAACGAGCTAAGGCCAACGTTTGACCAAGAATATGACCGCCTGCCTTATTTGGTGGTTGTGTCCAACGACTGGGAACAAGCCAAAGGGCTGCCGCAAGTCGCAGGCTTGCTTTTAGACGGCCCAAAAGCCGGCATCCATTTCCTTGCGTCATCCCATCAACAAACTGCTGGTTTCGGCTCCCTTTCTAGGACAGGCTATTGGCAGTTTGAAGGGGAAGCCATCACGTTAGAGAATGCCGTTGCCACTTCCGATGATGTAGAAAAGGTCATGGAACACATTAAAAAGCAGCTGGAGTTGGTTTACCTGCTGGATGCATTAGCCATCGAATCCCTTCCCTTGACCGAGGAGGATGAGATAGACCCAGGCCTTGAAGGGATCCAAATCCCAAAAATCCCCCCAAGGCAGCCAGAAGCGACGGTTGCCGAATCAAAGCCAGTGGCAGAGGTTAGGGAAGTTTCCCAAGAAAGCCTCTTCGAGTCCATGGAGCTGTTTTTGGATAAAAACCATGTCAGCTATAGCCTGCTGCAAACCAAACTGGGCTTTAGTTATGCCCAAGCGGTGCGGGTCGTCGGGGAGCTTTACAAACGGGGATGGGTTGGGCAGTCCCCTAAGACCCCTTATTGGGAATTGAACCTGTCCCAAAGCGAATACCTGGAAATAACGGCTTAGGCCGGGAGGAGTTATGTTATGAAAGACAAATTTCATCTAATTGGGATCAAAGGGTCGGGCATGAGCGCCCTGGCCCACATCCTTCACGATATGGGCCATGAGGTACAGGGCTCGGACTTGCCAGAGCGCATGTTCACCCAAATCGGCTTGGAAGCCAAGGGCATGGCCCTTTATCCCTTTGGGCAGTCAAAAATTGAGCCCGACATGAAAGTCATCATTGGCAACGCCTTTAAGGACGACCATGAAGAAGTGTTGCAGGCAAAAAACGCAGGTGCCAAAACCATCCGTTACCATCAATTTTTAGGCGAGCTTATTGAAGGGGCAACTTCCATCGCTGTGTCAGGGACCCATGGCAAGACGACCACCACCGGTTTGTTGTCCCATGTCCTGCGCCTGAACCACCCCACATCCTTTTTAATCGGGGATGGGACTGGAAAAGGGGTCAAGGACGGGAAATATTTCTCCTTTGAAGCCTGTGAATACAAACGGCATTTTCTCGCTTATCACCCGGATTATGCGATTATCACCAACATCGAGCATGACCATCCGGATTATTTTGCAGATTTGGATGACGTCTTGTCAGCATTTGATGCCTTCGCAGCTCAAACCAAAAAACAAGTCGTCGCCTGTGGGGACGACCCGGCGGTCCTGGCCTTAAAGGACCTGTCGAAAGTCATGACCTATGGGTTTGGGGATGGCAACCGGGTAGTGGCTAAAAACATCCTGAAAAATTCCAAGGGCACTGCTTTTGATGTTTGGATCGATGCTAAATTCTATCATACCTTTGAAACGCCATTTTTTGGGGATCACATGGTACTCAATAGTTTGGCGGTCATCGCTGTTTGCTTCCTTGAAGGGATGGAATCGTCCGTGGTGGAAAAAGACCTGGCTTTATTTGCCGGGGTCAAGCGCCGCTTTGCGGAAAAGAAATACCTCCATCAGGTCATTATCGATGATTACGCCCATCACCCAACGGAAATAGCGGTGACGTTAAAGGCGGTCCGCCAAAAGTACCCGGATAAAGAGCTGGTCGCAGTATTCCAGCCCCATACCTTTACCCGGACCAAGACTTTCATTGACGAATTCAGTGAAAGCCTGAACCTGGCAGACCATGTCTACCTGACCGATATTTTTGGTTCGGCACGGGAAACGGGCGGTGAAGTCAGTATTGATTCCCTCATCGAAAAATGCCGCAATGGGGTATTGGTCACCGAGGAAAACATCGGCATGCTTTCCAAGCACACCGAAGGGGTACTGGTGTTCATGGGTGCCGGGGATATCAAAAAATATGAGGAAGCCTATTACCGGCAAGCATAGCCTTGCTGGATGGGATAGACGGGCCAAAAAAAATGTTCATAATTTTGTTTGGCTTGGGCAGTATAATAAGTAGCAAAATGAAAGGAAGGGACTTGCCATGAAAAAAAGAAATATTTTTGTACTAGGAACCCTTATTGGGGCCGTAACTTCATTGTTGTTCTCACCGAAATCAGGTAAGGAACTGCAAAAAGACCTGTTGAAAAAATACGAGGATGCCCAGGAAAAAATCAAAAACCTGGACAAAGATGAAGTGAAAGCTTACTTCGATGCCAAGCTGGAAGATGTCAAAGCAAGCATCACGAATTTCGACTGGGACCAGTCCAAGGCTGACATCGAGTTGAAATTCAGCGACATCAAGGAAAAAATCAACGACATCCTAGGAAGCCTCGAAGATGCCAAATCCGATTTGGCAGGGGATGCCCAAGGGTTGAAAGAAGAATTATCCGATGACTTTACCTTAGTTATCGACACGGTCAAAGACACGGCCCAAAATGTCAAGAACACAGCTGCCGATGTTGCCGACACCTTCAAGCACGATGCCGAGGCAGTGGTTGAAACAGTCAAGACAGTGGCACAGGACGTAAAGGTCGCTGCTTCAGAAATCGCCGAAACCATCAAGTCCGATAAAGATGAAAACGAAGAAGTTGAAATCGAGATCGAAAAAACTGAAGAATAATCCTCCCAATCCGCAAGGTTCAAGCGATAAATTTCGCTGCCTTGCGGATTTTTTCAAAAAACTTATCCCCTGCGGTATATTCCGGCTTAATAAACCGTAATATACTGCAGGGGATTTTTCAGTGGCAAGGGCTGTTTCCAGAAGTTGCTTTCAAACCCAATTTGTGGGTATACATGACAAAACCTGAAAATCCCACGGCTTTAGGGATGTTCAGGTTTTTCAGCATTAATAACTGGCACAGATCGTATAACTATTAAGGAAATACTGGGGCACCATCTTGACGGTACAGGGCTTGATCATTTCCGCCAGCTCATAGGCGTAATTGATGACGTATTTCATGGATTCATGAAGGTAAAGCACCTCGTCGAGTTCCGGGTCGTAAAGCCCCCATTTTCCATGGGAATAACAATATTGGACATACAGATTTTTCATCCTTCTCACACCTTTTTCTTTCCTGTACTGTCCCTTGATTATACCAAAGCATACCGGAAGAATTTGTCAAATCACCAACTGATGGTTTAGGCTTTTTTGAAAGGTTTTGGCAAGCTCCGCAAATGCATCCAGCGCCTGGTTGATTTCAAGGATTTGCTGGTTTTTCCGTGAACCTTTCACCTGGCCGACTAAAAAATCAGCATAAAGGTGGACGAAATCGTGGTCTATGTTTTCCTGGGCCGACCCAAATGCTTTTTTCCAGTAGACGGGGGAATGCTGTGGGTGCGAAGGGGTTTGGCGGGCTTGGAAATAGGCGAGCTTGAAACGGGTGCATTTATCGAAACGATGGCCTGTGAGATAGGGATGGCCCATAAGGCCCTGAAGTTTTTTTTCCTTTTGATGATAGCTGTACAGAGCCGCCAGGCGGATGAGGCACGCTTCAAATAGAGCCTGGTCGCCGTATTTTTTACTTAGCATCAAAGACCGGGTAAAATGGGTTTCGGCATCTTTTGGCTGGTTGGATAATTGGGAAGAAATCCCTAATAGCATGAGCAGATGGGCTTTTTGGCTACCCTCCATTTGGCTGGACAATGTTTTTAGCCGGGCAAGCATAGGGCCAGCCATGGCAAGGACCTCGTCCTTCAAGAAACCCTGGCACTGGAGGAGGAGGCACTGGATGTGGCTAAAGGCATAGCCGCCCGATAGGAAGTGCTGTTCGGCAACACGGAGGAGGGGATGGAATTTCCAGTCCAAAGGGCTGCTCAGCAAATGGCGGGCCAAAACCATGTTGAGGTAAGGGTCTTGGAGCCGGGAATAGCGGGCCATCCTCAGGGCGTTCAGCAAATAGTAAGCACTGTCGTAACCAACATAATAGCAGCCGATGCATAAGTAATATAGCCTTAGTTCGCTAGGTGAAAGGTAAGGTTCCAATTTGGAAAAATAGGTTTGGACCAAACATTGGCCAAGGGCCGGCATCCCCAAGATGACATAAAGGATAAGCAACAGGACTTGTTTTTGGAAGCCCTCGGCCATGCCGTCGATAACCAGCTTTAGCTTTTGGGATTTGTGGCCCCAAAGCATGGGATAATAGCGCTGCAGCCAAGGGCCGTCCGCGTTTTGTGAAAATACAGCCCCCACCCTTGTTTTTAACTGTTGGCAAATGAGGCTGTCCTCATCCCAGGCTGTCTGGAGGCTTTCGATCTTACTGAGGAAGGACGGGTCGCAAATCCCCTTCGTAGCTTCCTCTTGGGTCATCCCTTTGCGGATCCTTGCCTCTTTAAGATAAAAACCCGGTTCTTTTGTGTCACCGCTGCCCACTGTCAGGGACTGGCGGCCATCCGCCTCACCGGTGCGTTCCTTGATGATCTGGTCGGACTGCTCCAAAAATCGCTTCGTTAACCCTGTCATGGCTCCACCCCTATTTTTTCCATTTATTGTAATTTTAAGTATAGGGGTAGCCGTCCCCGAAGGCAACCGCTTCGACAAAACAAATGAAAAGCGGTGTGGAGTAGTCAGGCTCCGCACCGCATTCAGCAAAGATTTAGGCAAATTCTTTTAAGACTTTATTGGCAAGGCCAAGGTAGTTGACGCCGATTTCATCATGCATCTCGTAGATGGATGGGTTTTGGCGGTTGCCTGGCTGCCCGATTGGGATTTGTGCCAAAAGGTCTACTTTCAGGGCCTTGGCAACTTCTTCGGCACCACCGCTGCCAAAGATTTCTTCTTTGGCACCGTTGACCGGGTTGTTGTAATAAGACATGTTCTCAACCACGCCAAGGACGTTGTGCTTCAGCGACTGGGCCATGTATCCCGATTTGACGGCAATATGGGAAGCCGTCGGGTGCGGCGTCGTGACGACAATGACATGGGCCTCAGGGATTAAAGTCTGGACATCCATGGCGACGTCACCAGTCCCTGGCGGCAAGTCGATCAGGACAAAGTCCAGGTTCTCATCCCAAGCCGTTTCCTTGAAGAAAGTGGAAAGCATCCTGCCAAGCATCGGGCCGCGCCACATGAGGGGCTTGTCGTCCTCCATCAAGAATTCAGCGGAAATTACTGGCATGTCGTAAGCCATCGGGGGAATGATTTTATTTTCATCGTTGACGCGCAGCTGATACTGCGGGACTTGCATGATGTTGGGGATGGACGGGCCGTAAATATCTGCATCGATGATGCCCACGCTTTTTCCAAGGCGCTTCAAGGCAACTGCAAGGTTTGCCGTCACGGTGGATTTCCCCACACCGCCCTTTCCGGAAGTGATGGCGATGTACTTTGTATGGCGCTCAAATTCCACAGGCGCTTTTTTCAAGGCTTCATAAGAAATTTTAAGCCCCTTGAAACCATGGTCTATCTTGACGATTTTAGCAACTTGGCGGGTAAACTCCTTTTCCTCGCGGCCACCGGTTTCGCTTAAAGCGAGGATAAGGGTAACTAAAGATTCTTCTTCATCCACATGGACGTGGCGCACAGCGCTGTTTTCCCCTAAAGGCTGCTTGGTCCGGGGGTCTAGCAAGGCTTCAAGGCTTTGTTTGATCTGCTCTTTTTTGCTCATTTATAATCTCCTCCTAAATATCAGGTAGCAATGCTTCTCACTTTCATTATACCTTACTTCGCGTGTTTAGGGAAAAGATTTACTCCTTAAGCAGCGGGAAGCGGGTAAATTCGTCAACGTTGAGGCGGGTCCAGGCGCGGGAGCCGAGGGCAAAGCCATAGGCAGCCGTGACCTTTTGCTCGTGTTTGAGGATGGGATGGGCAGATGCCGAAAATTTGGACATCAAAGGGACTGGCATCGTTTTCTTGACCCGGTTCAGGTAAATTCGCCCGGAAGTTGACATGCCGAGGATGCGGACATAAGGGACAGGCCTTTCAAGGCCGATGTTATTGATAAATTCCTGGGTCGTCCCCGTCAGGATGTGGGCACAGATACGCTGCAACCGGGTACGGGTATACCGCTTCGTTTTCACAAGGCCCAAAAATTCCTCGAAATCCATGGCGCGCAGGGCATTTTCATAAAAGCGGTTTTCCAGTCCTTCTTTCATGTCATGGATTTTCCTAAGCCCTTCAATGCCTAAGGTCAGGATGTTTTGGCGAAGTGCTTGGAAATAGGGCTCCCAGCTTAACACGGCACCATCGGCTTCCAACTTGGCGAGCACCGTTTCGGGGATGAAATCATGGACGGGGGCCTTGGCTGCCAAAAGGTTGCGGATGGCAGTCGCACTGGTGATGGACTGATGGGAAGGGGCCTGTTCCTGATAGTGGCTATGGAGGCGGGGAATGGTATCCACCTCCATCGGGTAACCCAGTTCCCGGTTGGCACGTATGTATTGTATGCCGAGCGTGTTGTTGGGCAGCTGGTCCATCTCGCCATAAGTCCCCATCTGGGCCAAGGCCATGGACTGGGCCCGGGGTACGTTATAGCCTAAATCAACGTATTGGCGCAGCTTTTCCTGGAATTCATGGGATGCGGTCAGGTTCTCCAGTCCGCAAAGCTGTGAAATATTGCCGCTTTCAGAACCAAATACTAGGCATTCCACCTGTAAATGTGATAAAATAGAAACTGCTCCCCGCGCAAATATTTCCCCTTGCTGGACCCCGTAGGCGTAAGGAAGCTCGACCACGAGGTCGATGCCCTGGTCAAGGGCCATCTTGGCCCGGCTCCATTTATCGGCAATGGCAGGTTCGCCACGCTGGGTAAATTGGCCGCTCATGACCGCAATGACCGTATCGGCCCCAGATTTTTTCTTGCTTTCTATCAAGTGGTGGAGATGGCCGTTATGAAACGGGTTGTACTCTACGATGAGGCCAAGTGCCTTCATAAATGACCTCCTTGCATGGCCGGCTGGGCCATTGAACAGATTTCTAATTTATTATAGCAGAATTTCTGGAATATAACGAGCCATGTGGGGAGAGAATAAAGAAAACCAGGCGGTTTGGGAGTTTTTTTAAACATGTGTTGACAGGCGATGCAAAATTTTGTATAATAAAGGCTGTTGCAATTAGAGGTGATTGTGATGAAATGGGCGATTGCTCAACTGATAAAACAAGGTTCCGAGGTATTTGAAGTCCATGAAACCGTGGATTTTTCAAAACTTCTGAAGCCAAATGACGAAATCCGGCATATTTCCCCTGTGAAAGTGGATGGTACAGGGCAGCTCCAAGGCAAGAAAGTGGTGTTCAACCTTCACATCGAAGGCGAGATGACACTAGGCTGTGCCTTGACGCTTGACGATGTACCCTATCCTTTTGAAGCGGATTTATTTGAAATCTTCGTCCTTGACAGCGAAGCATACGATGAGGAAACCGATGACATCTTAGTGACATCGACAGTCCTTGAGCTGGCACCTGTCATTTGGCAAAACATCTATTTGCAAAAACCTTTGCGGGTTGTAAAAGATGGGGCATATGAAGAATTAAAAAAACAGGGCATCGAACTTGAATCGGAAGAGGACCTTTTAACCGAGGCTACATCTGAGGAACGGGTCGATCCCCGCTTGGCTGTTTTATCCAAACTGCTGGGTGACAAAGAATAAGGCCTTTAGGCTTTGCCTGATGGTATATAACCTTAACTAGGAGGTGTCGAAATGGCTGTACCACAAAGAAGAACATCTAAAACTGCGAAGCGCAAGCGTCGTACTCACTTCAAACTTGAAGTCCCAGGTATGGTTGCCTGCCCAAGCTGTGGTGAAATGAAATTGTCTCACCGTATCTGTCCGGCATGTGGATCTTATAAAGGACGCGAAGTCCTAAAAACTGCTGAATAATTTTTGTTAATGGGGCCCCATTAACAAAAGCAAACCAGAGCGCTGCTCTGGTTTTTTTGCGTCTATCGACCCCACTTCCCAATTGGCAACATGCTTTATCGTTCATTTTCCCGCAAAAAGCCATATTTTTTGGAATTTAAGCCAAATTCGTCGAATATGCTTTTACGAGGAGGCGATTTAGAATGGCTCAAATGACAAGATGCGCCCGGTGCGGGGCATTTCGCTGCCCGTGCCTGGATTCATGCGGTTGCAGCCGCAATTGCAACTGCCAGTGGGACCCGGTTACCGGACGGGTGCCGGACCGGGTATACATGGACGGTGCCCCACAAGGCCGCCAGGGCAGTATGCAAGTAAGGTCCAACTATGGGGAAAGTACTTTTAGTGGGAATGTACTGACACCCAAAAAGGTAGAATCAGGATTTTCCCGGTATGAGGAAAAACCAAATTATCAACATCCTATGGGAGGAAACGTAGGAGGGCTTAGCTACCATCAGCCCCAAAGCCAGCCGCAGAGCCAACAAGCAGCCGCAGCTGCTGGAAAAACCGTTGTTGGGCCAACCGGCCCCCAAGGCGCCCAGGGGCCGATGGGCCCTAAAGGCGACACGGGACCGGCCGGTGCCGCCGGAAGCATCGGCATCCTTGCGGGATGCTACGATTCATTGGATGAATTAAAAGCGAAGCAGGTAAACCCTGCTGCCGGAAAATTCTTCTTGGTCAATCGGGAAATCTTCTTTTGGGATGTCACCAAACATGGTTGGATGAGCGCAGGCTATTTTGATGGCAGCAATTGCTTAAAACAAGATCATGCGACCTTATTCAAAGCTGGGAAACAAGGGCCGATGGGTCCAGTTGGAAACCAAGGCCCTGTTGGTCCCCGGGGAGAAATAGGGCCTACTGGATCAACGGGGCCGCGCGGTCCTCAAGGATTTCCAGGGGAACCAGGAGTGCCGGGTATGACTGGCTCAATAGGGGAGAGAGGCCCGCGGGGGCATCAGGGGCCGCAAGGTTTTCCGGGTGAAAAAGGTATCCCAGGGATTCCTGGAGCCACGGGGCCGACGGGATCCATGGGGATGCAGGGATTACCAGGATTTTCAGGTGCTACAGGGCCTACGGGTCCTATGGGTCCTATGGGTATGCAAGGAGCTCCAGGGATTTCAGGAGTAAAGGGGCCGACGGGATCCATGGGTATGCAAGGATTACCAGGGATTCCAGGAGCTACGGGGCCTATAGGTATGCAAGGGGCTCCAGGGATTTCAGGAGCTACGGGTCCTATGGGACCTATGGGAATGCAAGGATTACCAGGGATTTCAGGAGCTACGGGGCCTATGGGACCTATGGGAATGCAAGGATTACCAGGGATTTCAGGAGCTACGGGGCCTATGGGACCTATGGGAATGCAAGGATTATCAGGGATTCCAGGAGCTACAGGCCCTACGGGACCTACAGGAAAGCAAGGAGTTCCAGGCGCACCAGGAGTAGCGGGAACCCCTGGACCAATCGGTCATGCAGGGATACAAGGTCCAACAGGAGCCCAGGGAGTTGCGGGGCCGACTGGACCTGTGGGCGCTCCAGGAAAAGCGGCCGCCCATGCCCATTTTGAAAGTTTCGAAAATTCGGATTGCTCCAATGCGGTATTCGCAAGGGAGCAGATCATCGGCATCCGCTATGACGGAAAAGTCATTTACCGCCGTGCGATGCACGGCTGCATTACCTGCGCAGCCAACCAAAATTCCATGTTGCTATTTGGCCAACCAAGCCCTAAGGCATCTCAAATTGTGGATGTCGGCGGCGAATTCTCCATTGCCTGTTCCGATGCCTATACGCCTGCTTCCTTCACCAATATAGCCGTCCCCGGATGCGTCGAGTTGGGAAACCTGTGCGCATCAGCCTACGTCATCCGAAATTACGAAGGCCAGCTGGCTTTTATGAGCTGTTCAAGCGTCGAACGGGTCAATTGCCCGTACCACATCTGGGTCACATACTTAAAAGATTGACGAATATGGGAAAGCCGATCCGTTTTGGGTCGGTTTTTTTTCTTTACAAATGGGAATGATAAGAGTAAAATTCAAAGAGAAAGCAAGAAGGAGATGAACCCTATGAAAAAAATCGACATTGGCAAAAGCGGCCTGAAGGCTTCAGAAATCGCACTAGGATGCATGAGGATGGCGGGGCTAGAAGTGGCGGATGCTGCTAAAAGCATTTCGGCTTCCCTAGAAAATGGGATTGACCTGTTTGACCATGCCGATATTTACGGCGGCGGGAAATCTGAAGAAATATTTGCTAAGGCCATCAGGGAACTGGGCGTCAAGCGGGAAAACATCATCGTAGAAACCAAATGCGGGATCAGGCCGGGCATTTCCTTTGACTTTTCCAAGGAACATATCATCGGCTCCGTTGAAAACAGCCTGAAGCGCCTGGAGATGGACTACGTCGACCTATTGGCACTCCACCGCCCCGATACCCTCATAGAACCTGAAATCGTGGCTGAGGCCTTTTCAGAGCTTCATGGCCGGGGACTAGTCCACCACTTCGGCGTCAGCAACCAGACACCGGGCCAGATGGCCCTATTGCAAAAATACAGCGACCAAAAACTGACTGTCAACCAATTGCAGTTTAGCGTGATGCATACCGGCATGATCGACGCCGGCCTCAATGCCAACATGACCAATGACCCTTCCGTCAACCGGGATGGGGGCATCTTGGATTACTGCCGCTTGCATGACGTGACGATCCAGGCGTGGTCACCTTATCAATACGGTTTCTTTGAAGGGGTGTTCCTGGGGAATGAAAAATTCCCTGAAGTAAACAAGGCCATCGATAAAATCGCCAAAAAATACGGCGTGACCAATACAGCCATTGCTACAGCCTGGATCCTTCGCCATCCTGCAAAAATCCAAACGGTAGTCGGTTCCATGAACCCTAAGCGCCTGGCTGAAATTGCAGCTGGTTCTAAAATTGCCCTGACACGTGAAGAATGGTACGAAATCTATATGGCTGCCGGCAACGTATTGCCTTAAAGAAAACTGGCCATACCGAAGGGAGACATTATGGAAAAACTCATACAAGAAATAGCGTCAAAAGCACTAAACCTGAAAAAAGAAGAAGTGAAAATTTCCCACCGCCTGATGGGGGGCATGTCAAACCTGATGTACGTCGCCGAGGCTGCGGGGGAAAAATACACCGTGCGCATCCCTGGGAAAAACGCAGAAGCCTTCGTGGACCGCGTCGAGGAAAAGGCCAACATCGCCATCGTCGAGCCGTTGGGGATCAACAATGAAACCTTATTCTTGGATACGGCAACCGGTTATAAAGTTGCCAAATTCGTGGAAGGGACGCCTATCGGGGAATTAACCGACAAAGTGGGGAAACTTCCGGAAATTGCCTCCCTGCTCAAAAAACTCCATGGGTCGGGGCTGAACGCGGACAAAGATTATGCACCATATGAGCGCCTGGCTGCTTACGAAGCCCTGGTTAGGGAAAAAGGGGTGGAACACAGCCCGCGTTATGAGGCACTAAAGGATGAATTCCTGACTTACCGGCCACTCCTTGATGCAGCCGAAAAGGTCATCTGCCATAATGACAGCCAAGTTTCCAACATGGTCGTTTCCGGGGAAAAAACTTATTTGCTGGACTGGGAATTTGCGGGGCAAAACGATCCGCTATACGACGTGGCTTGCGTAGGGAACCAGGATTTCTCCCTCGCTGAGGAATTTTTGCCCATTTATTTGGGACGCAAACCAACTGATGAGGAATGGCGCCGCCTTTATGCTTGGCGGGCATTCCAGTGCCTCCAATGGCACAATGTAGCATTATTCAAGGACCTCATCGGGCTTAGCGCCGACTTAGGGATAGACTTCAACAAGGTGGCTGCGGCTTATCTTGATAAGGCGGAAGGATTTTTGAAGCAGGCGCGTGAGGCCCGTGCTTGATTTTTTCATACCCGTGCCCGACTTGCCATATACTTTCATAAATGCCCAAAATGCCATTCAAGATTTATCACAGGGAGGGGAGGGGGTGGACGTAATGGAACATTTTTTTAGCCAGTCATTGGAAGAGCGTTTTGGCCCGGGGTACGCCGGCCGGGTCTACACAGATGCCAAGGTCATGCCCCATGAAAAGCTGCGTTACCTCTCGGTGGTGCATGTTGGATTCGATGGGAAAGACCATTTAGGCGAACTGATAGTCCATGAGGAACTAGCACTGGAGGTCCTGGATATTTTTAGGGAACTATATGACCTCCGCTTTCCCATCGAAAAAATACAGCTTGTTAGTGAATATGGCTATAGTGACGATTTGTCAATGGCTGACAACAATTCAAGCGGCTTTAATTTTCGAAAGGTGGCTGAGACGGACCAGTTGTCGGAGCATGCCTTTGGGCGTGCTATCGACATCAACCCGCAAATCAACCCCTACATTCTCGCAAGCGGGGAAGTGCTGCCGCCAAGCAGCCTTGCTTATTTGGACCGGGAGTCGCACGCACCGGGCAAGATTTTGGAAGGTTCCCCCATTCTTGAGGTCTTTGGGAAGCGGGGGTGGTTTTGGGGTGGGGACTGGACCCACATAAAGGATTATCACCACTTTGAGAAGCCAGCTGCATGGGATTGACCAAATAGGCTGAAAGGCCGCTGCAAAAAATTGCGGCGGCCTTTTTACATAGGGCAGGGGATATTGCCCATACTAATCCGAGACGATTTTTTTAGGAGGGAAAGTATGTTTGAGACCATTTTAGTTATTTTCCTCATTATTTTGCTGTCCAACGTCGCCGCCCGTTTTATCCCCATCTTGTCGGTGCCCATCATCCAGGTGATGATGGGAGCGGCCATGATCATGTCAAATCCCCATCTTCACCTGAACTTGGATTCCCATCTTTTTATGCTGATTTTCATTGGGCCCCTTTTATTCAACGATGGGATGCATGCTAATAAAAGGCATCTTTGGCATAAGCGAAAAGCCATTTTAGCCATGGCCTTTAGTTTGGTGCTCATCACCGTCCTCGGGATTGGTGTCCTAATCCATGCCCTGTTGCCGGATTTGAGCCTTCCCATCTCTTTTGCCCTGGCGGCCGCCCTCTCGCCAACGGATTATGTAGCAGTCAGCTCCTTGTCTAAAAAAATTGATTTGCCGGCGAGCATCTCCCCCATAATTGAAGGCGAAGGGCTTATCAATGATGCGACGGGGCTTGTTTCCTTTAAATTTGCTTTGGGGGCTGCCCTGAGCGGGGTGTTTTCCATTTGGCAGGCTGAAGTTAGTTTTTTAGTGGTGGCATTTGGCGGGATTGCCGTCGGCTCGTTGATCCAATTGATTATTTTCAAGGTTGAAAATTTTATATCGGGCCTTGGGATGGAAGACCTTGCGATTGAAGCGCTGCTGCACCTGTTAAGCCCCTTCATCATCTATTTTGTTTCTGAAGAGGTTTTTGATTTTTCCGGGGTTTTGGCAGTGGTCGCAGCGGGGATGCTTTATACCTTCTTGAAAAAACACCATGTGAGCAAAAACCAAAAAATTAGCGAGATGACCGATAATATCTGGACGGTCTTGGTGGTCATCCTCAATGGGCTCGTATTTACCATCGTCGGCATCAACCTGCCAGCCATTATCCGGGAATACTTGATTTACGGGCGCCCTTTAGTGCGGGATATGGTTAATGTCATCATTATTAGCATAAGCCTGTACGTCCTGAGGTTTTTATGGGTCCTTTTTATTTATAATGGCAACTTGGAGAAATCAGGGACGAAAAAACATCGGGTCAATACGAAAGAAGCAGTTTTAACAACCCTTTCAGGGGTCCGGGGAGCTGTTACCCTAGCGACCGTCCTCTCAGTCCCGGTTGGACTCGGCAAGGCTTCGGGCTTTCCTGTGCGGGAACTCCTGTTATTTTACGCCGTCGGGGTCATCGCCATCACCATGTTGGTCGCCACCCTGCTATTGCCTAAGCTCGCGAAAAAAGATGCCGCCATGGAAGAAGGGTTCAACGAAAAATTCCGCAAATCCCAAATTGCGGTCTGGAAGGAAACCATTGTCGAACTCCAGCATGAAAACAACGGAAATGTCTACATCCAGGCCCTTATCAGCGAGTACCGCTCCCAAATCTTCAAGATTAAAGAAGCCCAAACGACCTTCGGTGCCGTTTTATTTACCTGCCGGGAGGATCGTTTGCTAAAACTCGAACTCCTCCAATTAGAAAAATCCCATACCGAGCAGTTGGTACGGGACGGGGAAGTTTCCATTGCTTTAGGGTATTCCTATATCCAGGTCCTGGAACGGAAGATGTCCCTTATCTCGAAATCTTCCAAGTATAAGGCATACGCTAAAAAAATTGGGAAGTCAGTGGGGTTTTTCAAAACGGCGGCGGGAGCCAAGCGACGGGACCAGATCATGCAGTACCATGGTCTTGGCTATAAGAATGGCCAATACCTCATCGGTTGGCTAAAAGATAATTTGACCGCTGAAAATGCCTTCCTGTATAAAAAATACATCCAATACTATGAATCCACCCGAATCCTGCCAAATGACATGATGAAAAGCCAGTTTAATTCCCGGGAGATGAAGAAATACAAAGTCAAATCCCTCCAAATCGAACGAAATACCATCCAGCATTTTTATGAAGAGGGCAAGATCAACTGGAACATTGCTTCAACCCTTCGGAAAAACCTGAATTATTCCGAAGCGGAAATCCTACGGGAAAGCTGACCGGAAAAAAGAGGGGCAAATGCAACCCGCATTTGCCCCTCTTTTTTTTAATGCTTGCGCTTGAATAAAATTTGGTCTGGGCGTACTTTGCTGGTGGTATCCCAAGTTTCTGGCGCCTTTTTGTCGTACTGTTCCAAAAAGGAGATGACTTCTTTGGTAATGGCAGTAGGGGTTGAAGCCCCCGAAGTTACAGCGACGGTATCAATGCTATCCAGCCACTTTAAATCAAGCTCATCCAAGGAAGCAATCCGTTTTGCGGGTACGTCAGCAAGCTCTTCCGACACCTGGGCCAGACGCCCGCTGTTGTTGGAGTATGGGTCGCCCACAACGAGGGTCAGCTGGGCGGGCTTCGCTTTGGTTGCCACCGCTTCTTGGCGGATTTGGGTGGCGTTGCAGATTTCCTTGATGAACGCAGCCGTCGGGTATTTTTCCTGGATGGAGCGGGCCAGTTTGGCAACATCCCATAAGCTCATGGTGGTTTGGTTGGTAATCATCAGCTTATCGGTCCCCACTTTTAACGCTTCAAGCCCGGCTAAATCCTGGATCAAATGCACGGTCCCCGGTGCAACCCCCAGGGCCCCTTCCGTTTCGGGATGCCCCTTTTTCCCAATATAAAGGATTTCATAACCCTGGCTGGCATAATCCTCGATCAAACGGTGGGTGGTCAAAACATCCCGGCAACTGGCGTCGATGCAGTTCAGCCCCATGGCCTGTGCTTTTTCCTTGACGGCAGGGGAAATGCCATGAGCGGTAAAAATAACGGTCCCCTCTTTGATGGTATCCAAAAGTTCCATCCGGGTTTTGGATTTATCGTCTACCGTGATGACGCCCAGGTCCACCAGTGCCTTTGTAATGTGTTCGTTATGGACAATCATCCCCAAAATGTGGATGGGCCTTGGCACGGAAGGGTCCATCGCAGCTTCTTGGGCCATATTTAAGGCATCGATGACGCCATGGCAATACCCGCGGGGGGTTATCTTGATTACATTCACTATAATTCACCTCACCTAATTATAACACAAAACGCTTTTGGACAAAATAAACTTGATTTAATGTCGAATATTTGGTAGCATTAGCACGGTGTGTTAAAACGAAGGAGTCGATGAAA
>WRGF01000211.1 GCA_009787345.1 Turicibacter sp.
CCTCCCCCACCTCGCCCCCTTCGTAGCATCCGCCTTATCCACAGCCTTCGGGGCGGCATTTCGGACGGCCATCGGCTCGGAGGTCATCGCCCGTCCCCCACACTCCATGGGGCGGATGATTTATGACGCACGGATTTATTTGCAGACGGTGAACCTGTTCGCCTGGACCGCCACGGTGCTTATGGTCAGTGTCCTGATGATTAAAGGAATCAATGCCCTCCTTGGGCTGATGGCTAAAAAACTAACTGGAGAGATGGGAGGCAGCAACGTTGAAATGTGAGAATATTTGCAAAGCGTTCGGTGACCGGGTCGTCCTAAAAGATTTCAACCTGACCCTTCCCTCCAAGGGCGTCGTTGCCTTTATGGCACCGTCCGGCTCTGGGAAAACCACGCTGATACGGATGATGGCGCAGTTGGAGTCCCCGGACAATGGTTGTTTCCGCTGTGATAAAAACCGGCTCTCCGTCGTGTTCCAAGAGGACCGGCTGATTCCCGGGGTCAGCGTGTTTCAAAACATCATGGCTGTCCTGAAAAAAGGAGAAGAAGCCAAGGCGATGGAATGGCTCGAAAAAATGGAGTTGGTCCATGCGAAGGATTTATTGCCCCAACAATTAAGCGGAGGCATGAGGCGGCGGGCAGCCATTGCCCGTGCCATGGCCTATGGTGGGGACTTCCTCATCCTCGACGAGCCCTTTTCTGGGCTTGACCCCAAAACCCGCCAAAACATCATCCCCCATATTTTTAACACAGACCAGGATGACCGTTTAATCCTACTGATTACCCACGACCGCCAAGAAGCCGAAAGCCTTGCCGACCGATTGATAGTGATGGAAGGGCCTGTGCTTCATGTGGTGGAGGATGTTTCAAAATCGGATAATCCCTAAAACCGTTGGGATTATCTGGTTTAACAAGAAAAATCCACGTAAAAAATGAGAGTTGGCTAGGAATACTTTAATAATTTACGTCGTATGCCGATGTTGCCATTACAAAAGATTGGAGCCCTGAAGTGGTTTTCTTCAGGGCTCCAATCTTTTTATATCCGAACTTCCGACTTATGGGTACTCAGTACATAATAAGCCCCTGCAATAATAATCCCCCCAACCAAGTTCCCAATGGTAACGGGAATCAGATTGTAAAAGACTTGCCCTAAGGTGATGTGGTCGCTTAGCAGGTAGGTGATGGGAATGACGAACATATTGGCAACAACGTGCTCAAATCCGGTTAGGACGAACACCCAGATTGGCAATATCGTGCAAAGTACCTTCCCAGGAACCGAACGGGAAGCATAGGTCATATAGGCCGTCCCCGCCACCAAGAAGTTACAAAGGATGGCCCGGAAAAACATCTCGCCGATGCCCAGGTGGACTTTGTATTCCCCTAAGTGGGTGGTGTAATGGTAAAGCCCCTCGTTGTTGACACTTGAGAACAGGCCGCTGAAGTAAATCAGGAAAACGAAAATCAGGGAGCCGGTCAAGTTGCCAAGCCACACGATGCCAAGGTTCTTAAGTACTTTCCCGACGCTGATTTTTTTCTTGAACAAGGCCATGTGGATGAGGACGTTTGAGGTGAACAGGTCCGCGCCCGCAATAAGGATCAGCATTAACCCGATGGGGAAGGCAAGGGCCCCTACGATGCGCCCGATGTTGGTATTTTCAAATAGCCCGGTGATGGACAGGTAGCCCACGTAGCCCAATGCAATGAACATACCCGCCAAGATGGCGGATAAAAACACTTTCCCGGAACTTTTTCCCGTTTTATAAACCCCAAGGGTAATGGTGGCGTCGGACAATTCCTGGGCTGTTAGCATATCATTCATGATTCATTCCTCCAAAATCTTATTCGGTGAAAAATTATACAAACTTCCCATAATCCCTCACAATAGTTTCCTACATTTAATGGTATAATGAAAGGAAGGAAAATCCATAAAATTGTGAGGATATTTAGGCTTTTGATACCCATTGTAGCATATCTTTCCCCAATTTGCATCCTGAATTGCCAGTGGGTGCGTTTTCTTTTACAGTTTTTATAAATTTAGTGGAAGCCGACCTATTTTGGGTCGCTTTAGTCATAATATGTTTTCGCAAAGGAGGCTACACGATTGAACGACGAAACGAATTTTAAAATCTGGGAGCCTCGTCAAAAGATGTGGGTGCTTGCTGCATTCAGTGCCCTCCTCATCGGCTTCGGGGTACTTTACGACCCTTCCATCAACCTATTTCGGGGGCTTTGGGAAATCATCATCCATCCCGACGTCCTCATTATCGACTACATCGCCATCGGGGGGCTGGGCGCGGCCTTCCTCAACGCCGGTATCCTCACCGCCGCCTGCACCTTCATCCTATCCAAGTCCAAGCAGCCCTTTAATGGGATTGCCTTCGCAGCGGTGTTTACCATCGCCGGCTTCTCCTTTTTAGGGAAGAACCTCCTGAACATTTGGCCTATCCTTGCCGGTTCTACGCTGTATGCCCTTCTCAAAAAGGAGCGGGCAACCACTTACATTTACATTAGCCTCTTCGGGACCGCCATGTCGCCTATCATTACGGAAGTCCTGTTCCATCTTGACTTTCCCTGGACCATCAGCCTTTTGGCAGGTATACTTCTCGGCATGGGCATCGGGTTCATCCTGCCTCCACTGGCCGCCCATTTCACCAAAGCCCATCAAGGGTTCAACCTTTATAACGTGGGCTTCGTCTCTGGGCTCTTGCTGACCGGGCTTGCTGCCATTTTCCAGACCTTTGGGTACGTGGCAACGCCAAATTCCATTTTCGCCGATAGCTACCACACGAAGTTGATTATTTTTTCCTATACCCTCAACCTTTTATTTGTGGTGGCCGGCCTGGCGACCGATGCTAAAGCCTTCCACTATTTGAAACGGGCTTATAAACGCAGTGGGCAAGCCCCGACGGATTTCATCCAACTGGATGGGTTCAGCACCACGTTGCTCAATATTGGGATTTCTGGGGCCGTCGCTACCAGCTACATCCTCTTAGTAGGAGGCAGCATGAACGGGGTGCTCCTTGGCGCCGTCTTTACCGTCATGGGATTCTCGGCCTTTGGGAAAACCGCTAGCAACATCACCCCCATCATGGCAGGGATTTACCTCGGCGGCCTCATCGGGGTTTGGGACACACAGGCACCTGGCATGATTATGGCCGCACTGTTTGGGACCGCCCTTAGCCCCATCGCCGGAACTTACGGGATATTCTGGGGGATTGTGGCAGGCTTCTTCCATGGGGCACTGGTCCGCCAGACAGGAAGCTTCCATGCCGGGCTCAACCTTTACAACAATGGTTTCGCCGCTGGTATTGTCGCTATGATTATGATTCCCGTCTTGCAAGCCATTATCAAACCAAGGAATGAAAAAAGCATAAAAAAACCGTTGGTGGCGAAATAAAATTCGCCGCCAACGGTTTTTTTACACCTGGTGACCTTCGTAAATCTGGGCTGTATGGTCAAGTGGAAGCAGCAATTCCCCTTGCGTGTGGGGGGTCTCATGGTGATATGTATTCCCAAAATAAGCAATGATGGCAACAAATAGCCCAAGGGTACCAAGCATGAACCACTTCGTCCGAGGGGAGCGCTTAGGGGGCAGCTGGCGGCGGTCGAACGCATCATCCAAATAATCCACCTCGACACCCATCTGATAAAGTTTCTCCCGCGACCATTCGTGGATCCCATCAAGATAATCCCCGGCACCAATAGGGGTACGTTTTCCCATATCCATATCGACCATCTCCTTTCTACAGTATACTAGAAGGTGGCGGAATTGATTCCAAAAAGTGACAGGTTAAAGAAATCCCATACAAAATAAAAAAACACCCCGAAGGATGTTGGATGTCTTATTTGGCAGGGGATGCCGGAATCGAACCGACCCTAGCGGTTTTGGAGACCGCCGCACTACCGATATACTAATCCCCTACAAAATGGTGCCGGAAACAGGACTTGAACCCGCAACCTACTGATTACAAGTCAGTTGCTCTACCAATTGAGCTATTCCGGCAGTTTGGATATAACATTGAAGTTTGATACAGTTGTCGCTACAGTGCTCGCTTTGCTGTCGCTCGCTGTGCGCTTCGCGACAAAGTCACCTGCGGTGCCTTTGCTCTACCAATTGAGCTATTCCGGCAAGAATAAATGGCGCCCACACTAGGACTCGAACCTAGGACCCCTTGATTAACAGTCAAGTGCTCTAACCAACTGAGCTATGTAGGCAATAATTAAATAAATGGCTGGCCTAACAGGATTCGAACCTGTGAATGACGGAGTCAAAGTCCGTTGCCTTACCGCTTGGCGATAGGCCAATATGGGTTATGGAAGTCAATCTAGCTACTCAAGCCAGTCGGACCAATATTTTTTCCATGAAAGCCAACAGGGAAATGCACCCTTTATGCCTTTCATTCCAAAAATTTGGACATTCCTAAGCGGGCTTGCTCCGCTTTTTAGAGTGGTGGTGGGGGACGGATTCGAACCGCCGAACTCGGAGAGAGCGGATTTACAGTCCGCCGCGTTTAGCCACTTCGCTACCCCACCTGGTATCAGCTACAGCATCGTTTCCGACTTAAATAGTTTATCATTTCGAGGCATATTTTGTCAACCCTTACCGTTTATTTTTTGCAAAAAAAACAGCTGTGGGACCGTCAAGGCATTTCTCGACAATTCCACAGCTGTTTTGGTTATTTCCTCTTTTTACGACACCGAAGGCGGCTATGGCTGCCACGACAGCAAGGGCCCCCCAGTGATGAGATATGGCAGGATTTCATTGCCTGCCTCATTATTCGGGTCGGCCAAGACAAGCATCCCCCAACCTTGCGGGCTTGCGGTGTGGTTGGCATCAACACCTGAATTTCAGGTCACAACCCCACGGCGCTCCCCGTCACGGGCGTAATTCACTTGAAAATCAATGCCAAGCGCCCGTCCATCAAAGGCTCTTTCCACTAATGGGATGCGGATTTCCACCATGTACCCCTCAGCAGTTTCTATGGTGGCTACGCTTAATCGAGTTATGTCACCCTCCATTTCCCAGGAAATATTACACTCAGTATTCACACGAAAATGGACGTCAGTTTCTTCGAAGATTCCTGTAAAATTCGTGGTTTGGCTTAAAAAGATTTTTCGGGGCTCGTTGACCATGTATCTGACAACCATGGTTTTTGCGCTGATTTACACCATTTTTATACAACTTGTGAGGTCAGGGGAAAGCGACAAAAAAAGGCTTCCCCTAATTGATTAGGGTCAAGCCTTTCATTCGCCTTATGCTTTAACAACGTTAGAAGCCTGTGGTCCGCGGCTTCCTTCAGTTACTTCGTATTCAACTTTTTGGCCTTCGTCCAATGTTTTGAATCCGTCTCCTTGGATTTCGGAGAAATGAACGAAAACTTCTTTGCCATCTTCACCTGTTAAGAATCCGTAACCTTTTTCTGCGTTAAACCATTTTACTGTACCTGCTGCCATGTTCGAAAAACCTCCAAAACTAATTCGCTTTAATATGTGGACCGATGTTTCAAAATCTAAAGTCTTTGCTATTAAATCTTAAACTTATGGTTCCAACAAAAGTATTATGGATCAACGCCTCAGGCTTTATACATCAAATACAGTTAATTTGCATTTTTTTCTTCAAGAGACGCAGCTGCTGCTTCTGCACTCTTGCGCGCCGCCCGCATTTTTTGCCTTAAATCGTTGTCCAAGTATTGGTAATAACGGGTCAGGATGCGCCCATTGTAAAGTTTTCGATTCTTATCGGATGCCTTCCCGAAGGCTTTCTCGAAATTGGAAAAGGACGTGAACACGTTAAAGTCCCAAGTATCCAATTTCTTTTTCATGATTCCCAGCTGGCGGTTAAGCTTGAACACTTCCTCTTCCTCCCCGATCCGTTCCCCATATGGCGGGTTGGTGATGAGGTAGCCATATTTGTTTTTGGATGAAAAATCGTAAAAATCCAGCTCATGGAATTCAATAAACTCGGCAACCCCAGCGTTTTCAGCATTGACCCGCGCTTTTTTCAATACCCAGCCATCGATGTCATAGCCCATAAGGCGGAGATTCCTGTCCTTGATGGCTTTTTTAGCCGAATCGCGGACTTGTTGGAATACTTCCGGCTCCATGCTTGGCCAGTCCTCGCAAACGAAATGCCGGTTAAGCCCCGGTGCCATATTCCTGCCAATCATGGCCGCTTCAATAAGGATGGTCCCTGAACCGCAAAATGGATCAACCAAAACGCGCTCATAATTCCATTGGGCCAGCATGACAAGGGAGGCCGCCAGGGTTTCTTTAAGGGGCGCTTCCCCTGCATCGGTCCGGTATCCGCGTTTATGAAGCCCCGGCCCAGAGGTATCAATGCTTAACGTCACCACATCTTTAAGCAGCGCCACCTCGATTTTGTATTTAGGCCCATCCTCTGGGAACATTTCTTGATTATAAGTGCGCTGCATGCTTTTTACTACCGCTTTTTTGACAATGGCTTGGCAGGCAGGCACGCTGAACAAGGCTGACTTGATGGATTTACCCGTGATATGCATCTCGCCATTGCGGGGGATGTAGTCGCTCCAGTCAACAGCTTTCGTCTGCTCGAATAAATCATCGAAGGTGGTGGCCTTGAACTCGGCTACTTTGATCAAGACCCGTTCTGCGGTGCGAAGCCAAGTATTGGCAATGGCAATGTCCATCTCATCCCCTTCAAATTCTACCTTCCCGTTCTCAACCTTCAAATCCTCATAGCCCAGGGCTTTCAGTTCCCGTGCCGTCACGGCTTCTATGCCAAAAGTGGTTGTTGCAATCAATTGATAGTCCATAAATATCTCCTTCGTTTAGCGAAAAATTACTCATTCACATCTTATCACTATTCCTTCCAACTAGCAAGCCAATTCATCCAAAAAGCCACCAAAGGCTTTTCTTTGATGGCTTTTATGATTATCTGATGGAAATCCCGCCCCCTGGAAGCTGGGTGAATGGGATGTTGTTGTCTGTTAAAACTTCTGAAAGCGCACGGGTCAGTTCGTCGCCGATGTCATTTTGATCGGCTACAAACTGGTTGTACGTATCGATGACGCTGTTGTTGACCTGTTGATAGGCGTTGATTGCCCCCATCATCTGCCCTAGGCTTTGCAGCTTTAAGGACCAGGGCCTGGTCAATGACGGCTGCCCCTCGTTTTGGGCGATAAAGGCTTCCACATTTGCCTGGAGCAAGGTGTAATCCCCTTGCAACTGGGCTGCGGTCTCAGGACTTAGGGTGCCCCCGGTAATATGGGAGGCTATTTGCTGGTTGAAGCTGTTGAAGTCCTCCATCAGCTGGCTATGGGCCTGGGTAGTGGCGACCACAACGGGATCGTCCCCCATTAAGAAGCGGTTGACGGCGGCTTGCGGGATGAAGTCGAAGGCATACAGGATGACCAGCAGCAATAGCACGATGGGAAGTCCCATCAACAGGCCTTTGCCAATGTCTTGAAGCTGGCGGCTCTGCCTTTTGGATAGCATTTTTTTGCTGCCTTGGCTTTGCCTCCTGTAATTTTGATACGCCAGTTCATCGGCATCCATTTCAACCCCTTGTTGCCCGAATTGCCCCGGATTGAAATTATCGTAATGCCCTTGCGGTTCACCGAAGCCTGCCTCAGCATAACCTCCGGCCACCTTTTGGAAGATTTGCCCTTGGCGGCTGTAGAGCTGGCTTTCCCCTTCCCCTTGACCCACCATCACTCCCATCTCGGAGAAATACTTCATGGCCTGGTCCTTCTCTTCTAACTTTTTTTCTTCTTGCCATTGCTGATACCAATTCCGGTAATAATTGCGCTTTGGTGCGTTCATGGATTTTCCCCCTGTCTAAATAAAGTGAGTTACTTCCATAATACGCGAGTTATCAAAGCTTTATGACCGGTTGGTAGAAAATTAAACGATTCCCCATGGAAACGCTGCCCAGTAGGAGGCTTCGTCGGGATAATAAAAGGAAAGGTAGTCCATGGGATTATAGCCGTTACCTGTACAGGGCGATGCGCCCCTTGCGGGATAGCCATAACCGCCCGGGTAAACAATGGGGAAATCACCGAAATCAGGCAATTCCTGGCGCGCTTCCCATCCGCGGGGGTCAACGCCATGATAAATGATAGTGGCAGGTCCCGGGATATAAGCAGAGTATGGATTAAGCCCTGGTGGCCGGTCGTAATAACCTTGCTGGGCCATAGGCGCCTGCTGATAGGCATAAGGATAATTGAAAGGCTGCCCCAGTGGCGCTTCCCCTAAATAAGTCGTCTGCTGATGGGTCTGCACATGGGAATACGGCTCCGACTGGTTATGGGAATGCTGGTAAGGCGTCTGGTTCACCGTCACCCCCGATTCCCCCACTGCCGCCTGGCTTCCCCCATTATTTTCCCAATAGGCAGCCCCTTGCTGGGTCATCCCCTGGCTTTGCGACACACCTGGAACTGAAAACTGCTGGGCGAGGGACGGGTGCGCTGCCTGGTTATTGGAAGTTTGGCTGATGTGGGGTTGCGGGATATCCACCTTGATGCCATCTGCAACGATGCTATCCTCGACTTGCTTTAATGGGACTTGCTTGGCCTCCTCAACGTTCCCCTCGTTATGGGAAACAGAAGTTTGGTGGGAAGCAGTGGTTTCTTGCAAAGGCGCTGGTTGTTCCGGCTGGTCGGTGCTTCCGGAATGGAGGTCAACGGCCTGAGTATCCACTTTCGGGAAGTGGGTCTGTACTTTTTCCTCGAAGCTCAAGCCATCTTTTCGGTTAATGTCCGGCAACTTGATTTTAAGCCCGGGGACAAGCCCTGCCAAATAATTAATGTGGGTATTCATCCCAATCAGGTCCTGCAAGCTCACCCCGTATTGGTGGGCAATGGATTCAAAAGTGTCGTTTCGCTTGGCAATGTGAACTTTCATCGTATAGGTCCTCCTCGTCTAAAGCTTAGGCTAATTTAATTATATGACCCCCACATTCCTAATATAACTTACATAAATATTTTAACAAAGGAGAACAATAGGTGTGGATTGAGAGGTGTGGCCATGAAAACTTACAATCGCTTCGAACTGCTCATCGAAGATGAGGGGCAAAATGGCAAGGTCAGCAAATTATTGCGGGATCGCCGCACAGGCCAAGTGGTACTTTATATGTCTAAAACAGGAAAATGAAGGGGAAATCCCCCTGGCTGCTTTGCGTTTATAAAAAACGTCATCACCCCTTGAATAGGGATGATGACGTTTCTTTTCAGTTATTCTTTAAATTCAAATTCAAAATCCATTACCCTTACCAAATCGCCATCTTCCACGCCTAATTCCCTTAAGGCCTGGTCTACACCTAACTGGCGAAGCTGACGGGCAAATCGTTGGACGGATGCTTCGCGGTTGAAGTCCGTCTGGTGAAGGATTTTCTCTACGCGTTCACCTGTAACCACGTAAACGCCTGCGTCATCCTGATCGATGGCAAAAGGAGCTTCTTCTGGCGTAAATTTATAAACGACAGATTGCTCAGTCTCATCCTCGTCATAAAGCGGGAATTGAGGGGTATTGGCAAGGAGATCCGCCGTTTTATATAACAGCTGGTCAAGGTTTTGGCGGGTGAAGGCTGAAATTTCAACTACTTCCACTTCTTCACCGACTTGATCCTTGAATTTTTTCAGGTTATCCTCGGCACCTTCCATGTCCATTTTATTGGCCACAACAATCTGCGGGCGTTCAAGGAGCTTGTACCGGTATTGGCCCAGTTCATTATTGATGGTCATAAAGTCTTCATACGGATCCCGGCCTTCTGAACCTGCCATGTCAATGACGTGTAGGATAACCCGGGTCCGTTCGATGTGACGCAGGAATTGATGCCCAAGGCCTGCACCTTCTGCTGCTCCCTGAATAAGCCCTGGCAAGTCGGCCATGATGAAGGAACGCCCATCAGGTGCACGCACTACACCTAAGTTGGGAACCAACGTCGTGAAATGATAGGCTGCAATTTTAGGTTTGGCAGCTGATACGACAGAAATCAACGTGGATTTCCCAACGCTTGGAAAGCCCACCAGGCCCACGTCTGCCAATACTTTAAGTTCCACCCTGATCTCACGTTTTTGGCCAATGCCTCCGTTTTCAGCAAGTTCCGGTGCCGTATTCCTCGGGGTTGCAAAATGAATGTTCCCCCGTCCCCCGCGACCGCCTTTGGCAATAATGGCGCGTTGGTTGTTCTCTGTCAAGTCAGCGACGATCAAATTAGTATCTTGGTCGTAAACAATGGTCCCAACCGGGACTTTGACAATTAAATCGTCTGAATTTTTCCCGTGCATCCCTTTCCCCATGCCATTTTCACCTGGCTTGGCTGTCAGGACACGGTTGAAGCGAAGGTCGATGAGGGTCGTCAAACCTTCATCGGCTACAAATATGATGCTCCCGCCATGGCCACCGTCGCCACCAGCTGGCCCTCCATTGGAGATATATTTCTCCCGGCGCCAGGCAACAGCACCGTTTCCGCCATCACCGGCAGCAATTTTTATTTTAACCTGATCGATAAACACATTTAACAACCCCTTGGAGATATGAAATAAAAGGGGTTGTAACACACGAAACCATGTGATACAACCCCTTGTCGTCTTTAGTTTTGACTATTCAGCTGCTGCGTATACAGAAACTTGTTTTTTGTCGCGACCTTTACGCTCAAATTTAACGATTCCGTCGATTTTAGCGAATAAAGTGTGGTCAACACCGATTCCAACGTTTGTACCAGGATAGATTTTAGTCCCGCGTTGACGGTAGATGATAGAACCTGCGGAAGCGTATTGCCCGTCAGCTTTCTTAGCACCTAAACGTTTAGACTCAGAGTCACGTCCGTTTTTTGTTGAACCTACCCCTTTTTTCGATGCGAAAAATTGTAAATTTAATTTTAACATGAAGTCCACCTCCGTTTGTAAAGTCTTATTATTTATTTTCAATGACCGTGAGGTACTGAAAACTATCTTCTTCGATTGTCTGCAAAGATATGATCATTCCTTTGGCGAGGGTTTGGGCCGCATCGCTTTGGGGAATATTTTCAACCTGTAAATACCCATCGTCCATTTTTACCGCCAGCTCTGATTCGTCTAAGGCAATCATGGCATTTGTCAACCCAAAAGCAACAGCGCTCACTGCTGCGCACACCAAGTCTTCACCTGGTTCGCCGGCATAGGCATGCCCATCCATTTCAAAGGTTGCAACCTTATGGTTATTATAGTTAAAGTTTGCCGTAATCATACGTGGGCTGATTAAGCGTTGATCGCTTCGATAACAACCTTAGTGTATGGCTGACGGTGACCTTGTTTCTTTTTGTAACCTTTTTTCGGCTTGTACTTGAAGACGATGATTTTTTCGCCTTTTCCGTGACGTTCTACCTTACCTGTTACAGTTGCACCTGCTACTAATGGGGCTCCTACTTTAGTTTCTTCCCCACCAACGAATAATACTTCGTCGAAAGTTACAGTTTCACCTTCAGTAAGGTTTAACTTTTCGATGTAGATTTCTTGTCCAGCTTCAACGCGGATTTGTTTTCCGCCTGTTTTGATAATTGCGTACATAGACTGCACCTCCTTGATTTTTTGACTCAGACTCGCCATCATAGGTATTGCCGGCTGGCACATTTAAACCTTATCCGAGCGGTTGCAGTACCCCAAAGGGTGCTTACAACATTAAATATTATATCGCAGGGAAGAGGAATTGTCAAGAAAAAATAGCGGTTTTTGCGCCGGCTATCAATTCGCCTGTTTTTTCAGGGATTGATGGCTGGTTTTTGGGGTTGGCGTTTCCGCAGGCGCTTCCCCCCGAAGCCCTCGAATCCGAAGGCATCCGCCCGTGGGACATATTTCTCACCGGCAAAATAGCCTTTGAGCAATTTGACGCTCGTGCTGCTTAAGAGCAATGCGGCAATAATGTTGGGAAGTGCCATGAAGGCATTCATCACGTCAGCAATGGCCCAAATCAACGAGGCGCCCCCGACTGCCCCAAAGACAGCTGCCGGCAAGACGATGAAACGGTAAAGCCCGCGAAGCCTTAGCCCCCAAGTCGGTCCCAGCAAGTATTCAAAGCACTTTTCACCTACATATGACCAGCCGATGACCGTTGTAAAACCAAAAGTAGCCATTAAAAACGCCATGGTCCAGCCACCTGCTACCGGCCCGAAGAATGAATTTTGGAAGGACTGGATAACAAGGGGTGCCCCTGTCATTCCCAGGCTTTGGTCTACGAAACTAGGTTGGATAACGTCCATTGGCACTTGGGTTAAAATAACGAGGGCGATCAGGGTACACATGACATGGGTATCCATAAACACTTCGAAGCAGCCCCAAAATGCAGATTTGACGGGATGGTCTGTTTTAGATGCCGAATATGCAATCGGCCCTGAGCCAAGGCCAGCCTCATTAGAGAAAATCCCCCGTTGAAGCCCTAAGCGCACGGCATACATGACTGCCACTCCTCCGACACCGCCTGTGAGGCTTTGCGCCGTAAAGGCACCCCTGAAAATCAAGCCAAAAGCATAAGGGATTTGTCCCATGCTCCCGATGATGATTGCAATGGATGACAAAATGGCAACGAGGGCAAGGAAAGGAATCAACTTATCCACAACGTTTGCAATGCTTTTTAGGCCCCCTAGGATAACCAAGCCAATCAGTACCGCAGCAATGACCCCGATGGTGAACCTATCCCATTCGGGAAAAACGTGGATCAGGGCGCTGGTCGCCGCATTGGCCTGGACCATGTTCCCAATCCCGAAAGTGGCAATCGCCCCAAAGAAAGCAAAAACCAAAGCTAGCCATTTCTTGCCCAGCCCTTTTTCCATGTAAGCAAAAGGACCGGATAAAACTTCTCCTTTTTGGTTTTGGCTCCTAAAGTGGATGGCAAGGACAATTTCGTTTAACTTCGTGGCTAAACCGAAAAAGCCGACAATCCACATCCAAAAAACGGCACCGGGCCCGCCCCAACCAATGGCTGTTGCTGTGCCTGCCAACGTCCCGACACCCATGGTGGCTGAAAAAGAGGTCGTGACTGCCTGCCATGGGGAAATATCCCCTTCACCTGATGGCGGGTTCTTTTTATTTTCAGGCTTTCTAAACATGTCGACGATGGTGCGGTCCAGGATGTGGCCAAAATGACGGATTTGGAATCCTTTAAAGCGCCAGGTTAAAATAATCCCGGCTCCAAGCAAAACGCTCCAAGCGGCTGGGCCCCAAACAATGTTTTGGATGCCCCTGAAAAAGTTCTCGATTCCTTGCATAAAATCAGCTCCCCATTTTATAAATTAAGTTATTCTACCATGAATCATGCGAGTCAACAAGGGGTTGGTAATTTTTAACATCCGCTTTCATGAAATTATAAAAGGCTTTAAGCAGGAAAGGTCTGCTTAAAGCCATTGAGTGGAGGCAAAGTGCCAAATTATGAGGTTTTTTTCCCTATAAGCGCCTGGTACAGCAACTCGATGTCGATGGGCTTGACGAGGATGCCATCCAAGCCGCTTTTTTTGTAGTTCGCCCCGTGAGGGGAAATCTGGGTGGCTGTCAGTGCCAAAATCCGTCCCCCATAACCACGTTCCCGAATTTTTTGAGTCGTTTCATAGCCGTCCATTTCCGGCATGCTGATGTCCATTAGCACCAGGTCAAAAGACTGTCTGCTTACAGTGTCGATGGCCATTCTTCCATTGGAGGCTGTGTGGATATGCATCACCCCGAGCGCTTCCAACAGCTCTTCCATCATATATAAGTTAATCGCATTGTCATCCACAATCAACACAGACATTTCACCTTTAAGTTGCAATTATCCGTCCTCCACCAAGTGTTCTTAATCCTTTAATTGTACAAAAATTTCCCTTATTTGTCAAATTTTTGGGCCTCCCGATGCTGACCGTATTTGATGTCAAGCCAGCAGATTTCATCGCTATCGCCAAGGCCCGTACAAAAATAATTGACGTGCCCCCGGAATAACCGGTTTTCCCAGTTGCCTTCGGTGATGCTGATTTTCTTAGGCGGAAGGGCAGTATTTCGGCAAAATTCCTTTTGCAACAGGAAGCGTTCAAACAAATAGGAAGATTCTTTCCTGAATTTGATGGTGGAATAAACCAAAAATCCTTCAATGAGCAAAAATTGGCGCCAGTCAAACCATAAAGTCAGAAGGACCAGTATCCCCAAAAGCACAACGTTAAACCCGTTGACCAGGTCCAAAACCTTTTTATAGGGCAGGTTCATGGACAACAGCGCCATCAATATCCTTGACCCATCCAAAGGCGGGAGCGGCATCAAGTTGAACACAATCATGAACAGCTGTGAAAAGATGAGATAATAATGCCGGTTCAGGATAACAGAGGATAAAGCATCGGTATCGACCAAAAGCAAAAGCATTAAAAATAAGCCATTGGACATAATGCCGCCAAGGCTCACCCATAAATCAGCCAGGTTGGACTTATTCAGTTCGCCACGAAAGCGCATCACCCCGCCAAAGCCGAAAAGACGCAATTCCTCAAGCTCCCATTTAAATAACCGCGCCATAAAAAAGTGGCCGAGTTCGTGGACGACAAGGGTCATCCCAAAAATAACAAACTGCGTGAAATGGCCCAGGAGGATGGCCAAAACTGTCATGACGTAAAAAGTAGGTTCAAACTTAATCAGCCTGCTCATGATTCACAAGGCCATTTAAAAACGTTAGGGTATCTTGCTGCTGGCCGCTGCTGCTTTGGACTGATAAGTAAAAATAGGAATCCTCCCCGATGTCTTCCATAATCGTCCCGCTGCCAAGGGGTGTCCCGACCAACACATGGTCGAGGTAGGCCACCCGGATATTTTGCAAAAAGCCGACGGTCAAGAGCGAGTCGTCTTGAAGCTGGATGACAATGTAATCGCCAATTTCACGGGTGGCATCCGTCCCCCGCTCCACCACAATCCCTGCCACTGGGGACAAGACGTTTTCTTCTTGGCGGGTATTGACCACGATCCCGTCTGCATAATAAAGCTCGACCCCATAAGCGATGTCCCGGATCAATGTGGCTGCCAGGTTTTGCGTGGAGGCTCTGACCCCTTCCCCTTCGCCTTCCCCTAGGACTGCCATGGTCGGCTCAGGCAGGACCCCCGGTGCGATGTAGGAAAACGGGAACAAGTTGACCATAAAATGCTCGTACCAATAATTGTAGCGGGAAAATGCCATTTCACCCATAACGGTCCGGCGGATATGCTCAAATCCTTCATTTGACGGAAGGCGCTCCATGGTCAGCACCCCCATCAAGAGGATGCCGCAAACGAGGAGCTGGTTCCTCAAAAGGTGCCAATAAGATGCCTGGCCGTCGGCTACAACCCGTTTTTTCCTGTTAGTGGGGTGCTTGGCCCGGTAAATTTTCTTGAAATCATTTTTCATCAATTGATTCCCCTTTCCCATGTGTGGGCTGTAATACCACTGTATGAAAGGGAAAAGCCAAAAAGACAGATTCGCCAAAACATGCTAAAAAGAAGTGAAAAAAATCAGGGAACGTGTTTATCTGTAACCCTTTTTAGCCACTGAATTTTTTCTTGTATTTCCTAAACTGACTCACCAAAAAAGGGTACGTTGCAAGCATGAAGATGCCATTAAAAAGCAGCGCGGGAAACAATAGGTATTGGACGAAGTGCATGAATCCCATCCGTGAGGCGGTCATGGTCAGCACCAAAAAATAAATCACCCATTGGTTGACGGCGATGACGCCCCACATCAGGAAAATCATGGAAAACAGGTTGATGGGGGTAATCCCCACGAAATATTTCCTTAAAATAAAGACTGTCCCTACAAATAGCACAGGATAAAGGCCAAGAAGCCCTGCATAAAAAATATCATATAACAGCCCAAAAGCGAGGGCCAGCCAATACGGCTTGTTCCCTTTGTCAAAAAAAACGAACATTGCAAGGCACGTCAAAAACACGTTGGGGACAACTTGGTACTGCCCCACCAAAGGCTGGATGGGCAATAGGAGAACCAAAAAATTGTCCATGAAAAAAAACGTGGTGAAGATTAAAATCAGCTTAATCATCCGCTTCCTCCCCATCCCCACTTTCAGCGATGACGCCTACTTCCTGGTGCCCCCTCGCCAGGCGCTGTACAAGCAGGACAAAGTCCAGTTGGTTGAAATCGGCTTCGTTCCTTAAATACAAGGTTTGGGTCAAGCCATCAGCAGAAAGTTCCGTCCGTTCCACATAACCAATAAGGATCCCGGAAGCAGTGACTCCCCCAAGGCCATTGGTCATGACCCAGTCCCCTTCCTCGATTTCCACATCCCGCGGGACGAGCGCCATGATCAATTCCCCCGTCGAGGCATCAAATCCTTGGAACAAGCCATTGGCCCCGCTCACCCGGTTTTGGTCCGATGGATGCCCATTCTCTGGGACCCGGTGGACGGATGCCGCCACATTGCTGGACTGGTTTTGATGATTCATCAGCTGGATGCGTGAGGAACGCTCATAAACTTCTGTCACCTGGCCCACCAAATACCCTTGGCGGGAAAGGACGGACATGTCCTCAACGACCCCATCGCTTCGCCCTTTATTGATGAGCATGAAGTTATGCCAAGTAGTCGGGTCCCTCATAATGACCGTAGCAGTCATCTGGGCCGTTTCAAGCAAGGTCTGCCCAGTATCCGCCAGTTCCCGAAGCGCCGCATTTTCCTCTTCCAATTGGCTCAACCTGGCATTTTGGCTCTCGTAATTAAATAACTGCCCCCTTAAGATGCGGTTCTCCTCAAACGTATGGAACAAGTCCCGAACGTTGCCACCAAGCCGCCTAACCGTATCCGTCAGGCTCAAATAACCGTCTTGGACAATGGTCAGGGAATCCCTGATGACGCGTTCAGGCAGTGTGCTGGTCCGATTGCCCTGCATCGTAAAGCCAATGGTAAAAAGGACCACGAAGATGGCTACGACAATCCCGAATATTTTTAAGTGGTTAATGCTTTTCATGAAACGAACACACCCTTGCAACTAAAGTATTACTTCTATTATATAAAAACAAGCGGCTACTTACAATGTTTCATTTGAAAATATTAGGGGAGGCGCCCATGGCCTTCCATTCTTTTTGCAGGGCACCGCTCCCTTTTTTCAAGTAATCCTTCTTTTTGATTTGGTAGTAATCGCAATCGATCCATTTCCCATCTCTGCCCCGCTCCGCTTTTTTGACGGATTTCATGTGGGACATGGACAGCTTTTTCATCACACCGCCTGAGGCCGGGTTGCGGTGGTCGTGGCGGGCGACAACCAGGTCAACCCCCAGGCACTCAAATGCATAGGAAAGCACTTCTTCCACCGCTTCTGACGCAAAGCCTTTCCCCCACCAGGCCTTACCTAGGCAATAGCCGACTTCCGCACTGATGCGCCAGGGTGAAAGCAATGGGCGGCGGATGTCAAATAAATTAATGGAGCCGATGGCTTCACCGGTCGTTTCATGGATGATGACCCAGTGGTAATAATCCAAGGCAGCGTATTGGCTGACCCAGTCGCTGATGACTTCTTCCGTTTCCGCCACTTCACGGTGGCTGAACCACAAAAGGTACCGGGTCACCTCGTCATCGCAGGCCCAGTTGTCAAACATCATTTGGGCATCGCTTTGCTGAAAGGGCCTCAGGCATAACCGCTTGGTATTCAGTTTTCCCGTCCCTGCGTGCTTCATCCCAAATACCCCATTTCCCTTAGGCTGGCAAACTGCCCTTCCCCGATAATAATGTGGTCAACCAGCTTGATGCCCACCAATTCCCCCACCTCTTCCAAACGGTGTGTCAGCTGGATGTCCTGGGCTGACGGCGTTGGGTCCCCGCTGGGATGGTTGTGGGCACAGACGATGGCCGCCGATGAACGCTTGATGGCTTCCTTGAACACCTCCCGCGGATGGACGATGGCCTTGTTGAGGGAGCCGATGAACACGGTCTTTTTGCCGATGACGTAGTTTTTTGTATCCAAAAACAGGACTACGAAATGTTCCTGTGTGAGATGGCGCATTCCCGGACTCAATAACTGGTAACCATCCTCTGGGGACAGGAGCATTTCAGATTTTTGGGACTGTGCCTCCATAATCCGCCGCCCCATTTCAAGCCCCGCCAAAATCATGACCGCTTTGGACTGACCGACGCCATCTAGCTTCATGAGTTCTTCCGGCGTCGCCTCATTGAGTGCCTTCAAGCCGCCGCTTTGATCCAGGATTTCTTGTGCCAACTGCAAAGCACCGTACTGCCTAGTACCCGTCCTTAGCATAATCGCCAAAAGTTCGGTATTGCTCAAATGGTTCGGACCCAACTTTAAAAAGCGCTCGCGCGGCCTTTCGCTAACTTCCATTTCCTTAATCTTCTTCACTGTCAATTATATCACCTTGCTTCATAGTTAGCCACTCAAAAATTTCCAGCAGCATCTGTTGCCTGGCCATCTCCGAAAAATCCGCCTTGCCTTGGGAGAGGGTCACAAAATATCCCCAGATTTCCATGTCGTTGCTGCCAAACTGATCCATAAATTCTTCTTCTACGGTAAAATGCTGCTGATTGGCCGCCTGATAGAAATGTTCCCATGCCATGCCCCCAGAAGTCGAGGGCTCAAGGATCAATAGCTGATGGCCAATCCCTCCCTGTTCCAATTTCCCCATTGCCCCGCGGGCTTCTTCGGGCTGGGCCACAATCTGGGTAAAGAGGTGATAGCCGCCATCAACGCTTACAAGGCCCAAAGGCAAATCCAAAAGCCTCAGGGCACCCTCTGCCGCCAAGACATCCGTCCCCGTTTCAAAGGTGCCCAGCGACAATAAATAAAGTTCACCCGGTTGGGAGGGGACGGTGAAGGTAGCCACCACAGGGTCATCCTCCCCGTCAGATGGCAGGTTATGGCTGAAGATAAGTGCCAGCATGACCACAATCCCCGTTGCCAATAGTAAATATTGATGCTTGATGACAAGTCGCAAAATCTGTTTCCCTAACAAATCCATTCCCCCTTAACATACGCAATTTAGCTGAAATTCCTGCCAGTTTCGTTAAAAAAAGTTTGCACAAAAGAAGAAAAACGCTTCCTTTGTGCAATTTTTTAATTTTAATTGGATTGCAGCCAGTTGTAGATGGCCATGAGCATGTTCTGCCTTTCATCAGATAATGGGTCAAAAGCCGTGTTGGAAAGCACGTTATAAAAACCGAAAATGTGCATATCGCCATCAAAGCTGTTAATAAAATCCGGTGATAGGGCAAAAGGCTGTTCATTGGCCGCCAACAAGAAATACTGCCAACCCGGTGCATCGCTGTCAGGCCTTTCCTGCCTCACGAAGTAATCAACGTTGCTGGCCGCCAACAGGTTCTCTGCCTCCCTTAGCTGGGAGCGGCTCCCCACCACATGGGAATAAAGCATGAAATTCCCATTCAGGCGGATCACGTCAGCGGGCATCCCCAACTCGCTTAATGTCCTCCGAAGTGCCGCCGCATTGTCAAGGCTTCCGAAGATGCCTAGCTGAAGCATGTAAAACGTGGTCGGGTCGAATACTTCTTCTGCCACCTCAACCGGTTCCCCCTCCTCTGTGGAGTCATCCGCTACGGAATCGTTCAAAACAACGGGGGGAAGTTCAGCAGCCGGCACCGACTGGGCCGGTTCCAAAAAGGCTTCCAGCATCCCCCCAAAAAAGTACCCCACCAAAGTGATGATAACCGTCAGCGTCCCAAAAATCTTGAACGTTTTTATCATCGCCTGTTTGTCCATTCGTTTCATTTTACCCACTCCTTAGTCGAGTTCCCGGCACCACTCCATCCGATATTTTCTCCAGTCGCCCCACTCGGGAAGGGCGCCCCACCGTGCCGGCTTCCAAAAATTCGGATTACGTAAACGGTTCCGTCCGCATCCTTTGATACAAAAATGCCTTCCCCTTGAGTGTATCAAAGAAAAGGCAAAAATTCTGTCTATTGGCGGTGGCTAGAAAAAATATTTTCGGATCTCAGAGATGAAATAAAGGGAGCCTGTCACAATGAGGCAGTCGTTTTCCGCGAGGGATGATTTCAGCTGGGAAAGCAATGCTAACGGATCCTCGTTATAGGAAGCGTTCGGATAGGGATACGCTTCGAACTGGGCTTTTCCTGATTGGGCCCTGAAAAAATCGAAGGTAGTGAAGTGGATTTCGTCCGCTACTTTGGCGATTTCCCCAAACATTTCCCCGTAATCCTTGTCCTTTAAAATACTGGTCATAAAAACACAGCGGTGGCCCGCCAACGATTCCTGGATGGTTTTCACCAGGGATTGGACCCCTTCGATGTTGTGGGCACCATCTAATATAATCAGGGGTTCGTTGCTCACCACTTCAAAGCGCCCTTTCCAGAAGGCACGCTTCATCCCTGTGCGGATAGCCTCGTCAGAAATCTCAAAATGATGGCGGAGTTCTTTTAGGAGGCTATAAGCCAGGGTCGCATTCTTGACTTGGTGAAGCCCCTTCATAGTAATTTGGACATTTGGCATATCCGCCCAGTCAAAGGTGGCCCCGAACTGGTTTAGCTGGACATTTGATAAGGGATTTTCCTGCAAAGACAGCCGGATTTCAGCATATTCGCGAAAAGTTGCAAGCACTTCCTTATCTTCTGCCGTCGTAAATAAAGGCACTCCTTGCTTGGCAATCCCGATTTTTTCGTAAGCAATTTTAGATAGGGTGTCCCCGAGGATTTCCTGATGGTCGTGGCCCACGTTGGTAATCCCGGCAACCAGTGGCATGATGACGTTCGTGGAATCATGGCGCCCGCCAAGCCCCACTTCATAAAGGGCCATATCCACACCGACACGGTCAAAATGGACAAAGGACAGCAGGGTTATAATCTCGAACTCGGTAAAAGGGCCAATCTCGGACTGATTGATTTCCTCGATGATGGGATAAATGATATTGGCGGACTGTGCTAAATCACTCCCGATGATTGGAATGTCATTGATGGAAATCCGCTCGCCGAAGGACTCGATGAAGGGGGACGTAAAAGTACCCACTTTGTAGCCAGCCGCTTCCAGCACAGAGCGAAGGAATGTTACCGTAGACCCTTTCCCGTTCGTACCGCCCACATGGACCGTTTTGAGTTTCAGATGGGGACTCCCTAGTTTTATCAGGGCCGCTTCCATCCGTTCAAGGCCGGGGCGGATCCCAAATTTTAGTTGACCGGAAATCCAGTCGATGACTTGTTGTTCTGTATGAAATGTCATGGTGCAACCTCGCTTCCAAGTGAAATCGTAACGCTGACGACAACCGCCTCGTCGCCAATGACCCGCCCCGGCTTCAGGGACTGGGAAATGACACGGGTTGGTTCAACGATGTCAGAGTGCTCGTACTCAAAAATAACCGACACATTGGGCCGTTCCCCCAAGTATTCCTGGACTTCCGATGCCAGCCAGCCATGAAGGTTTGGCATGACACGGGACTGATTGCGGATATCTGCCTGATAAATGATCCCCCCGATAATCAGGCCCATAAATATAATAATGAAAAAACGCGGCTGAAGCCTAAGCCTTTTCTTTCGTTTTTTGATTTTCTTCATCCTCATCCCTCCCGCTAATGATTCCAATTATACCATAAAAAAGCATAGAAAAAAAGGAGCCATTTTCAGATGCGGCTCCCCTTATTTTTTTTGATTATTCGAAAGTGACGCCTCCATTATGGGTGACGGCGATGTAGCTATTGCCACGGTTGACAAGGATTTCTTTCCCGCTTTCGTCAAAGAACCGCAGTCCGTCCTGCTGTTCCCAAGCAATCGGTTGGGCAATGCCATTTGAGATATAAAAACCGTTGCCGGAAAGGTCAAATTCCATATGGCCGATAGCATTTCCGAACACTGTAGATTCCAGTACGAAGAGATTGGTAAAAGCAAGTTGTCCGCCTGTAGCATCGTCCATATGAGGGGTGCCATTGAAATCTTTTTCATAAAGCCCCGTTTCTGCGTTGAAAGTGAAATCGGCAGTGGTCCCCCTGAAGTCAATATGGATTGTTTCAGCAGATTCACCTGTCGGGACCGCCACTTCGCCAAAGGGATGGAAGTTAAAAGTCGGTTGGTGATTTTCCGCTAGTTCAAGGCGAAGCCCGAGGTTTTCAGCCGCTTCCTTAAAGCGGGTGCCATCAAAATATGCGGTGTGCTCCAATGGGAACCCTGCATTGAGGCGGTTTTGATCCCTCCCGAACAAACCGCCTGTATTGACAGCCCCATCGAAACGGTCGCTTCCCAAAATTTCATAAAGGAAATGGGTAATGTAAGGATCGTTTCCCCAGTGGGCATAAAAAATATCAAACCCTTGCGCCATCACCGGAAAAATCGGGCGGGCACTGCGGGTCGGGGCGATCATGGGAATCTGGGTCATGTCGCCAAACATCGCCATCAGACGGGTGGCGCCGCTCTCTATGGGCAATTCCACAATCACATCCGCCGAACCAATCCCATATTGCGGCATACTGGCCCGGACATTGCTGACCATCACCGCTACTGGCCGAAGCCCGACAGCCTCATCCGTCAAAGTCGGCAATCCCGTCAACAGGTTCTCATTTTCCAAGCGTTCGATTACGGGTTCTTCCTCCTCAGGCTCCTCGACAACCACTTCCTCTTGGGGCTCTTCCTCTATAACCGGCTCGACACTGGATAGGAAAAAAAAATACCCCCCCAACAAGGCGGCAAGGATAATAGCAACGACAATATAAATTCTCTTATTCATTAAGTTTCTCCTTTGATTCGTACTGACATTGCTTCCATTTTACCACATATCAAAGGGGAAATATGAGGAAATTTGTAGAATTCAGTTTAGTTAAGTATAAACTGATACTTGCTGACCCACAATGAAATAAAATCATGGTATCCGGAGGAAATCCTTATGAAAAAATCATTTATCTTGACTGTATCCCCGTTCCCAGGCTGCTACCGTCATATCCAAATCGATGAGAAAAATACTTTGCACGACTTGCACGACGCCATCATGGACGCATTTGACTTTGACGATGACCATCTCCACATATTTTTCATGGACAACAAGCCATGGAGCTATCACAACCAGTACATTTGTCCGCGTGTGGATGATCTGGATTCCGCCAAAGCCTTTACTAATGAAGTGAAACTCTCCCAATTCCACTTGGAGAAAGGAGACAAGTTCCTTTATATTTTTGACTTCGGCGACGAATGGCGTTTCCAGATTAAAGTCCTACGGGAAGTCGAGGAAGAAACCAAATTAGCTTATGTCAAGAAAAGCGTCGGGAAAGTGAGCCAATACGGCGAAATAGAAGATGAGGACGATTGGGAGTGAATGCTAAAAAAATCCCACTATTTGAAACATACCTTAAAGGGTATCTTCAAATGACGGGATTTTTTAGTCATTCAATTAGTTGCGGTCAGCCTTCCAATAGGAAGTATTGCCACCAATGGCATCATCATTAAACACTGGGTCGTGGGTTTTTGCCTGTTTTTTATAATCGTCAAGGACTGCCAGGGCAATCTTAGATAACTTGAAGAGGACAAAGATGTTTAGCGTTGCCAAAGTCCCTGTAAATAAATCGGCAATGTTCCAAACCAGGTTCAGCGGGACAAAGGAGGCGATGAAAATCAAAACAACTGCCAAAAGCCGCAAGGCTGTAACCGCCGACTTATTTTTGGTGATAAACCGCAGGCAAGTTTCCCCGTAGAAGTAATTTCCTACGATTGAAGTAAATGGCAGCAAGAAGAACATGATGTAAAATAACGGCGCCCCTAGCCCACCAGTAAAATGGATCATGGATTCGCGGATCAAGACTACCCCGGTTAAACCGGAGCCATAAAATGGGGACATTAAAACGATAAATGCCGTTATGGAAGAAATCCATAAAGTATCCAGGAAAACCCCGAAGGCATTGACCACACCTTGTTTGACAGGGTGGGACGTATCTGCCGTAGCAGCCGCAATCGGTTTTGAGCCAATCCCAGCCTCGTTTGAGAAAATCCCACGGCGAAGCCCTTGCTGAAGGGCTTGTCCCACCGTAAATCCAATCGCACCACCGGCAATCTGGTTAGCCCCAAAAGCACTTGTTATAATCTGGCCAAATGCCTGGAAGAAATCCGACAGGTTAAATAAGACAATCCCCGTCCCGGTCAATAGGAAAATAATGACCATAGTAGGAAGGACATACATGGTAATATCCACAATCCGTTTCAAGCCTCCGAAGATGATGATGGCAATGATGACCGCTACGATGCCACCGATAATGGCACGATGGGGCACATAAGCCTGGAAGGTATCCACGATGGTATTCGCCTGAACCGAGTTCCAAACAAACACATATAAGAACATGAGTAAAACAGCGAACACATAAGCTGGCACTTTCGATTTAAAGGCCTTGTTGAAGTAATACATCGGGCCTCCCATAAAGCGGTCTCCATGGTTTTCCTTGTAGAGCTGCCCAAGTGCTGATTCAATCAAGTTGGTAGAAGCAGAAAACAAAGCCATGGCCCACATCCAAAAAATAGCGCCTGCCCCACCGGTCACGATGGCAACGGCAACCCCGACAATATTCCCAGTCCCAACACGGGAGGATTCACTAATGGCAAATGCCTGGAAGGCGGACAATGAATTTTTAGGCTTGTTTCCATCAACCGAAGCCACTTTTTCCCTGTCCTTCCCCGTAATAATTCCAGGTAAATATTTCATCAATGAAAATTGCGCAAACCTCGTTTTAAACGAAAAATAAATCCCCGCAACAATCACAAACGCCCCAAAGACCCAAGTCCACAAAAAGAACCCAAGCGCCTGGATTTCACGCGATACTGCTAATAAAGTTTCATACACAACACATTCCTCCTCCGGTATTTTTCTTTCCCCATCATCTTACCATAATTCCCAGCCCAAAACTTAAGCATATGTTGTTTTCCCAAGGGATTTTGTCAAAATTTAATGGAATTTGAGGAGGGCTACAACGAAAGCCTTTTCTGAATCATGCTAAAAAATCCCGCTATTTGGAAGGTTCCGTGGAGGGAGTTTCACAAATTGCGAGATTTTTTTCACGGGTAGCTAGAATTGTTTTTTTAGGGTTACATCACCACATTTAACCCTAATATCATGACAAGCCCAATCGCCCAGGCAATAGTAGTGGTCACGGACCATGCCTTCATTTGTTCTTTCACGTTGTCAATTCCGCACATACGGTTAACGACCCAGAAAAGACTATCGTTGAAGTAAGAGAAGAAGAGAGAGCCAACACATGCAGCGAAAGCACCAAGCAGTGGATTTCCTCCAGCCGCAATAACAATCGGCGCTGTGATACTTGCCGCTGTAATCATGGCTACCGTCCCGGATCCTTGTGCGAAACGGATAATGGTAGACACGACAAACGGAAGCAGAATAACTGGGATTGGTGTTTGGGAGATTTGGTAAGCAATATGCTCTCCCACGCCGCTGTCGGAAAGGACACGCCCCAAGGCTCCGCCAGCGCCGGTGACTAAGATGATAACACCCGCAGATTTGATGCCGGACTCCATATGGCCTAAAATTTCGTCACGGCCAACTTTTCTGGCCAAGGTGTAAATGGCAATCAACAAGCCAATTCCCAGAGCAATCATTGGCATTCCAAGGAAGCGTAATACGCCAAAGAATCCAGTGGTCAATCCCATCATACCTAGTGTCGTATTGATTAGGATGAGGAGAATCGTTGTTAGGATAGGCAAGAAGGCTAAGAATGCGGATGGTAAAGCTTGGGTATCTTCTTCTTGAGAAAGGTCAATTCCCGGAAGCATTGCTGATGGGCGAATCCATCCTTCTCCGTCATCACTTGGTAATTGATAGATTTTCTTTCCGATGGTTGCGCCGTATAGCGTCGTTCCAATCGCCATAGGTATTGCAATGATGAAACTAAGCAAGAAAAACTCACCAACATCAACCCCAAATGCGCCAGCTACACCAAGCGGTCCCGGTGTTGGCGGGATCATGGAGTGGGTAATGACGGCCCCGCCAGCAAGTGGTACAGCGATTGCTAGGATAGATTTTCTTGACTTCTTAGAAATAGCTTTAACGATGGAGAAAAGCATAATGAAAGCCGAGTCTACAAAGACTGGAATACTGACAATGAACCCTGTAAGCGCCATGGCAAATTCTTCACGGCCTTTTCCAAACAGCTTTAAGAAAGTTCTGGCCATTCGCTCAGCGGCTCCAGACATTTCAAATACCTGACCGAGCATGACCCCGAAACCGATGATAATCCCAATCCCACCCAAAGTTCCGCCAAACCCACCCTGGATAGAGGCAATGACTTCGGGCTTATACTGCCCTGCGATAAGCCCCACCACGACAGCCGCAATCATTAACGCCAAGAACGTGTGCACCTTTGTTTTTAAAATCAAGAAGATTAAGAAAGAAACCCCAATAACTAAAGCTGCAACTAACTGAACATCAGTACCCATAAATAATACACCCCATTTTCAATAGTTTCATACCCATCTAATAAAACGCTTACTTTACATCTTCAAGTATAACCACCCATTAGGGTGGTTACGTGAGAAAGCCCATTATGCTGTTTTGCTGTATTCCTCAACTTCCCCCGTTTCTGCGAAATGAATGGCATATTTAGCAGCCACTAAGATAGCTTCTGTCATGCTCACAGCACTTGCGATGTTTTTACCTGCAATATCAAATGCTGTTCCATGGTCAACGGAGGTTCTTAAAATCGGCATTCCGTTAGTAATAGAGATGGTTTTTTCAAAATCAAGTGTCTTTGTAGCGATGTGTCCCTGGTCATGATAAAGGGACAAAACGCTATCGTAGCGTCCTTGGAGGCATAGGTGGAATACGGAATCTGCGGGTACAGGTCCAACCACATCATAACCCAATGCTTGAAGTTCTTTCACCGCTGGTTCAACATCAGTGACTTCCTCGTCTCCAAACAATCCATGCTCCCCATTGTGAGGATTAAGGCCGGCAATCGCCATCCGTCCCTTTTTAATTCCTAGCTTCTCCAGCGCCTGAGTACATCTGATGACGTAATCAACAATCCGCTCTTTTGTTACCAGTTCAGTGGCACGTCTCAGGGAAACGTGGCGGGTTAAGAAAAAGACACGCATGTTTCGAACTTCAAACATCGTCAGCGGATCTTCGGTTCCAGTAAGGTCGCCAAAGATTTCCGTATGCCCAATGTAATCGACTCTCCCTGCTTTTAAGGACTCCTTGTTAATCGGCGTAGTGGCCACGGCTTGAACCTTTTTCTCATTTGCCCATTCGATAGCCTTAGCGATGTATTCAAAAGCGGCTTTACCGCACATCCCTGAAACTTGTCCCATCACCAGTTGCTCCATGTCTACGTTTTGCAGGTCAACCAGATTAAGTACATTTGGCTCGAATATGGCTTCTTCCACATCTTTGATGACCTTTACCAAAAGATTAACACCCGTCACCTGGATGGCTTGATTGATAACGTTTAAGTCACCCACCACAATGCAGTTAGAAACGCGGAAAACATTTTCGTCTGCAATGGATTTTACTACGATTTCTGGACCTATTCCTGCCGGATCCCCTAGTGGTATTGCAATGATTGGCTTATTCATTTATTGATTACCCCTTTCAAGTGGTTTACACAAGTTATAATTGCATTCTCATCACCGACCATGCCGCCCTTTGTAATGAGACGGATTCCTTCCATTGGCCCGCCTTTTAGCACGCCGTATGAGGCTAAGGGCACGATTTCTTCCACCAATTCCAACCCAGCAGCTCGTATGCGTTTACAAACGTGAACCGATATATCGCCTCCCGACGTATACAAACCTTTAAACTCCAGTTTAGCCGCCAAAATCCTTCCTGTAATTTCGGCGATGGCGTCATTGATGATGATGGAAGCAGCATCTATGTCCACCCCATGTTTCTTAGCGAATTCCTGTAAGTCTATGCGATTTTGCGGGTATATTCCAGATCCTACTACCATGCTCGTATCAAACAAATCCGCTTTTTCCAGTACCCGTTCCACGACACGGGATATTTCTTGGTACCTGCTCCTCTCGTCTTTTAAGAATTCAGAGATTTCCATGAACACATGATGCGAATTTTGAGTTTGTAGGAACCTCTGAACCTGACCTGCGGCGACTGGATTAACACTCCCGACAACGGCTAATACTTTGTTTTTATCTGCCAAAGGATGCACATTCGTAGGAATAATCCGGCTGCACACCACTGACGTAAAAACCCCTGGATCGACGGTAATGAACGGGTAGCCGGTTTGACGGACTGCATCGGCGATAACTTCCATTTCTGAATCCATCGTCGAGTCAAAAATTAAGGCTCGCTTCCCTGCACCTTTGAGGATTTTGATGCGCTCACAAAGCCACTCCACACCTTTAGAGACATCCTCGACGTAAAGCGTCCCGATTTCGTATTTTGATTGCTGCCTGAACACATCGGCAACCACAGGTGTATGTACCGGGTTCTTAGGGTCGGTAGCGACTTCGGTTAAGTTAAGGGGCACGCCATGGACTAGCATCCTCCCGCCAATGACTACCCGCCCGGCATGTGGGAATGAGGGAACAATGATAGCCAACGCATCATCGCCAATAGCATCCAGCATAGCATCCATTTCACTGCCAATATTCCCACGCAACGTGGAGTCGATCCGTTTGGAATAAAGTTTGATATTCGGCTTTTTCAAACGCAGGGCAGATTCATAAACCCGCATATAGGCCATTTCCTTTGTGATGGAACGTGAATCGGTTTGGTGAATAATCACATCACAATCCTCTCCATGCTTAACATCGCCATTGCTATCCATCAGGGTGAACGCCCGGAGGTTTTTCTTTGTTAACTGTACGCCTGTGGCATTTGCTCCCGTTAGGTCGTCTGCGATGACGGCTACTTGAATCATGAAATCTCCTCCCATTCTGTCATGAGTTGAATACTTTGTCTTTCAATGCTTACTAACTCTGAATCTGAAAACACCTTATCGGTGACAACGCCCGTAAAATGCGACAGATGCGTGATTTTAAACAAGGATTGACTGTTAAATTTGGTGGCATCTGCGACTAAATAGGCTTTCCCGCATACTTCAAGGATTTTTTTCTTGAAGGATGCTTTCTCGGCTGTTGGTGTAAGCAAATTGAAATCTTCATCAATGCAGCTTCCGCCTATAAAAGCCACATTGACCCGTAGCCCCGTGAGCATTTCCTCAGCCATATATCCCAAGGCACTTCCGGTTTCGTTTTGTATCGCCCCCCCACAAAAAATGAGTTTAAGGTTGGTATCCAGCAAGTCGCTGGCGATTTTTAAATCGTTGGTGACAACAACTAGGTCAGGAACTGAGCGGATGGCCATAGCAATTTCCCGTGTCGTCGTACCGGCATCTAAAAACACAGTATCTCCAGGATGGATGAGCTTCTTCGCCACACTCGCAAGCTTCAGCTTCTCAGCAGAGTTATAATTCATTTTATCTGCATAGGCCCTTTCGCTATTTAGAATGTTTACCGGTGTTGCCGCCCCGTGTTTTCGGTCAATCAGGCCAGACTTGGCCAGTTTGTCTAAATCCCTGCGAATGGTCATGGCACTTACCGTAAACAAATCTGCCAGTTGGGAAACTTGAAACTCACCTTGTTCATTAACCATCTCTACTATCCTATCTAATCGTTGTTGCGCTTGCACAAAACACACATCCTTTTTGTTCGAGTTATCGCTTACACGAACATGATACCATGTTTAAACTAGTTAATCAAGCCAAAATGTGATATTTATTAAAAAAACAATCAATCCGAACACTCAATCCATGTTCAAATGAACATAGAAGCGAGTTCTTGGGTGAAGTTGAACACTTGAAGGGTCCATTTTAACCTATCTACGCAAAAACCACCGATAGCACTGCCAGCCCATCAGTGGTTCTCCATCTGTTAACAAATGACTTTTATTTACCGCCAACTCGTACTTTCACGTTCCACTAAATGGATGGGAAGCACAACATTCTCAAAGGTATACTGAGCATCCTGCATCATGGCAATGAGATGCGTCGTTGCTTCTAAGGTAATCGAACGACGGCTTTGGCGGATGGTGGTTAGCTTAGGCTGCATAATTTCGGCGAATGAAATGTCGTCAAATCCGATGATGGATAATTCCTCAGGGATTTTAATGCCTTTTTGCCGGGCAATTTCATAGAGCCCAACAGCAATCAAGTCATTCCCGCAAAAAACGCCGGTTGCCCCTGAGTCGATTACATCTGCTGCCACAAGACGGCCGCCATCTGTCGTTAATTCCGTTTGAAACACGCTTAATTTGATATCATTATTAGTCAATACATCAGAATAGCCACGATGCCTGTCCTTGATATTGTCGAACTGACCAGTGCAACCGATGAATGCTAAGTGCTTATGTCCCCTTCCAACTAAGTGGTTAGCGGCAATTTGCCCGCCATCGTAATCATTGATCTCGATTGATTTTTTTATTTGTTTTATCCGGTTATCCAAAACGATGTAGGGGATGTTCTGTACTTCTAGGTTTCTTAAAACCTCAGCGTTTCGACTGGATAAGCCACAAATAATTAGACCATCCACGTTCCGGGCAACAAGCTCATCTAAATATTTCTTTTCTAATTGGCCATTTTCATAGGTATTGCACAAGAACGTGATGTACCCAGCCCTTGCCAAATTCTTTTCGATTCCTTTGGCCAACTCTGCGAAAAAGGGATTAGTAATATCCGGTATGATAAGCCCCACACTTTGGCTCTTAGAAGATACCAAGCTTCGGGCAGCATAGTTGGGCTTGTAATTTAGTTTCTGAATCGCCTTGTTGACCGCCTCCTTAATATGCGGTGAAACAAATTTCTCTTTGTTATTGATAATGTTTGAAACAGTGGCGATGGATACGCCTGCTTCTTTTGAAACGTCCTTCAAAGTCACTCCCACGATTTTTCCCTCCTTCACTTCAATTTTAATAAAAAACAGCCCGCCCCGTCAAATCAAATGATTGGATGGGAGGGGCTGTTAGAAGTCTTGCTATTCAGTGACTAAACGAAGTGGAGCAGAAATTTGAGCTTGTGGAGTTTCTCCATTGTGGATTTGTAGGGCTGTTTGCACGGCTAATTGTCCCATGACATCTGGTTGTTGAGCAACTGTCGCCGCCATGCCACCGTTAGAGATAGAAGCCAAAGCATCGTCGTTTCCGTCAAAGCCAATAACCATGATGTCGCGACCAGATGCGTTAATAGCTTCTAAAGCGCCTAAAGCCATTTCGTCATTGTGTGCAAATACTGCCGCAACATCCGGTTGAGCTTGAAGAATGTTTTCCATGACGTTAAGCCCTTCCCCACGGTCGAAGTTAGCTGATTGGGAAGCAACGATGTTTAAAGAAGCTGCCAAGTTGTTGAATCCTTGTCCACGTTCACGAGTCGCAGAAGCACCAGGGATCCCTTGAAGCTCAACAACCGTAGCATTTTCACCTAATTGGTCAATAATGAATTGAGCAGCCTGCTCTCCGCCAGCTACGTTATCAGATGCGATGAAAGTGACAACATCACCACCATCAGAAGAACGGTCAAGCGTGATAACAGGGACACCTTGGGCGTTCGCGGATTCAACAGCCGTTGCAATCGCCGCAGAATCCGTCGGGTTAATGATTAGAATATCAACACCGGCAGTGAGAAGATCTTCCACGTCATTAACTTGCTTCGCTGCATCGTCTTGTGCATCTACGATTTCAACATTGATTCCATTGGCTTCTGCCTCGGCAATCACGCCATCACGAAGGGCAACGAAGAATGGGTTATTCAGTGTAGAGACGGATAATCCAATGGTCAAGGAATCCGAATCACTGCCGGAACCAGAATTTGTACCACCCTGTCCTGGACCTTCTAATGAACAAGCTGCCAAGCTAATGAATAAGAATCCTAAGAAGAATACACTTGCTAATTTTTTTAATTGTTTCATTTTCAACACGCTCCTAGTTTTAATTTTTTCGATCAAGAAGTACAGCAATCAATATGACAACTCCTTTTACCACTTGCTGATAAAAAGAGGAAACACCCAGTAGATTTAAACCATTGTTCAAGACGCCAATGATAAGAACACCAATCAGTGTGCCTAAAATCTTACCTTTTCCACCTGTTAGGGATGTTCCACCCAAAACAACAGCTGCAATGGCATCCAGTTCAAAAGCATTACCAGCGTTGGGTTGAGCTGAATTTAGTCGGGAGGAAAGTATGATTCCGGCCAGGGCCGACAAAGCACCGCTCAAGGAATAAATAATCAGTTTCATCCGGTCCACTTTAATCCCAGAGATGAAGGAAGCCTTTTCGTTCCCACCAATGGCGTATGTTTTGCGCCCGAAGGGTGTTTTATGAAGCAAGACAAACAGCCCAACAAAGGTGATAAGCACGATGAACACCGGGAATGGAATGAATCCAAAGACGTAGCCACGTCCCATCATTTGAAACAAGACACTATCGCCAAGCCCAGTAATGGGGTTTCCATCGGTGTAAACCAATGTCAAACCTCTAAACAAGGTCATGGTAGCCAACGTGGCAATAAAGGGAGCCATTTTACCAACGGTAATCAATAAACCATTAACAGCACCAAGCAAAGCCCCTAAAGCAATTCCTGCTAAAATGGCAACGATGGCTGGAACCCCTGAAACCATCAAGCCAGCCGATAAAGCACTGGATAGGGCAAGGGTAGCCCCGACAGATAAGTCAATCCCACCGGTAAGGATAACAAACGTCATCCCAAATGCAATCAAGGCATTGATGGATACTTGTCGCAACAGGTTCAAAATGTTTTGGGATTGGATGAATCTTGGGTTTAGGATGGAGATAAAGACCACCAGGACGATCAACCCGACCAATGGCCCCAGGTTTTTTAATACTGAAGGCAAAGAATTCTTTGTTTTGGTTGCTTGCATATTAACGACCTCCCGTGGCATACGTCATAATTTTTTCTTGCGTTGCCTCTACTTGCATCAATTCCCCATTAATTTTTCCTTCATGAACCACTAAAATGCGATCGCTCATGCCTAATATTTCAGGGAGTTCTGACGAAACCATCAAAATGGAAACGCCCTGTGCGGTTAACTCATTCATGAGTTGATAAATTTCACGTTTTGCACCTACATCAACGCCCCGAGTGGGTTCGTCCAAGATGAGGATTTTAGACCCAACCCCAATCCACTTGGCAATAACCACTTTTTGCTGATTGCCACCAGACAGGCTTTTGACAGGAATTTCTCGTGAAGCCGTTTTAACCGTCAGTTTTTTAATGAGTTCCTCTGAAAAGTCATCTTCTTGTTTACGCTTGAGCAGCCCTTTTCCAGTCAGTGATTTCAACGAGGGGATGGAGATGTTCTCCCGAACGGAAAAGTCCAAAATCAAACCTTCCGTTTTACGGTCCTCCGTCACAAAGCCAATGCCATGTGCTACTGCTTGTTTAGGGTTCTTAATGTTAACCTCTTTCCCATTAACAAAAGTTTTCCCTTTATGCTTGGCATCAAGTCCGAAGATGGTACGCATGATTTCAGTTCTTCCCGCGCCCATTAAACCAGCGACTCCGACAATCTCGCCACGCCTAAGTGAGAAATTAACGTCTTTGAAGCCATTTCCATGTAAATTTTGTGCTTCAAACACTACTTCACCAATCTTAGGAGACCGCTTAGGGAAGCGGTCGGTAAGTTCACGACCCACCATCTTTTTCACGACTTCTTCAAAACTAGTGTCCGGGATATTTTTGGTGTCCACGCTTTTCCCGTCACGCATGACGGTGATACGGTCACAAATCCTAAAAATCTCTTCCATTCTGTGAGAGATATAAACAATGGCAACCCCGGAGGCTTGTAAGGAGTCGATGACAGAAAACAATTTTTCCGTTTCCCTCTCGGTTAGGGCAGCAGTCGGTTCATCCATAATGAGAATTTTACAATCCGTCATGAGCGCTTTGGCAATCTCAATCATTTGTTGTTCTCCGACCGAACACTTGCCGGCAGGTTTTTCTAATGGTATTGTTATCCCTAACTTTTCAAATTGAAGGGCAGCCAACCGTTTCATCTCGCGGTTATCAACCAAGCCTGTTTTCTTTTTGATTTCTTTGCCGATAAACAAATTTTCAAGAACGGACATGTCATGCCAGATGTTAAGTTCTTGATGGATGAAGGTGATGCCCGCCTTTTCAGCTTCCTTCGGGTTAGCGTAAGAGGTTTCCTTGCCATCAATATAAATCGTACCCGAGTTTTTAGGATGCAGGCCAGTAAGTATGTTCATAAGAGTTGATTTCCCAGCCCCGTTTTCCCCCATCAGGGCATGAATTTCGCCGTCCCGGATTTCAAAGTCAACCCCTTGGAGCACCTGATTAGAGCCGAATGATTTGTGAATGTCTTTCATGACAACGTTCATGCATGATTCCTCCCTTCTTAAAAGATAACCCCTGCTTTTAAAATGATGTTGGCATACGGCGTGATTTCTCCCGTTCGTATAATAACCTTTGCTTGTTTTGTTTGTTCCTTGAACGATTCATGGCTGACCCATTCAATCTGTTTTTCACCAATCCGGCCTTCCAATTCATTTAGTACGTTTTCATTTTCAATCCTGATTTCAGAAGCTAAAGTGAATGATTCCACTTCCATATCAGCTAGCACGGCATCCAGGACTTCCAAAAATGTAGGTGTTCCCAAGGTGAGGGCTAAATCAATTTTAGCCACTCCATCCGGGATAGGCAATCCGCAATCGGCGATGACAATTTCATCCGTGTGCCCAAGGTCACTCAAGACTTTAGCGATGTGGCTATTTAAAATTCCATGCTTTTTCATGCTACATCGCCTCCTCAACTGTTTCTCTTATAGGCATTCCGCCTTGTGCCCCGAAGCCAGTGACAGATAATGAAGCCGCCCGGTTTCCGAACCGAATGCTTTCCTCCAAAGATTTCCCTTCGGCAAGGGCAACAGCTAAAGCGCCGTTAAATGTATCCCCTGCTCCGGTTGTATCGACAACCTCCACCTTGTACCCAGGGACTAATACTTCCTTTTCCCCATCAAAATAGCGAACGCCAGCCGCACCTTCAGTAATAAGTGCTTTATTTGGATATTTCTTTAGGGCTTCACGAATGTCCTTGGTCTGGAACAAAATTTCAGCCTCATGTTCGTTCGGTGTCACATAATCTACTTTTTCCAATAAATCTAAACTGACGGGCCGAGCTGGAGCCGGGTTCAATAAGACTTTTACACCGGCATCGAAGCAGAAGTTAATCACGGCTTCAACTGTTTCTTTCGGTATTTCTTGTTGGATAAGCACCATGTCAGAATTTTTGAGGATGTCCTCATGTTCCTGAATGTATTCTGGAGTGATGGAATCGTTGGCTCCTTTAACGACGATGATGCTGTTGTCACCTTCTGCCAAGGTAATGTGAGCAGTTCCTGTTTCAACCTCATCAGTGACATTAATAGCTTCGGTGTCAACCTTGTTCATGTTGAAATTTTCCATAATTTCATTTCCAAATGCGTCTTGTCCGACAGCGCCAATCATTTTAACCTCTGCCCCAAGCCTTGCAGCTGCAACCGCCTGATTTGCCCCTTTGCCACCGGGAACGGTGTTAAATGATTTACCGATGATGGTTTCCCCTTTAATGGGACGTTTATCTGAAACAACGACTAAATCTATTGCTGAGCTTCCGACAACAGTAATACGAGCCATTGGATTTCCTCCTTTAGTTAAACGCTTAACTAAGCGATAAAAATTTAAAGCGACTTTTCAGTTAAACGCTTAACCAAGCTGTAAAAATAAAAAGTGTATCGCTTTCATGTGTTCATTATACCAGTTAAGCGTTTAATTAGTCAAGCGTTTTCTTTTAAAATCGCTTACTTTATTTGAATTGCGCCCTAAAACTTCGTTCTACAAAAGTCAAAAAAAGAGGTCAGACCTGGTTTTCCGGTCTAACCTCTTACTCAACTTATTTACTCAACTGCTTCAATTTGCTCTCGACAGTTGCGAATTTTTCTTTGTAGTCTTCTAGCTTTGCCCGTTCCTCTTCCACTAGGTGGGCGGGGGCTTTGGCGGTGAATTTTTCGTTGGCTAGTTTGGATTCGCCGCGTTTGACTTCGGCGGACAGCTTTTTGAGCTCTGCGCTTAGGCGGGCGATTTCGGCTTCTACGTTGACGAGACCTTCGATTGGAAGGAGGATGTCTGCCCCTGTAACAACGGCGGTCATGGCTTCTTCAGACAATGTTAATCCTTTTTCGATGCGAAGTTCTGACGGGTTGCAGAATCTTTCCAAGTATGCCTGGTTAGCTGTCAAATTGTCCAGTACCTCATCGTTTTTGGCATTGATGAAGATGCGGATCTGCTTGCTGTTTGGTGCGTCCACTTCGGCACGAATGTTCCTTACTGAGCGGATGATGTCCATTAGCAGTGAGAAATCGGTGACTGCTTTTGGATTATCAAACCCAGGATTAGCCTCTGGCCAGGCGGCGACAGCCAATGCCTTGTCACTGGACGAGATCATCTGGTAGATTTCCTCTGTAACGAATGGCATGAAGGGATGCAATAATTTCACGATGGCTTCTAAGACCGTTGCTAATACCATTCGTGTGAAGGTTTTAGCAGCTTCATCCTCAGACTGCATCGGAAGTTTTGCCATTTCAATGTACCAAGAGCAAAAATCATCCCAGATGAAATTATAGAGATGGCGGCCCACTTCGCCGAATTCAAAGCTCTCGGTGTTGCGATTGATGCCCCTGATGGTTTCGTTCAAGCGCCCTAGGATCCAAGCATCTGCGACAGACAATGAGCGACCCGTCAAATCCACGTCCTCAACGGTCATGCCATCCAGGTTCATGATAACAAAACGGGAAGCATTCCAGATTTTATTGATGAAATTCCAGGTAGACTCCACTTTTTCTTCAATATAGCGGAGGTCTTGCCCCGGTGCGGAGTTGGTGGTCAGGAAGTAGCGCAGGGCATCGGCCCCATATTTCTCGATGACATCCATGGGGTCAACGCCATTTCCAAGGGATTTGGACATTTTTCGACCGTCTGCATCCCGTACCAATCCATGGATAAGGACATTGTTGAATGGCACTTTTTCCGTAAATTCAAGGCTTTGGAAAATCATGCGGGACACCCAGAAGAAGATGATGTCGTAACCGGTGACAAGGGTGTCGGTGGGGAAGTATTTCTCGAAGTCTGCGTCCCCGCTGTCAGGCCATCCCAACGTTGAAAACGGCCATAAGGCTGAGGAGAACCAAGTATCGAGGACATCCTCATCCTGGGTCCAGTTCTCTAAATCGGCTGGTGCTTCCATTCCGACATGCATTTCCCCTGTGGTTTTATGATACCAAGCCGGGATTTGATGCCCCCACCAAAGTTGGCGGGAAATGCACCAATCATGGACATTTTCCATCCAGCGAAGGAAGGTGTTTTCGAAGCGTTCTGGGATGAAGTTGACTTTGTTTTCGGTGGCTTGGTTTTCCACGGAACGCTTGGCCAATTCCTCCATTTTAACGAACCACTGGGTGGACAAATACGGTTCTACCACCACATCGGTGCGCTCTGAATGCCCGACGGAGTGGACATGCTTATCTATTTTCACAACAAGACCCGCTGCTTGAAGGTCGGCTACTAACTGCTTACGGGCAACAAATCGGTCCAGCCCATTATATTTTCCTGCACCTTCGTTCATGGTTCCATCCAAATTCATAACGACCGGCCGGGAGAGGTTGTGCCTATTACCCACTTCAAAATCATTCGGGTCATGAGCAGGCGTGATTTTCACGACCCCCGTCCCAAAATCCATCTCCACATAGTCATCGGCAATGATAGGGATCGCCACGCCGTTTCCGGGAATGATAACGTTTTTGCCAATTAGGTGGGTGTAGCGCTCGTCGTCAGGGTGAACGGCAATGGCAACGTCACCGAACATGGTTTCAGGGCGGGTCGTCGCCACCTCTAGGAAGTCATTGCTCCCCTCAATCTGGTATTTGAAATGGTAGAAAGCGCCTTCGATTTCCTTATGGATGACTTCGATGTCGGACAGGGCAGTGCGGGCCGCCGGGTCCCAGTTGATGATCCGTTCGCCACGGTAAATCAGCCCTTTTTCGTATAGGCCCACGAATACTTTGCGGACAGCTTCTGAAAGCCCTTCATCTAAAGTGAAACGCTCGCGGGAGTAATCCAGGGAAAGCCCCAGCTTGTCCCATTGCTGGCGGATGACACCCGCATATTCCTCTTTCCATTCCCATGATTTTTCAAGGAACTTTTCACGTCCAATGTCATAACGGGAAATCCCCTGCTCTTTTAGGCGGGCATCCACTTTCGCCTGGGTAGCAATCCCCGCATGGTCCATTCCTGGAAGCCAAAGGGCATCATAGCCTTGCATACGCTTCATGCGGATGATGATGTCTTGAAGGGAAGTATCCCAAGCATGACCGAGGTGAAGTTTGCCGGTAACGTTTGGTGGCGGGATGACGATGGTATAGGCTGGTTTTTTTGACGTTGGATCTGCTTTGAACGCGTCTTGATCGTACCAGAACTTATTTTTTCCTGCTTCTACTTCTTGGTGGTTGTATTTTGGGGCTAGGTTACGCATAGGGTTAATTCCTCCTGATTTCGCTTGATTTTTGGGTTAATGTGATTGGTTCTGTTAATTTTAATTTGGCTTTCCTCGTGATTTGCTTTTTTCCGGCGAAATCAGGAGGAAGTTGTATTAATAAAAACATTTTAATGAAATTAAAATTGGATGTCCACTGAAAAGCCAATATCCGCTGCAATTTTTTCGATTGCTTTCCTAATACTCGCAACACTCATGTGGATGTATAATTCTACTCCTTCTTCAATTGAGGTAGTTAGCCGCGTCCCACTTGGAGCGATTCTCTTTTTAGTTCCAACATATTTCCCTTGGTTTCCCAAATGACGACTTAACGGCTCACCATCTACCACTATAATTTCCCGATACTCTGGTGTTTGTAAAATGTGAGTTACAAAATTTACAAATACATTACGTGCAGATATTCCAAGTATAGGCTGCTGCCCCTTAATAATAATGGCATAAGTTGTTACCTTATTGTTGAAAATTTGAACTTCACTATACAAGTCTGGTTCGTCTACAGATACCACTTCAAACACGTCAATATTCGCAACCTTCTCTAAAATGCCAAACGAGGTTGCCCAGAAATTTTCTGCTTTCATTTTTGATGGTAAATCAATGAAACTGGTGTTTCCGCTGGTTTGATTATCCATTTCCAAACCTTCTTTTTGACATGACTCGATGAGCTTCTTCTCTAAATAGTCTGTTTGATGTTTGCCTAAATCGCCAGCACTCGAAGTAAAGATGACTACTCGATACCACCAGTCTTTATTTTTTTCATGTTGGGTCAGGCGAGTGTAAACATCCGTGCTTTGTCCCACGTAACGTTTATTCTCTCCCACCAACAAATAAATACCACCTCGCTTACATTCAGAAAATTCATTAAGGGATGAAAGGTCATCCTTATCAGCAATAACTAATATGACGCTTCCTTCATGAAAAATAGAGATATTATCCTGTTTGTGTTCTTCAGTGACAATTTGAATATGCCTCGCCATTCGCCCACTCCATTCTTAATTCTTTCACCCTACCTCTTGCCAAGAAAATTCCCATCAAAGCTAAAAATAACAGGCTCTGTAACTTCCATGGCACTTTTAAGTTTTCTTCCATCATCTCGTCATCTAAGAGGGCACCTAAAGAGGAACCACAATCATAAATGGGAGCGAAACTAATTTGGACTTCTTTTTCTAGCAACCCCCAATTGCCCAAGTGTCAATCCGGATTCCCAATGAAAGCGTCAATGACAAACATATCCCAAAATCGGTCTTTAATTTCCTGCTTGTTAAGGATAAGTGCTTGGGTATCTAGGATATAATAAACATCCTCAATCCTAGTTTTCATCCGCTTATCACTATCCGGAGTGGCATTGGCTAAGCTTTTCATCTCAACGAGCTCATATCCATTTCCTGTAAAGACTTCACAACCGACGACTGTTTTTTTTATTCCCCGCTTCCGTCGTGTAATAGCCCAAGACTGTCCTTTGGGTATCAAATCCACAAGCTTCAAATATTTGACATCCGACATGCTCAGAATACTGATTGTTCTTATAACTTATTTCCTTTAGCAATTTCTTTTCCCTAATCGGGTCTGGCATTTTCACCATATGGTACTATGTCAATATTTCAGACAACTTAAATTTGAGGATTTCAGCCATAAGAGGCTGATTTTTCTTTTTTCATGATATGTTATCTTCAGATTG
>WRGF01000212.1 GCA_009787345.1 Turicibacter sp.
TCTCCTCTCCTCTCCTCTCCTCTCATATATTTTAAAGAATTTGTCAAGGGGAGGGCGAAAATTATGGCGGATATTACGACGTTTTCAGGGTTGCAGACGGCTTGCCAGGCGAGCGGGACATATACCATCGGTGGGAATATTGCGTTTACGGGGAGCATTGTGATTCCAGCGGGGCTTACCATCAACCTTTCCAGTGATGGGGGACCATTTACTTTATCCTCAACCACAGCCAATCAAAGGCATTTTACGGTGGATGGCACGTTGGAATTAGGAAACATTGTGCTAGATGGCGGAACTACTGGTGGTGGGATTTCCGTAGATTCAGGGGGGAGCCTTACACTAAATTCGGGGAGCACTCTGCAAAACTGTTACAACACAGGGAATGGGGGAGCAGTCCTTCTTAGTGGAAATGGTTCGTTGACGGCTACAGGGACGATTTTTAGCCATAATACTGGTCTTATTGGAGGAGCGATTTCGTCAACGAACTCTACAAATGATTTAAGCAACGTTACTGTTGATAGCAATCAGGCAACTACCACAGCTTTTGGGGGTGGTGGGCTTTATATCACCGGTGGGACTTTAACAATGGATAGTTCTACGATTTCCAACAATACGGCGACCTCTCCTAATGGAACGGGAGGAGGGCTCTTGTTCAAACAAGGTTCTGCTACTTTATCAAATTCCGATATTACTGGTAATCAGGCGACTTTGGGAGGGGGATGTGTATTTTGGCAATCCCAAGTCAATCTGGTAGATTGCCACGTAGACGGTAATAGCGCTACTTCAAATATTGGCGGTTGTAGTTTTAACCAAGGGTCAGTGGTAACGGTAACGGGTGGGAGTGTCAGCAACAACATGGCAGGAAATATATGCGGTGGGATTTTATTAGGGGGGAGCAGTGCAGGGCCGGCGGGAGTTGGCAATGTCCTTACTATGGATAATGTTTTAGTTAGCCAAAACACATCAGTTCAGGGAGGAGGAATGGCTATTTTCTCAGCCAATGTCAATAATACCTTGACTGCTACGGACGCGACATTCGATTCCAACCAAGCAACAAATTACGGTGGAGGGATATTGGTGAATTCTACGACTACAGCAACATCGGTGGCAACGGTCAGTTTGCAGTCGGGATGTGCGGTCACTAATAATACTTCCTCCATTGGTGGCGGGATTGACAATTCAGCAGGCACCTTAAATGTTTCAGATACCGTTATTTCAGGCAACACAGCGACTTCACACGGCGGTGGGATTTATACAAATGATGTGCTGAACCTGACTAATGCAACTCTGACCGAAAATACTGCCACTTCGAACGGTGGAGGGCTATATGCTCTTGGAAATGCCAATGTTACGATGATAGGTGCTCAAATTAATAATAACTCCGCCGTAAATGGGGCTGGTTATTATGTCAATGCAGGTTCACTAACTGCCGATTCGGCGACTACGGTGAACTCTAATACCGCCAGTTCCAATGGTGGAGGCGGGTACGTGGCAAGCAACGGAACACTTTATAACAAAGGGGCGGGCTATGCGTCCAACGTTGCCGGTAATGGCGGTGGCCTCTACGTCGCAGGCGGGAAGGGCTACGTTTACGGAAGCACCGTCACCGAAAACACCACATCCGCCAACGGAGGCGGAATTTATATAGACACCTCCAGTTTCGTATTCTCCAAAGGGCTGACCCTCACCCACAATAAGTCCAGGCTCGGCAAAGGTGGGGGAGCCTACGTCCTGGGTCAGTTCATCACCGCCGAGGTAGAAATCCACTACAATTCGGCTGCGGTCTGTGGTGGCGGGGTTTGTGTGGAATAAAAAAATTTCCGAAGGCTTTGTTGGCTTTGGAAAAAGAGTGATAATTTTCTGCCTTGATTGAAACTTCCACTATCATTCACCCGAAATTTTATAGAAATTTGACAAATGCCACCCCTTGCGATAACATTATATTTAGATTTTGATAGCATCGGAGGTAGTGGAATGATGAAAAAATTTGGTATGCTTTTAAGTTTGGCAATGGTGTTGATAATGGCAGCATGTGGTGGCACAGCCGGTGGCAATTCGGAAGCAGAAAAGGTTGAAAGCGACGCAACTGCCCAGCAAATCATGGAGCGCATTGAAGCCCGCCTTGAAGAAGAAGGCAATGGCATCCGGTTTATGGATACAGATATGTCGGCAATGGAGGATAGCCTGTCACCGCTCATTACCCAGCATTTTGACAGCGCAGACATCGAGTCCGGGGAAATCCGCCAAGCCATGATGATGGTCCATTCCGACTTGATTATGGTCATCCGTGCCAAAGACACAGCGGCGGCAGAGCGTGTACGGGAATCCTTTGACAAAGTCCACGAGGACCAAGTCGCCACCTGGTCCATCTACTTGCAAGACCAATACGAATTTGTGGAAAATGCCATCATCGAACAACGTGGGGTATTCCTGCTTTATGCCGTCACCGAACACGCAGAAGCAGTCAGGGAATCCTTTGAAGACAGTATCCTAGCAGATTAAAACCAATAACGGGGGATGTGCTTTTGCCATGGGCAAGGGACATCCTTTTTTACGCATGGAGTGATGATATGGTATTCAGCAGCCTCGTTTTCCTGTTTGCCTTCTTTCCCATAACCCTTTTCCTTTATTACCTTTCCCCAAGGAAACTGCGGAACCTGGTGCTTTTTTTAGCGAGCCTTGCCTTTTACGCATGGGGGGAACCCGTTTATATTTTATTGATGTTGTTTTCCACAGTCAGTGATTATTTCCATGGCATGTTCATTGAAAAATATCGCCATAAAAAGCGGGTGGCGAAGCTGTTGCTGGCCTCTGCCATGGTTATCAACCTCTCTATGCTTCTGTATTTTAAATACGTTGACTTTTTCCTCATCAATATCAACCACGCATTCGGGTGGAATTTTCCTTTGATGCACTTGGCGCTCCCCATCGGGATTTCCTTTTACACGTTTCAGACCATGTCTTATAGCATCGACATTTACCGTGGGGATGCCAAAGTTGCCAAAAACATCATTGATTTTGGAGCATATGTCGCCATGTTCCCCCAACTGATTGCAGGCCCCATCGTCCGCTATCAGGACGTAGCCGACCAACTGGCACATCGCCAGGAAAACTGGCGGCAATTTACCCAAGGTGTCCGCCGGTTTATTGTGGGATTGGGCAAGAAAGTCATCCTCGCCAACAACATCGGAGCCTTATGGAGCCGGATACTGGGTTCCGACATGTCCCAGTTAAGCGTCCTTGGGGCATGGATGGGGCTGATTGCCTTCGGGCTTCAGATTTACTTGGACTTCTCCGCCTACTCCGACATGGCCATCGGCCTCGCCAAAATGTTCGGGATAGAGTTCTTGGAAAACTTCAATTATCCCTACATCTCCCAAAGCATTACGGAATTTTGGCGGCGGTGGCACATCTCCCTCGGCATTTGGTTTCGGGACTACGTCTACATCCCCCTTGGGGGCAACCGAAAAGGCAGGGGACGGATGTACCTCAACATATTCATCGTCTGGTTCCTCACCGGTTTTTGGCATGGCTCCAGCTGGAACTTCATTTTATGGGGACTGTACTTTTGCATCATCCTCATGTTGGAAAAAACTTTCTTATTGAAGGCGCTAAAAAAAGTCCCCCCGATTTTTCGCCACATCTACGTCCTGTTTTTAGTGCTCATTAGCTGGGGACTATTTGCCTTTGAAGATTTTACTGCCCTGGGGGCCTATTTTCGGGTCATGTTCGGGGCAGCCCCTCTCCTAAACAACGTGGACATTTATCTCCTATTAGGGAATGCCCTCCTCTTTATTGCCTGCTTCATCGCCTCCACCCCGCTCATGTCTGGCTGGGCACGCAGGCTAACATTTTCCTGGGTCCTTGAACCTCTCTTTGCGCTGACAGTTTTAGTGGTTTCCACCGCCTATTTGGTGGATTCCTCCTACAACCCGTTTCTTTATTTCAGATTTTAAGGGGTGCGGCCAATGACTAAAAAGGCTGATTTTTTGGTAAATGCTATTTTCCTTCCCTTCATTTTAATACTGGCTTTAGCGAACGCCCTATCACCTGATGAAGCCATTTCGGAGCTTGAAAACCGGTCCCTCCAGCAACTTCCGGTTTTTAGCTGGGAACGGGTCCAAAGCGGTGCATTCATGAAAGATTTCGAAACCTACATGACCGACCAATTCATCGGCAAGCCTTGGTGGGTAGGACTAAAGTCAGACGTCCAACGTTTAGTCCTTGGGCAACGTGAAAATAATGGGATCTACTTTGGGGACAATGATTTCTTGTTGGAAGCATTCCTAGACGAAGGGAGGCATTTTGATCGCAACCTGGAATTATTGAATGCCTTCGGGGAACGGTTGCCAAACCTGCCGGTGACCATTATGCTCGTTCCAACCGCTGTCAAAGTGTTTGAGCATTATTTGCCCCCATTTGCTCCCGTTTTGGATCAGTCTCTCCTCATAGAACGCGCGAAATCCATGCTCAGGTTGCCGTTTCTTGATGTTTATGGTACGTTGAGCGAGCACACTCAGGATTACATTTATTTTCGCACCGACCATCATTGGACCATGCGGGGGGCTTACCTTGCGTATTTGGAATTGATGCAGGCCTGGGGCATGGAGCCCTATACGGATTACCAGCTCCAAACCGTGTCCGACAACTTTTTTGGCACCTACTTCGCCCAGGCTAATAATTTTCGCATTCCCCCTGATTCAATCGAAGTTTTCGTCCCCAACAGGGAATTGCAGCTCACTTTGCAGCGTTCGGGGGATGACACACCCCGGGAAGGTATCTTTGCCAGCGAATTCCTCCAAAAACGGGATCAATACTCCTTCTTCTTAGGCGGCGTAGACGGGCTCATGGTTATCAGGGGAAATGCCGGCACCGGAAAAAAACTCTTGGTCATCAAAGATTCCTACGCCCACAACTTCGTCCCCTTCCTCACCCAACACTTCGATGAAATCCACCTGATTGACCTGCGTTTTTACAACCAGCCATTATACCCCTACATCGAATCCACCGGCTTCGACCAAGCCCTTTTCCTCTATAACCTCTCCAGCTTCGGCGGCGACCCAAGCTTGATACGGATTGAAGGGGGATAGCCACAAAAAAGTGAGATTACCAACAGGAAAACCCACTTTTTCAGTTAAATCTAATTCTTTGGCACTTAAATCCATGTCCATTTTCAAGAAATTAATGCTCATGATTGGGATCCACCCTAATTTTTCGTCAAGAAAAAGCGGACACCTGAAATGTCAACTTTCAATTAATGAAATTGTTTTATAGCATGTCGCATCACAGTGAGGTGATGTAGAGCCCTTCGCATTCTGCTTCGTCCTGTAAGACGACTTTGACCAGTTTGCTAGCGATGTCCACACGGTAGAAACAGTTGGCTTTGATTTCTTTGAAGGGTTCGTTTTTTTCCTAGTAGAAGTCCAATGTTTCGCCAGGTTGAAGCGGTAGGCCGCCCCCGCTTTGAACTGGCCCTCTGAGTTTTTCCTAACCTCCCATAGCGCTTTAGGCAGTTCGGCCATGATTTGTGCGGTCAGTTCCCCATTATGGATGCCCGCCGATAAGTATAGGTGCTGGATCAACTGGGCACGAGTGTTTTGTTATTTCATGTGTTTCATCCCTAGCTGAAACAGGCACGTTTGTTGGTAAGCCGTGTAAGGCAAATGCAAATAATTAGGCGTGTAGGCGAGGTAGTGCTGGACTAGGACTCTGTAAATGATGGAATTTTTGTTGTAATTGTTTTTGACATATGGTAACATTCACTTGCGGGAGGTGTTGGCAATGGATAACGTTGAGGTAAAGATGAACCGGATGTAGGAACTGCGGGAGGCCATGGGGCTGTCTTTGACGGAATTGGAAAAAAGACAGGCATCAAATGCCCGACCCTTTATAGCTAGGAACAGTACCGCAGGAGCCCGCGGGATGTGAACCTCCGCACCCTGGCCGATTTCTTTCAGGTGAGCCGAAGTTACCTGCTTGGGCAATCCGATGACCGCGAGGCACGGGTGCTATGGATGGAAAATCCCGCCCCAATTCAAAAAGCGGTTCCCGATTCCCAAATGGGAGCCCTGTTGGATGCCGTGGCGGATCCTAAGCTTGCGGGCATCCTGAAGAGGCAGTCCCATCTTTTGAAGGTGTCGGATTTGGAAACCATCATGAAATTCGACCATGAATGCCGGATGATCGCCCTCCCCCGAATCCGATCGGGAACCGTTGGTCAAAACCCTTATTATGTCACGGGAATTCTCATAAGGGATGCTTCCAAAAAAGAGGATGTTTAAGCATGAAATCCCAATCAATACCTGTCAAATGGGGACACTAACCTTGAAGCCTTTTGTTTTTCCGGGACGCAAAAACGAGGGATTTTTTTATGAGTGAAAAAGTGAAAGCCAACAGCAAGCAGATTGGAATTTACGAGAAATTTACCCTGAAAGACGGCAAAACCAGCTTCAAGAAACAACTTCACTTAGGAATTGATGTTGCCACGGACAAGGAGGTGGTGACTGCAGTGTCCGCCAAGTCTTTCGCCGAATTGAAAGAGAAATCGCGGCATACAAGCGGGAGTCTTTTAAACTAGGAACACAGCGGGGAGCAATGAGCCTGCCAGGACGTTTGGGGAAGTAGCCATGGCGTATCAGGCGTGGTATTTGCCGACGGTGAAGGTTAACACGCAACACGGCGTAAAAGGCATGTTTAGAAATTACATTACGCCTGCTTTTGGGTATAACCGGATGGATAAGATAACCCCATTTATATGTCAGTAAGTAACGACAGGTTGGAGAAATGATGCTATAAATGGGACAGGTGGAAATTGCAGATAGGGAATAATGGCAAGTTTTGTGAAAAAGTTTTTAGGTTTGCCCAGAGTGTGGGGGGAGAAGGAGAATCCCATGGAGAACCAGCCCCCTTTAAAGTCGAAGCTAAGAAAAGGACTCTTAGATGCTTTGCCGAGGATGAGGTGGGAGAATTCCTAGAAGGGTTGAAATCTCATGGGTCTGATGGTAATGGAACGATTTCGGACGTTGCCATAATGGCGATTTTAAAGAATTGACAGACCTGCCAGGAACAAATCTTCTTCACCTACGTATGGCTAAGCTAGCCTATTTTTTTCCCACGATTTAGGGGAAAAGCCCATTTATCATGGGCGAGGATATATAGAATCGTTAAAGTTATATGCCAATTGCGGGGTGCCCGATATTGGGCCTCATGGCTTGAGGAATACCCGTGTCGCCAGGCTACTCAGCAAAGGTGCTTCCAACGTTACCATCAAGGGTGGCTAGGACATACGAAGCTGACGATGCCTATGATATTTATGGGCATCTTTTTGAACGGGCGGAAGAGGAAGTCCTTAAAAAACTGATGGATTACCACTCGGCGCAATCACGCTAAGAGTCTTTTATAAAAAGCAGGTCAAGCTGGGGAAGCAAGACGAGGCTATTTTTTAACGGCTGATGGGTAAGCTATCCCCTTGACAGGTGCTCCGATCGGGGGTTGCATTCCGACGGCGGGCCAAGGGTCTGGGACTGATTAACATACCTTCATACCCTCCGCCATTCCCATGCTTCCCACCTCATCAACACATACAAATCCTAGAACGCTTGAGACACGAGCCCATCACAACCACCCTCGATATTTACAACCACCTCCCCAAAAGAAACGACAGCCAATTAATGGACCTTTTGGCCACTTACGACGGTCATTAGATAAAAAGGTAGTTAAACCATAAAATTATAAATTCACTCCAGAGAAATCATAGGTATTACAACATCGAGAGGTTAAGAATACTCTTTTGTCGGAAAAAACCGGATATTTGTGAGAGATAAAAGAAAGCAGGTGACTTATGAAAGTTGCGGATTTTGATTTTCATTTACCAGAGGAACTCATCGCCCAGACCCCTCTGAAAAAGCGGGACGCTTCCCGTCTGATGGTGGTGGACGTGGCTAGGCAAAATATCACCCATGAGGTGTTTTCAAATATTGCCTCGTATTTTAATGCTGGGGACACCCTTATTTTGAACGATACGAAAGTGATGCCCGCCAGATTGATAGGCGTGAAGCCAGAGACGAATGCTTCCATAGAGGTGCTCTTGCTAAAGCAAGAAGAGGGTGACCGCTGGGAAACCCTGGTCAAACCCGCCAGACGCATAAAAGAAGGTACCGTTGTGGAATTTGGCGATGGCCGCCTGAAAGCCACTTGCGTAAGGGTCGCCGATGAAGGCATCCGTTCCTTTGAATTTTCCTATGAAGGGATTTTTTATGAGGTGCTGGATTCCCTTGGTGAAATGCCGCTGCCCCCATACATTACGGAAAAACTCGCTGACCGTGACCGCTACCAAACCGTTTATGGCAAGGAAATCGGTTCAGCGGCCGCCTCTACTGCCGGCCTTCATTTTACAGAGGAGCTCCTCGATGCCATTCGAAGCAAAGGTGTAAACATAGCATTCATGACCCTGCATATTGGCCTTGGGACTTTTCGCCCGGTAAAAGTGGATGACATTTTGGACCATGAAATGCATTCGGAATATTATCAGGTATCGGAAGAAACAGCAGACCTTCTCAACCAGACGAGGGAAAATGGCGGCCGTATCATCACTTGCGGGACCAGTGCGACAAGGACTCTTGAAACCATCGTCCATGCCAATGGCAAGTTTGTGGCAAGCGTCGGTTGGACGGATATTTTTATTTACCCGGGCTTCGAATTTAAAGCCATCGACGGGATGATAACCAATTTCCATTTGCCGAAATCCACCCTGATTATGATGATTTCAGCCCTCGCCGGCAAGGAATTCATCATGGACGCCTACCAAAAAGCCATCGCTGAAAAATACCGCTTCTTCAGCTTCGGGGATGCGATGTTCATTCGGTTAAAATAAAAAAGACCGTGAAATCTTAAGATTTCACGGTCTTTTTTAGATAATTTCAACAGGAAGCGTATCTGGAAAATAATCTCTGTCATCTTGAGGATTAGTAATTCCGTAAGGTACAAGTAGAGCAAAGTAAAGTAAGACAAGTAGTGTGTTTTTAATTTTCATAATTGTAATTCCTCCAGTTTCATAAAATATTCTGTTGCGTTCTTAAAGTTTTTTTGACGAGCATGGTATTTGGCTAAAAAATTATAGATATATTTTAGCATGCGGATATCTTTTTTGGATACAAAATAATCATAAGAGTCACTAAGATAATACTCGGAGCTGAATTTGTCACCCTTGTATAAGGCGAGTTCCGCCTTATAACTTTGAATAGCCATCTTGTCCTCTTTGATTAATGGAAAACTATCCGATTGAGAAATATATTTATCAGCTTCATCGAATTGATTAAGCCGAAGAGACGTGACGATTAAGGAACGAAGGGTGCCACCTCTGCTTTTTGAAGACACTGCCATCTCATAGGCCTTTATATGATAGCTTAGAGCTTCTTCATAATTTCCTAATTGACTTGACATAACCCCTTTATTTTGGTAAATCAGTAATAATAATTCCTTATCGTCATTACTAAGTGCAATTTTTTCAATTTCACTAAATATAGAAATAGCCTTTTTGTGAAGATTTAGCCGTCTATGGGATATCGCCCAATAGATTCCAAAATCACATGAAATTTTTTCATCGTTAAATTCTTCTACCCTTCCTTTGAGATGAAATAATTTCTCATATCCGTCTTCGTACCGCTGTTGTTTCATGATAAAGGAAATAGTTCGGATTTTATTAATTAATATTTGTTTTTTGTCTTTTAATAGTGAACTTAATTCAACGGACATCTTTTCTCCGCTAGAATATTTTCCCTCGTAATTAAATTTTTCAATAAGGTAGCATAATTTCAGACAAGTTTCAAAATCAGAAGATTCTTTTTTCACTTCAGCTTCGTAATAGAAATTTAAGAAGCTACTTTCTAATTCGATGGCTTTTTCATATTCACCTGTTCTGTAGTGACAAGTTACTAAAAATAACTTTGTATAGAATTCCTGCTCAATATGATACAGGGGAGTCTTCTCCAATGTAGTTACAGTGTTTTTAAGGCATATCAGTTCATTTCTTAAGTAATATTCGAGTCCGCCATTTAAGCATTCCGAAACTTTTTCATTTTCGATAGGATTTATTAAATAATTAGGATTAAGGTTGAGAACTTTTGAAAAAGCTTCGACATCCCCCTCTTGTAATCTCCTTCTCCCGTTTTCCCAATGTCCAACAGTTGTTTTTGAAACATTTAAATAATCAGCTAATTGTTTTTGGGTCAATTTATTTTGTTTTCTAATTAGTTTGATTCGTTCTGCTACATCGTTCAATCTTCGCACCTCCCTTTGTCCAGCGTGGTTATAATTTTATAACCGAAATTGAAACAAAAGCAACAAAAAAAAGAGATTTTACAAAAATAATACATTTTGGTTAGGGAATATATTTTCTGCAAAAAATAACGAAAAAAATGTCGAATCATGTCATGGCCTACAAGTGCTAGGATTCTATTGCAGTCTTTCTGGTTCCCGTGTTATTATCATTTCACACCACATCTCTTTACATAGGGAGAACAGAATAATTATACTGATTATCTGAGTGGTGAATAAAAATTAAAGGGGGAAATCTTATATGCAAGAAGTAAATCAACCATTAATCGAAGGATTGGCTACATCCTTCAAGTTATTATCCAAGATAGCCGCTACTTTAACGGCTGTGTTCTTACTTGGATTGTACCTTGTGCCGACAGGTAGTGTAATTCATGCTTCTATTCGAAATGAGCCGGTTCTTACAAATGCTCTGCTAACTCAGACTCGCGAGGTAACACGTTTTTTTGCAACAAATGCTTCGATTCCAGCTACGATTCACTATAACAATAATGGTTGGAGTGGGATTTTAAACCGAATTTCTATTAACACAGGAACTGGGAATTTAGTTGTGAGATTTTCTGGTACGGTTCGTCCAAATGGAGGAGGCGCATGTACTCCTAGTGGTTCACAAGTAAATATCTGTCGATTACCATAGGTCTTCTCATTATAAGTTCATATCCATTATTGCCGAAAGTAAACTCTGTCTTTCTTTCGGCAATATTATTATAGTGAGGAGGTGATTTTATGGGGGCTGTCAAAAGAAGTGTGCTATATTTAATCCGTAATCCTTGGAAAGGATTTACATTATGTAGTATGACTTTTATTTTGGGTATTTTAAGCGTTGGAGCAGTTTCTATCCAACGTGCGGTGGAGAGTACGGAGCAAAATTTACATCGTACATTACCTCCACTAGTCACAATTGGTTTTGATGGGAATGCACACATATCCCTTTTTGGCAATCCTCTGACGGGCGAAGAGGGGTCACATCATGGCTCTGTTAATTACAATGAACTGCAATTAACACACGAGAAGGTTTACAAAATTGCCTCTCATCCTTCAGTGGTGGGATATGACTTTTCATTAAATACAGTTTTGTATTCTTCTGAATTGAGGCGTTTTTCGTTGTATGGAACTTACGATGGGTTAAGAACCTCTTTTATGACTGAACCGTATTCTGATTATAGTCGAATATCTATCAAGGGAATTTCTACTCCTGAATTTTTAGACCTGAATTCGGGGAAGATTGAAATTGTAGATGGCCGAGGATTTAGGGAAGAAGAAATGTCCATAATAAAAGAAGTTCACCCTATTTTGATGTCGGCTTTCAACGCAAATATCCATCATTTAGAAGTTGGGTCAATTTTTACTATGGCGAATATCTTTCTAAGTATGAATCCCGACATTCCTTTTGTAGAACGATTTCAAGAGGAAAACAGAGTGCTTTGGAATGAATACACTTTTAAAGTTATAGGACTTTTCGATGTTCCAAGAATGCGGGAAGAAGAGTTGAGATTTGGGGTGGAAGGGCACGGAAGAGAAATGGAATTGTTAGGGGAATTGTTGAATCGAATTTATATACCCTCTTATTTGGCGAATAATTTTCATCGTCAAGCACTTGACATTCAGGTTCAAGAATTATATCGATATTGGAGTGTCATTCCGATGAAGACTGAAAGGGTAAGTTGGGATAACATAATTTTCGTATTGAGTCATCCTAAATACCTTCTGGAGTTCCAAAGTTTTGCTCGAGAAATCCTCCCCCCTGTTTATGATATGGTAGACCTTTCTTTTGCTTATAGTCATCTTGTTGGCATGGTAGAATCTGCGTCGGGACAATTGACCCTTTTTTTTACCGTTGCTATTGGTGCAGTGGCAGTAGTAATGTTTCTCATTGTACTTATTTACTTAAAAGACAGGAAAAAGGAATATGCTATTTACTTGGCATTGGGATGTAAAAGAAGCCTGCTTTATATTCAAACTTTATTTGAATTGTTACTTCCGAGTATAATAGCGTTGGTTTTAGCAATAGCAGTAGGGGATTATAGCATGGCGAGGGTTTCTTCAGCAATGGTAATGCAGGAATATATACACCAAAAAAACGAATTGGAAATAAATCCCAATTTTATCACCATATCTCAGAGGGAAACGCAAAATACGACTCATCTTGTGACATTTTATACCCAACATGTTGGAGAAAGTCTGATGTGGTTTGTACCTCCTGCAAAATTGGATGATTTAACAGCCGCTTTTGACCTTTCTCTAACAACTAATGAAGTTATAAATTTTTTTATAATGAACATAACGGGTATATTTCTGGCAGCATCAGTTTCTATGGTTTACATTTCGATTGTTAATCCTAAAAAACTTCTTGCCGACGGAAGAAACGGCTAATATAATTTTTGTGGTAAATCTGAAGCCTAGGAATAAATGTCCTCGGCTTTTTTTGCATTATTGAGGAATTTATGTTAAAATTCAGAGAGAGTATCCTAAACCGAGGCGGTTAAACATGTCTCTAAAAAAATACATTGCGAATTGGATTTAATTCGGGTAGTTTGGGTATCAAAACACTCGAATGTGATGCCGATGTAAATGGAAAGGCGGGGGACTGACCCGTTAAGGCAACAAGATTTTGGGTGCCCCTACGGACGAGAGCAAAAGAATTATGATTTGGAAGGCGATCTGGCAGATGTCTTTTTCGTCGTGCTCTCACTTTGCAGGGTAACAAATATTGACCTTTTTACAGCGTTTAAAAACAAGGAGCTCAGGAACTCCCAAAGAACCTGGAAATAAAAAACGGGGATAGGAGGTCAAATTCGACCGCTAGGGAGGAGTTGGCCTTTTATCTCTTTATTCGGAGGTTTTACATTGTCAATCAGATACGAATTAATCCATGAATGCAAGCAATCCGGGGCGAGGTATGGGAAACTCCACACCCCCCACGGCTCGTTTGAAACGCCGGTATTTATGCCGGTTGGGACACAGGCAACGGTGAAAACCCTGTCCCCGGAAGAAGTCAAGGATTTGGGCGCCAAAATCATCCTGGCAAACACCTATCACTTATGGCTCCAACCTGGCGAGGACATCGTCAAGGAAGCCGGCGGGCTGCACCGCTTTGAAAATTGGGATGGTGCCATGCTGACGGATTCCGGTGGCTTTCAGGTGTTTTCCCTTTCAAGCCTTCGTAAAATCGAGGAGGAAGGGGTAACATTCCGCGACCACCGCAATGGTGCCAAGCTTTTTATGTCCCCCGAGATTTCCATTGATGTCCAAAATAAACTGGGGGCGGATATCATCATGTCCTTTGACGAGTGCCCGCCATATCCCGTGACCCGTGAATACATGCAAAAATCGGTTGACCGTACTTTAAGATGGGCTGAGCGGGGGAAAAAAGCCCATAAAAACCCGGATACCCAGGCCCTTTTCGGGATTGTCCAAGGTGGGGAATTTGCCGACATCCGGGAATACTGCGCCAAAAAAATGGTGGAAATGGACTTCCCGGGTTATTCCATCGGGGGTGTTTCCGTTGGGGAACCTAAGGATGTTGCCCGTAAAATGGTGGAATACACTGTGCCATTTTTACCAAAAGACAAGCCCCGCTACCTGATGGGCGTCGGTTCGCCAGATGACCTCATTGACGGTGCCATCCAGGGAATCGACATGTTCGACTGCGTGCTCCCCACCCGCATTGCCCGCCACGGGACAGCCATGACATCCATTGGGAAAGTCGTCATCAAGAATAAATCATACGAACGCGACTTCACACCCCTTGACCCCAACTGCGGCTGCTATGCCTGCAAAAACTATACCCGTGCTTATATCCGGCACTTGATAAAAGCCGGTGAAACCTTCGGGCAGCGTTTGGTATCGTACCATAACTTGCAGTTTCTCATTGACCTGATGGAACAAATCCGGGAAGCCATCAGGCAGGATAGGCTACTGGATTTCAGGGAAGAATTTTTCCTTCAGTATGGCTATGAATTGACCCTCTAAAACATGATTGATTTTGTCGTAAATCCGGCAAAGTCAATCATTTTTTTTTTTTTTAGGAAGCGTTTTCCTGGGGTTTTGTGGGCTGTAATGAGAATTTTTCCATTATGTGGGAATAGACTGTCAGTATAGGATTTTCTTGAAAGTCGAAAGCCATCACACATTTGCAAAATGTGGGGAGACTTTAAGCCTCATCCTGGAATCTAGTTCTAGCCGCTACTGCGGGCTGAAAGATTGGCCATCCAGGTCGCCACCTCTGGGAAATCCACCCAGCTGTGACGCCCTATCTGGCACAACTTTCATCCCTACGTGAACGAGCGGCTTCCACTTTTTATGAAAGGAGAAGAAAAGCATATGTCCAAAAAGACAAAATCTCTTTTGCTTGCAGTATTTGCCCTGGCGGCATTATTTTTTCGGACGGGCCTTATCGAAGCCAGCCCGGGGAGTACCCATGAAAAATCACGGATTATCAATGTGGTAATGGATGACTCCTGGTCGATGGTCATTGGCGGGGAAATCAGTATGCCGGGAACCAATGGCACCCCTTTGACACGCTGGGCCCAGGCACGGTACTCGCTGATGGTGCTTGCGGGGATGTTAGGTGAAAATGACACCCTCAATATTTATTACCTCAACGATTGGAGCCATAGCAGGAGCCGGCAGCCCATTACGATTTTAGGGGCTTCACCGGCGCAGGAGCGGATTGATTCGGTCCGTTCGTACATTCCCTTTAGCGGCGGCACACCTGTGGATGCCCTAAAAGCAGCGGCCAGCGACTTAAAGTCAGCCAATGCAGATGGGCTGTACCTGGTCATCATTTCCGATGGGAAGTTTGACAATGGGGGAAGGGCCCAGGAGCTGGTCGATGAAATTCGCGGGAGCGCCCCACAAAACCAAGAGGTTATTTTCCTAGGGATTGGGGATGATGCGCCTAAGGTTGAAGGCGGGTTTAGTGCCAGCGACCATGGGAATGAAATCCTGGACCAAATCGTCCACATCGGGAACCTCATTTTTGGCCGCCTCAAACTGCCGGAAGGTTTCATTGAAAACCAGTCGTTTGACACCGGCGATGTGGGGATGGGGCGCTTGATTGTCTTTGCCCAGGGCGAGGGGGTACGGATTAACGGGCTGACCAATAATGGTACCTTGATTTCCCCGATCCAAAAAACAGTGTTGCCCACACCCGAGCCTAAGGAAGCTGCCCGCCATTTGGCAAATGACCCGTCCTTGGCTGATATTTTGACCGATGCCCAATTATCGGGCGCCATTGCCGAGTTCACCAACATCGAACCGGGACAAGTTTCCTTGGATATCGAAAATGCCACCCAAGTCAGCTTTTACTACGAGCCGGACTTCGAGGTAGGCCTTCAACTGACCCATCTCAAAACGGGTGAGGTGTTCAATTCCCAAATCCAGGACCATCCGCTCATTGCCGGGGATTACCTCGTTGAATTTGGCCCTGTGGACGCTTCAGGGAATTTCATCCGCTCCCCACTCCTTGGGAATGATGCTACGGAACCAGAGTTATTGGAAAGTACTTTTAGGGCAGGCGATTGGACGCAGTCCATGGTGGAAAGTGGCAGCGAGATCCACATTCCCGCCGGGCTCTTGCAAGTGGAGGTCAGGCAATTATTCCTGGATAGGTACGAAAAAGTCGTCAGCCTGCCAACGGATAGCGTCGGGTTTACCATCCTGGAGGGCTCGTTATTGATTAGCCCCATAGACAGCCCAACCTTCAATGTCCGCGACTTGGCGGATGCCCAGACATTCAGGTTAAGGATAAGCAACGAGGATGGCAGGGACCTGTCCCAAAGTGATTGGGATAACTTAGAAACCCCCATCATCACCAGCCCTCAAAATATTGGGCTCACTGCCCAAAAGACTTCCGAATTAGGGATTGTCGAAGTCACCGCCACTGCCCCCCACGGGAATATTTTCAGGGCGGACACCGGCGAGATTGCTTACAGCGTCAACGCCGTCATCGGCAAAGGGCAGGAAAATGCCCGCTTCGGAGAGTTTGACGACAACTTCACCATCACCGACACCATCGGGGCAGGCGAACGCCTCACCCATTGGCTGAAAGGGAATTGGTGGATTCCAACCATCGCCCTCCTCGGCGGCACATGGGGAATCGCCAAGTTAAGGCAACCGAAGCTGCCACGAAAATTCGCAAGGAATGATGGGTTTATTGAATCGCCAAATGGTCAAAAAAGCCCGGTTAAATCAAAAATCAAGATTAAAAACAAATGGAAAAACATCCTTTGGCCATTCGCCCCCCAAGAAATCAGCTTTACCCCTTTTGAAGGCGGTGGGATGACACTATTGGCTACCAGTCCATCAAGGATGAAAAAACTTAAAATCAAAGAACACCAAAAATTTACCAGGAAAAAAGGTGAATGGAAAATTGGGGGAGGGGCTCCAGAACCCGATAAGGACGGAAGTCTTTTCATCTGGGTGGGGGACAAGATTATCAGGACAGAGGACGGGGAAATCCGTTCAAATACATTATAACAAGGAGTGATTCAAATGGCAGTAGCGCCAACGTTGTTAGTAGGTTTAGGGGGGACGGGGTCGGATATTTTGAACCGCGTCAGCTCGCTCTTGAATGAGGAGCAAAAAAATAAAGTATCCTTTTGCATCTTGGATACGGATGTCAACGAATTGGCGGAAATCAAGGAAAAGAACCCGGACATCAACATTATCCAGACGTCGGCCAATTCGACGGTGGGGGAGTACCTGTCGCTGGACCGCAATGCCCTTGACAACTGGTTCCCGGTCAACCAGATCTTAAACCGTAAAGCTTTGACGGAGGGTGCTGGCCAAGTACGGGCGATTTCTCGCCTGGCCTTTGACGCGGTGATTAAACGTGACGGGATGGAAGAACTTCACAACGCCGTTGACAAGTTATTTAAATTAACCAACTCAGACAAGCAGCAGGCGCTTCGCGTCGTCATCGTATCGTCATTGGCGGGTGGAACGGGTTCAGGGATTTTGCTTCCCACAGCCCTTTACATTAAAAAATACCTAAAATCCAGGTTTCCCCAATTAAGTTGCATTACCCGTGGCTTTTTCATCCTTCCAGAAGTGTTCTTCGATGTCATCAAAGGAAATGCTGAACGGGACAACCTGCGCTGCAACGCTTATGCAACCCTTCGGGAATTGGATGCCTTCTTGATGAAGGGGGACGGGTCTTTGGCGAAAAAATACCATGACCATGTGAAATTGTCCTTTCCTAAGTCCAACTCCACCCATTACGAGGAAATCAACGAAATGCCCTATGATTATTGCTTCTTGTTTGACTCTGTCAACATCGATGGGAAAACCATGTCCTCCTTCCCCCAATACAAGGAACATGCGGCGAACTGTATTTATGCCCAAAGCATCGGCCCGATGAATAAGCGTTCCAACTCCTCAGAGGACAATACCATCCGTGAAATTGCCAAGCAGGGTGGGCGAAACCGTTATGCAGCAGCCGGCTCCGCCGTCTTAAAATACCCATGGCAAGACATTCGGGACTACATCGCATACCAATGGGCAAAAGAGTGTATTTCCAGCCAGTGGCTGCGGTTTGACAATGAACTCAACAACATCCGTAAAGCCAATATTGATTTAAGGGCAGCGGGTCATTACATTAAAGATACGGACCGGGGCGACGAGTATGTCCAGGTCATCGAAAGCCAAAAGGCAGCGGATATCCCCTTTGCGAAATTCATTGCCAACCAATTGGAAAAAAGGATGACCAAGGGGAAGTCTTGGGGACACAGGACCAGGATTATATCCGTGGGCTTGGGACTTTTGTGGATGGTCAACTGCTGAAAAAAGTCAACATCAGTGGCATCCAAAAACTTGAAGGCGGGCGCTCGGATTTAACGGAGGATTCCGATGGGGATGAGTACGCTGACTTCTTCAAAAAAATGGAACGCAATTACAAGGATATGCCAAGCCGTTCTCAAGAAGCGGGCAAGAGCATTGCCTACTCCTTGTTCAATTCGGAAAACCAGTCGCTGCTTCATGCTAAAAATACCCAAAATTTTGAAACGTACTTGCGGACACAGGATGGGAAGATGATGCACCCCAATACCATCCGTTTTATGGTTTATAAGACGAAGGCGTTGTTGCTGGAAACCAAGAAGAAACTGGAATCAGAAATCCGTGAACATCATGACTTCTTAAAAGCACAAAAGCACAACCTGTTTGTTGAATTTGTGAACCCAAAAAGCGATGACAAGGACGAAAAGCCGACCGCTGATTTGGTGCGTGGAATCAACACCAAGAAAAAGAAGAACGCAGAAAAACTGTCTGACTTGAAGCAAAAATATGGGAAATACCTGGAATGGACAGAGGAGCTGTCCAAGGCTATCGTCCTTAACGAAGTGTATGGGGAAGCCAACAATTACCTGGATAAAATCGCCAATTCCTTTGAGCGGTTCTTCACCAGCTTTGGCCAAAACGTGGAACAGATTGAGTTTTTATCTTATGAATTAAAAAACCGTTACAGTAATGTCAAAGGCTCTGCCACCCATTACGTATGCGCAAGCCCTGAATGCATTGGCAAGATTTCGGACGAAGCGCCATATATGGGATCGCAGTTTGAACTGGACAACAACCTGGTCGAAAAAATTTACCAACGGGTCCGGGAATATGCCATGTACAATGCCAAGGACAAGACCATGGATTTCTTCGACCGCCTTTTCACCCAGGATATTTTAGGGTATTTCAAGGAACAGGTCATGAGCCAATATGGCAGCCAGGTCAAGATGGACATCATTGATGCCCTGAAAAAAGAGGTTGAGCTGACCGAAGGCGAAAGAAACGTGGAAGCCCAGTACAAATACGCCCAAAAGCTTTTGGATTCATCCAAATTATTGGCAAAGCCTTTCCTTGAACTGCCAAGGATTGAAACCGTCCAGCCGATTATGGCCTGTACTTACAACAAGGCGCTGGAAAAAAGCAATGACCCGCACCGAACCGAATTTATTAGAAGGCAGCTGGATGATTATGGGGCAGTCCCTACGGAAAATGAAGTGGATGAGCACACGATTTTATTTTATCAGGCGCTATACTCCATCAAGGCAAGCTCCCTTTCCAAGTTCGCCCCTCCCCTTAAAACCCAGACCAGCGAGCATATGGAAGGGTCATACAGCCGGGCTTACTGGGAACTTATCCATCAGTTGAAACCTGGAAAAAGTGCCAAGCCGATTATTACGCCACACATCCATAAGGATTGGCATTTATTGAACCGGATGCCGGACATTGACGAGTCCTCCCAGACGAAAACCCAGATGGGTATTTATACAGCGGTCTTTAGGGGGCTTATTGAGGGCAAAATCGAGTTCATGCCATTAAATGATGGCATCAACGTTTACCGCTACTCTGGAAGCCATCCCATTGAGCTTAAAGTATCCAATGGGACGCCTTGCGACCATTTCTACGAAGTGTTTGATGCCTTCAGCTTGAATCAGGAACTGGTGGCAAATACCATGGAATCGGTCAATGACGATTTTGAACGGACCAAAGTCGGCCACAAGGAGTTCTCCTTCAAGGAAACGCCTTTATGCAAGCGACTGGAAAAATTCATGCTCAACGAATTGGTGCAGGTGTATAAAGCCGAGGACTACCTGTTCCAAAAAGATGGTGAAGTGGTCAACTCGATTTTCGACATCCCATTATTTTACCGGATTTCCGGGCGCAGCATTGTGGAAGCCAAAGAAGGCATCGACATCCTAAGTGCCATTTTAACTGAAATCCGCCATGTGGTGGAGGAAAGCGAAACCGAGGAATACATCGACCAGGTGTTTGTCCAGTTCATCGTGTCCCAGTTTGAAATCTTTGAAGCCAACATTGCCGGCTATTACTTGGGCCATCTGAAAGAAACGTGGATGGACAGCTACTTGGATACCGTCCTTCACACCATCGTGGAACACATCAAGGACAAGCCCGGCAACGAAGCCCGCAAATTCAGGCTCCATGTCGAGGACTACATTGAGAAACATAAGAAACAGGCATTGGAGCACCGCAAATAGTTATATGCTAGGAGGCAGGCCATGCATACCGTCATGATGCTAAACAACGAAGCCTTGGACTTGTATCGGGACCACTCCTTCCTCTTTCACCCTTTTAAAAAAGATTTGGATATATGCCCCATCAACGAAGGCAAAGACCGCTTTGATGAGATATTCCCCGGACTTCAGGATATGATTTACGGAAAAGGCCCCTGGAGGGCCTTTGTCTTTGTTGCAGATGATGTGAAGGATATCCCCGCCAAGGCAGATACCCTGAATCCATTTGACTTTTCTAAAGGCGTGCAGACATCCATCATGGAAGAGAGCAAGGAAAGCCTGATACGATTAACCCACCATTTAGGAGGGTTTCCGGCAAAAAATACTTACGAATTTGAAAAATACTATTATTACCTCAACCGGCAAGGGGAGGAAGTGCGGGTCGACGAACAGGACTTGATGATCCGCCACGAAGCCTTGGGGCACGGCGCACTCATACAGAGCAAATACGAGCAGACCCAGCTGGACGCCATCGAACAAGCCAGCCATTTGATTGATAAGTATGACGAGTTGGTGAACAAGCCCACGGAAATTTACCTAATCAAGCTGCGGATGCCACACCGGCATTTGAGCCATTCAGGGAAATTGCAGCCTGCCACCACGCCTGAGAAGGATGATTTTTCAGCGGCGAACCATTACCCGCCCAACTGCCGGTTCCTCGCTTATGACTTGGACCGCATCACGAAATACAACCAAAGTTCCCAGTTTTTCCAGTTTTGGCTCAGTGTCCTCACCTTGGCCCACAACGAATTTACGTCCAGCATCTTCAAAGCCAACGAACTTTATAATTTCAAGTGCCAGTGGAACAAGGAAAAACTGGGGTCGCTCTTTAGCCAAAAACTTTCCCAAAACGAGGCGCTCATCTGGCAGATTACCGAAACCCTGAACCGTCCCAAGGTGTCTGCCGATATTTATGGCGACGAGCTGATCGAGGAGGAAAAGGTGGCCGTCGGCTACAAGCGGATGGACGAAGCCAAAGCCAAAATCGACACGAAACAGTACAGCTATGCTAAGGAAGTACCTGCTTTGGACACTGCCACATTGGAAAGCCAGGTATCAGGCTCCCTTAAAATCCTGAGGCGCCAGTTGATGGAGCCTAGGCGCAAGGTGGCCGACACCGCTAAGGACACCCGCATGAGGTTCCGCCAATTTTTAGGCACCCGTTTCGAACTGGACGGGTTTCAAAAAGAAGATGTCAAAACCAAGCTTTCAAAGCTTCAGGAACAGGTTTTCAGCGAGATGCACATCCATTATTTATACGATGATGGGTTCACCGAAGAGCTGGCCCAGACGAAAAATGAAGTTAGGGAAGATTTTCGGTACCGGTTATTCTCCACCACGGTATGGGGGCTGATTGGGACTATCCTTGCCACCGTCATTTTAGCGTTTCTCATCATCTTCCTCAACGGGGACAACCCACAGGAAACGTTGCTAGAAGCCGCCATTACTTTAGCAGTCACCGGGCTTGCCATGGTGGGGGTCATTTTCCTTCACCGGCGGATGGCGCGGCAGCGGGTGGACGACTACAACCTCCACGTTAAAGAAGTGTACCAAAACATCGCCCACGAAACCAAGGCGGTCGAGGACCGGATGGAAGATATTTTCAATTATATGCGGTACCATCACATTCTAACTGGCAAGGATGAAACCATCGGGGAGAGCCAGCAACTGGATTTCAACCTGAAGCATTATTTGGCAAGGCTGAAACAGTTCAACGCACGGCTTGAAACCCTCGGGAAAGAACTCCAGCTGCCCATTAAAAACCACCCGGTTTACGAGCTATGCATGGATTTCGACCCACAGGTGCCAGTGGAGGAAAGCCCGCTGTTTTATCTGAATTCAAATAAAATCACCGAAGTCGCCATGCCAAACCAGGAATTTTCCCTGAAGCTTCCTTATGAGGGCATCGAAGGCATGGACATCCAAAAACTTAACGACTTACGATTGGGGGGGCAATAGTGCCAGGATTAACGCTACAGCAACAACTACTTGTATTCATCGTACTCTTTTCCCTTTTCTGCCTCGCCGCCATTAGCATTTGGGGGCTCAACCGCGAAAAACTGACCAGATACAGGCAACATTCCTTTATCCTGCCCACCTTTTTATTCTTGTTGGTTATGGTCATCGGCTATAGCATTTCCTACGAACGGCTATTGGAATTGACCCGGATATACCTGAACCTTCAGGACTTTGAGGGCGGGTTCATCGAGGGATTGGGGCTATTCATTGCCTTCTTTCCCTATTTGGTGTTCATGCTACAAAAGAGTGCGTTTTTGAAACGGCATCCTATTAGGACTTGGCTCGGTGTATTGTTTCTAATCACAACCCTTGCAGTAGGTGCCTTGTATGGCCCGGTTTATCGGCAGGCTGTCACGGGGACAAACCCACCTGCCAACCCGTACCTATATACCTTCTTGTCCATCGGTGAAGTCGTCCTAAGGGTGTTCGGGGCGGCTGCCGCCATTGTCGCAACCATTGCCCTCCTTCATGGGCTCATCTGTCTCATCCTATCCAAGTGGATTAAAAAAGGACCGGAGGGACGCTACCCTGTCGGCTACAAAAGCTTCCTTCTGGATACCTTTTACCAAGGGGAAGAATGCCAGAAAAGCCCTGGTTATTTGGACTATGCCATCCGGGAGCAATACGGGGAAATCAAGAATTTCCTCCTTGAGCCTTTGCCTTATTTGAACAAGTCCAAGATGGGGATAATACTTCGGATGGTTTATTGGCTATCGAAGCCTTACCGGTTGATGATCATCCTATTCGGCGGGTTATTGGCGTGGCAGGTTGCATTTGTGGATATGGGCAACATACGTTTCTTGATGTTTGCTTTCGTTGCCATCATCCTCGTAGGGGAAATATATGGCTTTTTAAGCGGCGATTCCAAAACTGGGGAAAAAATAGCAGAAATCCCAGACTCGGTTGAGAAAGATTTTGAGGCGTTTTATCGGGATTTGAAGCAGCATTTTGACCGGTATATGTTTCATGCCCGCCGGATTGACGGGATGGATGCCCGGGTGCCGCAGCCTGATGAGGAGAATATCAACCTTAAAGGCTTGCCGGACGAGAAGTTTTCCCAAAAGGCGGCTCATGAGTTTTACCCGGAATATGAAACTTTTGCCCAGGAACTGAAGGACAGCCATAAGCTTCAAGACCAGATTTTGGGGAATTTTTTCAAGCAGATGCCAGACCTGGATTTGGGATATGCCCAGATGACCCGCAAAGTTTTTGATGGGGAAAGCACCCTTGTCCTCAACCCGTTCTTTATGGATTTGACGGACTATTTGGTAGTGCCGCTGCTCAAGCAGTTGATGGACAACCATAATGTGTTGGTCATTGGCGGGCGGGCATCCCAAGATGAGGAACTGAAAAACTGGATGCGTTCAACCATTTGGAAGATGATGGGGACGGACCAGTATTTCACCACGGATTACTTAGGGGAGGGCAATACCGCAGCTCCCCCGAATATCGGAATCCTCCGGGCCAACCAGGTGAACCATTTCAAGCTGATTGCCGGGCAGCGGGAGTTCTTGAAAAAAGTGGGGCTGATTATTTTGGTGGAGCCATCGAGGCAGATTACCATGAACCAGCTGTCCTTAAACATCATCGCCAATTATTGTTCGGATGAGCGGGTAGTGGTCGCCATGGACCGGCCTGTGGATGGGCTGTTGGACAACCTGAGCCACACCTTAAACGTGCGTATGAAGGAGGTCAGCGCCCTTCAACAAAATACCAATCCCCTGACCTATACCGTCGTTTACAATGCCAGCAACAAAAAGGACATGCACCAGCGGGTGATGGAAAATGTGTTCCGTTATCTCGGCGGCGGGACCGAAGTGTTTTCCTTGGCACAGCGCCACCATTTAGGGGAAGTCACTTGGCTTGGGGACAAGAAATTCCCCATTGTGGACATGAAATGGATTGCCGGCCAGTATTACCAAAGCATCGCCGATGTTGCCGGGCTTCCTCACACCCAGTATTTGGTGGAAAAAGAGCTGACCATGGACCCGTCCTTATGGAAGCTTAGGAAAAAGCCTCGGCGGGTCTTGGTGGTGGAGGACGAGTTCAACAACATGTTCGATATCCGCGAGCTTTACCGTTCCCGGGCGACCGAGATTTGCAGCCTGAACATCTTTAGCAGCAACTACATGATGCGGGACTATATGCTAAAAAATCCTGACCTTTTTTTGAAGGACAAGAAGGCGGTCCCCACCATTATCAATGACTTTGAATATTCCCCACGCAACTTATTCATCAAAATCATGGTCAGGTTGCTAGTAGGCCCATTGAGGGAACTTGAAATCAGTGACGAGTTTTTAGCCATCCACCGTGAAGGGGAGGACATTGTCAAACTGTTAGGGGTACTCTCAAGGAGGTATCTCGACATTGGCCATCAAATCCACTTCACCCGTTATAAAAAAGACGAAGTCAATTATCAAAAAAACTGCTACGATGAGGTGTCTTATATCGCCTTGGGGGAACATGACTCAGACGTCCAAGAAGCCATCCGCCGCAAATTCTCGGCTTCCAACCTCATTGTGGAGGACTTGGCAAGGGAGAAAAACTACCTGGGGTCGTACCTTCATAACCAGGTTTACCAAATGATGCTCCCGACCCAGTTTTTGACCTATTCGGGGAAATATTATCAGGTGGATTATGTCAACCAGGACTTTGACGTGCTCCTAAAACGAAGCAGCGAGTACATCCACCAACGGCTCTTTTACCGCCAAAAACGAAACTACACCCTGGCGTTTTCCGATTCAAAAATCAAGTTGGAAGCGGACAAGAAAAATCCCCATTATAAAAACTGGGAAGTCGGCAGCTTCAAATTCCCAGAGGCAAGGGCCGGATTTGACCATCGCAACCGCACCCTTGGGGATTTGAAAATAACGGTGGAATCCGCCCGAATCGAAGTGCAGACGGAAGGGTATTACCAACTGAACGATTACGGGAACCTTGCCACTGGGATGTTCGTGAAACTGGACAGCGTCCCGAAACGGACCTATCTCCATAAAGATGTTTTAAGGCTGGAATTTGAGGGGCTTTCCCACCAGCAACGGGGCCTCTTGGCCCTCCTCCTTGGGGAATTATTCCAATCCACCATGCCCCAGACCTGCGATTTCATCGGGGTGGGAAGCCCGAATGCTAAGGTGCCCAAACCCTTAGAAGGTGCCCTATATAAAGTCGATTCGGTCTTTCAGCCCGATGATGAGGGCGTCTACATCATCGAAGACAGCGAAATCGACCTTGGCATCATCTCAAGTACTGCCCGCAACATCAGCCGATTCCTGGAGATCATCACGGATTACCTCATTTGGTACCGGGAAGAGCAGGGTGTCCAGACAACTTCCCAAAACGAAGAAAAAGTTGAGGAAGCCATTTCCGAGGAACCAGTGGAAGCAGCAGAAATTCCAAAAGAAGAACCTGTTGCATTGAAACTATTGGCAAAAGCCGAGGCTTCGAAACTGTTGGAAGATGCTAAGGTGGAAGAAGTCGAAGCAGACATGGGAGAATCTACGGGAACCACTGGGGAAGAACCAAGCGAAGCCAACGAACCGGACGAAATGGCTGATGGCATTGAGGAATCGCCCGAATCCACTGTGGAAGAGGAATTCGAAACCGAGGAACCAACGGAAACTGCTGAGGGCATGGAGGAGTTGCCGGAAGGCAGCAGGGAACCCGACGGAGAATCCGTGGAATCACTGGAAGATGGCGGTGAAGCCAAGCCCGAGGTTGAGGGGGTTCCAGAATCCGATGGCGAAGCAGAACCCGATGAAGAACCCACTGAATCACTGGAAGTTGATGGAGAAGCCGAACCCGAAGCTGAAGGGTCACAGGAATCCGATGATGAAGTTGAGCCCAAAGTTGATGAGGCGCCGGAAGCCGATGTTGAAAATGATTTCGAAGTTGTTGGAGAAGCTGAACCCGAAATCGAGAGTTCATCAGAACCAAATGGGGAAGCTTTTGAATCTATGGAAGCTGTCGCAAGTGTTGAACCAGAAATTGAAGGGTCACCAGAAACCGATGGCGAAACAGGAATTGAAGCATTGGAAGTATTGGAATCCGATGCAGAACCCGTCGTAACCTTAGAATCTGTAATCGAAGCCGAAGAAGTGTCTGAAGGGGATGCCGAAGCAGTTTCCGAAGGGGTGGAACCATCCGAATCCACGACCGGGGATGAACCACAGGATGAAAATCCAGCAGATGAAAAATTGCCAGTGGCTGATGGGGAGGAACCTGTCAGAAAAGGCTGGTGGGCTAAATCCCGTGAAAAGCGTGCGGCTAAAAAGGCTTTGAAGCCGAAGAAGGAAAAGCCGAGCAAGAAGAAGAAAACTAAAGATACAGACGCACAAGAAACGGAAGAAACTGAAGTGTTAGGGGAAAAACCTAAAAAAAGCTGGATTCCTAAGTTTAAAAAGCGTGCACCTAAGTTGGAAGAAGCGGAAAATCTGGAAGGATTGGAAGCAGAAACGTTGGATGAAACTGTGGAAAAATCCCAGCAAGAGGGGCCGTCCGATGAGGAGTTCAACGAAGCCTTGAAAAAGTTCAATGACTTCTTGTTATTTGGCTCCTCGGATGAGGTGTATGGGAAAGAATTGCACCAATCAATCGAGGAACTTATCCAGTATTTGCAAAAGTTCCAATTTTCCAATAACAACATGACCACTGCAAGGAAGAAGGAACGATAACCGAAAACCCCAGGTAGCCTCGAGCTGAACCTGGGTTTTTTGGCTTTTTCCCGTGATTCCAACTGAACCTTGGAGTTTCCCGTTCAAAATAGGGAATAGTAGTAGCAGAAATCCACAAAATCCTTACGGCTTAAGGCTGATTTTTCCGTCTGGCGGGGTGAAAGTTTCGAAAAGCCTATATTTTCACTACTGATGATGGTAAAATTGAAGGAGAATTGTTGAAAAAGCGTAGAAAGTGGGGAAACCTATGTTTAAGATAAAACGCATTTTGCTGATGCTTGGGATTGGAATGCTTGCTTTGGTGGTTTATGGAGGGAAAGTGGGGAACATTCAGGCACAGGGGACTGCCGCTCCCGATATTTCCCGGGCAATCCATGTGGTGATGGATGATTCCTGGTCCATGGTGATGGGAGGCGGCGTGCTAATGCCATCCACTGATGGGAACGCTCTGACCAGGTGGGCGCAGGCACGTTATGCGCTGATGACATTGGCGGGGATGCTTGGTGAACATGATGAGCTGAATATTTACTATTTGAACGAATGGGGGCAAAATGGGAATCAGGAACGCATCCATATCAGTGGGGCCGACCCTTCCCAGCAACGGGTGGAAACGGTGCGAAACCATATTCCCCATAGCGGCGGGACGCCGGTTTATGCGTTGCGGGCGGCAGCGACGGATTTAAGGGAAGAGGAAGCCGACGAACTTTATTTGCTGATAATATCAGATGGGCAGTTTGACGCAGGGGACATTGCCCAATCCGAAGTGGATGCCATCAACGAGGCGGCGCCTGAGAACCAACGGACGATTTTCCTCGGGATTGGCGACGATGCCCCGGACATTGAAGGGGGATTTTGGGTACCCGATGGCGGAAATGAAATTTTAGACCAGATTGTGACGCTTGGTAACCACATCTTTGGAAGGCTAGAGCTTCCCAGTGGGCATTCCCAAAACAACTCCTTTGATACAGGAAGCGTCGCCATCGACCGGTTGATTGTTTTTGCCCAAGGGGAAGGGGTGCGCATCAACAGCCTTGAAAATAATGGGATTACCATGAGGCCTGGGGTGACGACAAATTTGCCGACACCCCGCCCCGAGGAAGCCGCGCGCCATCTCGCCAATAGCCCAGGCGTAAATGATATTCGGACGGACAATCAACTGGCAGGGGCAATCGCCGAATTTACAGGGATTAATGCAGGTCAAGTGATTTTGGATATAGAAAATGCTAGCGAAGTCAGTTTTTATTTTGAACCGGCTTTTGAGATTGGCCTCCAGCTGACCCATCTGGCTACGGGGGAAATCTTTAATTCCATGAGCCCGACTCCGCTAATTGCCGGGGAGTACCAAGTGGAATTTGGGCCTATGGATTCGGAGGGCAACTTTATCCGTTCGCCCCTTTTGGGCAACGACCGTGAAGAACCCGAACTGTTGGAAAGCACCTTCTGGACGGCGGGCTGGTCGAAGGAGATGGTGGAAAATGGCAGCCGGGTAAACATCCCCTCAGGGCTTTTGCAGGTGCAAATCCGGCAGGCTTATTTGGACCGGTTTGAAAAGACGGTCAGCCTGCCAACCGATAGCGAAGGCTTTCAGATTTTTGAAGGGGCGCTGACCATCCAGCCACTGGGCAACCCGGCATTTGATGTGCGGGACCTTGCGCAGGGGCAGTCCTTTCAAGTCGCCATCACCAATCAGGATGGCACGGCGCTGACACGGGAAAACTGGGATAACCTGACTGCCTTGACCGTTTCCAGCCCTAAGGATATCCAGCTGGATATTGAAAAAACCGCTGAAGTGGGGATTGCTGAAATTACGGCATCCGCCTTTCATGGGAATATTTTCAGGACTGCCACCGATGACATCCCTTATGAAGTCACCGCCCTGTTGACCAATCAGGAGGGGGAAGCCCGCTTTGGGACGATGGCGGAAACGTTCCACATCCAAGATACCCTGACGTTTTGGGAGCATTTTTGGCACTGGCTGCAAAACAACTGGTTGCTGGCACTACTAGGGATTTTAGTCCTGATTTGGTTGATTGCCAAGCTGCGCCAAAAGCGCTTGCCCAAAATAAAGCCGTCCCAGTCCAGTTTCTCCACCAACCTTTATGGGTCGGATAAAATCCAAATCAAATCCACCTACACCCCCCATAAGTGGAAAAACATGCTAAATGCTTTTGCCCCGCAAACGGCGGCTTATCGGCCATGGCCGGGTGGGAATACGTTCCAATTGGTAGCGACAGGAACCAACCGGTTATGGGTCAAAAATGGGAAAACCTTTTGCCGGGACAACACACGTTGGGAAGTCAACGGGCAGATGTGCCAGTTAAACGATAAAGACAAAAAATTCTACGTCAGCAAAAATGACCAGATCAAATACACAGATACGGTGAAAGAACGGATTTACATCAATACACTTTAGAGGAGTGAGCCATTATGTCAGTAGCACCAACCTTATTAGTCGGTCTCGGCGGGACAGGGTCCGATATTTTAAACCGGGTCAGCGCCTTGCTTAACGAAGGGCAAAAACAAAAAGTTTCCATTTGCGTCTTGGATACGGATGTGAACGAACTTTCCGACATCAAAAACCGCAACCCAAAAATCCAGACCATCCAGACCTCAGCCAATTCAACGGTGGGGGAGTACCTTTCTTTAGACCGCAGTGCCCTTGACGAATGGTTCCCGGTCAACCAGATTTTAAACCGAAAAACCCTCACAGAAGGTGCCGGGCAAGTCCGTGCCATTTCAAGGTTGGCATTCGATGCAGTCCTTCGAAACGATGGGATGGAGCCTTTGCATAAAGCCGTGGACGAGTTGTTCAAGCTTGAAAGTTCCGGCAAGCAGCAGGCCCTTCGGGTCGTCATCGTTTCTTCATTGGCAGGTGGGACCGGGTCGGGGATTATCCTGCCTACCGCCATGTACATTAAAAAATATTTGAAATCCAGGTTTCCCCAACTTAGCAGCATTACCCGGGGGTTCTTTATTTTGCCGGAAGTATTCTTCGATGTCATCAAGGGCAAAGCGGAGCGGGACAATTTGCGGGTGAATGCCTATGCGACTCTTCGTGAGCTGGATGCGTTCCTCATGAAAGGGGACGGGTCTTTGGCTTCCAAGTATGAAGAAAGCGTGCGGCTGAAGTTCCCGAAATCAAACTCCAATGATTATGAGGAAGTCAATGAGATGCCTTATGATTATTGCTTCTTATTTGATTCCATCAACATCGACGGAAAAACCATGTCCTCTTTTAACCAGTACAAGGAACATGCCGCCAACTGCATTTATGCCCAAAGCATCGGGCCGATGAATAAGCGTTCCAACTCATCCGAGGATAATACCATCCGGGAAATTGCCAAACAGGGCGGGCGCAACCGTTATGCGGCAGCAGGCTCCGCCGTCTTAAAGTACCCATGGGAAGATGTGCGGGACTTTATTGCCCTGAAATGGGCACAGGAAAACATCTCCAGCCAGTGGCTGCGCTTTGACCATGAAATCATGGAAAAACGAAAGGCCAATGCCGAGCTTCGTTCCAAAGGGCATTACATCAAGGACATGGACCGGGGGAAAGCCTACATTGATTCCGTCGAGAGCCAAAAAGCCTCGGGCATCCACTTCGCCGGGTTCGTTTCCGGGCAGATGGATAAGCGGGACGACCAAGGGGAAAAAATCGGGACGAAAGACCAGGACTATTTGATGGCCTTGCAGCAATTCGTTTCCCGCCACACGGCTGATGACATCAGCGGCACCGATAAGCTTCGCATGGAACTTGAAAACCTAAGTAGCGAATCAGAAGGCAGTGACTATGCCGACATGTTTGAACGCCTGGAGCAAAATTACAAGAAAATGAAAATCCGGGCCGAGGAATCAGGGAAAAGCAAAGCTTATTCGCTGTTTAATTCCGACCATAACGGGCTATTGGTGGAACGTCAACCCCAGCATTTTGAAACGTATTTGCGGACGACCGATGGCAAGTTCATGCATCCCAATAGCATCCGCTACATGATTTATAAAACAAAGGAACTCCTGGATGGAAAGTGCCAACAGCTGCAAACCGAAATCGACAGCCTGACCCAAACCCTTGATAGGCAGCGGACGGCCTTGTTCCAAGACTTTGTGGATGTGAGAAGAAGCGGCGATTTGGACGCAAGCCCGGATTTGCTACGAAGCGACACGTTCAAGCATAAAGGGTTTTTCGGGCGCAAAAACCGCCAAAAACTGGAGGAACTAAAGGAATCCTACCGCCAGAAATATTTGTACTGGACAGATGACCTTGCCCAAAAACTGGTCATGCTACCGGTCATTCTGGAAGCCATTGATTATTTGGATAAAATCGCAAGTTCCTTCGAAAACTTCTTTACCCGTTTTGAGAATGATGTGCAAAAGCTGGATTATCAGTCCTATGACATCAAGACCCGCTACAACAATGTCAAAGGGGCAGCCACCCATTATGTGTGCGCCAACCAAAAGTGTATCGAGAAAATCTATGAGGACACACCATATATGGGTTCTCATTTCGAGCTGGACACGGAACTGGTCACAGAAATCTATGGCCAGGTGCGGGAGTATGCCCTCCTCAATGAAAAAGAGCGGAATGAGGACTTCTTCGACCGATTATTCGATCGGGGCATCTTAGGCTACTTTAAAAAGCAAGTGATGCAGCAGCATGGTTCCAAAGTAAAAATGGACATCATCGACGCCTTGAAAAAAGAAGTGGAGCTCACGGAAAACGAACGGAGCCAAGATCAGCAGTTTTTATATGCTAAAACCATCATCGATGGGGCAAAGGAGTTGGCCAAGCCGTTTTTGGAATTGCCGAGGTTTGAATCCACCCAGCCCATCGTGGCCTGCACCTACAATATTGCATTGGAAAAAAGCAACGACCCTCAGCGAACGGCCTTCATCAACCAGGAGCTCAACGATTACGGGGCGGTGCCGACGGAGTCAGAAGTGGACGAGCACACCATCCTGTTTTACCAGGCGCTTTATTCCATCAAGGCAAGTTCTTTATCAAAGTTTGCCCCGGCAGTGAAAACCACCACCAGCGAACATCAGGACGGTGCTTATAGCCGTGCTTACTGGGAACTGGTCCATCAGCTGAAGCCCGGAAAAGGCAACAAACCGATTATTACCCCGCATATCCACAGGGAGTGGCATTTGATGAACCGGATGCCGGACATTGATGAAACAGCACAAGCCAAAGCCCAGACACGGCTTTATAAAGCGGTATTCCGTGGGTTGATGGAGAAAAAAATCGAGTTCATCCCGCTGAACGATGGCATGAACATTTACCGTTATTCCGGCAGCCGCCCGGTGGAACTGAAAGTTTCCAACAACACCCCTTGCGACCATTTTTACGAGGTGTTCGATGCGTTCCAGCTGAACCAGGACCTGATCAGCAACACCATGGACGCTGTGGAGGACGATTTCAGCCGCGCCAAATTTGCGGATAAGGACTTTGCCTTCAAGCAAACACCATTGTTTAAAGGGATTGCCGCCTTCCGCTTATCGGAACTGGATGTGGTTTATAAAGCCCAGCCGTATCTTTACCAAGAAAATGGGGCGGTTGTCAATTCCATCTTTGACATCCCCATGTTTTACCGGGTTTCCGGGCGCAACTTGGTGGAGCCCGAGGAGGGCATTGAAATCCTAAATGCCATTTTGGAAGAAACTTACCGGGTGGTGGAGGAAAGCGAACCTGCGGAGTATGTGGACCAGGTTTATGCCGAGTTTTTGTCCGGCCAATTCTGGATTTTCGAGCAAAACATCCAAAAGTATTATTTGGACCACTTGCAAGAACCATGGGTGGACAGCTATTTGGATACCGTCCTTCACACCATTGTTGAAAAACTGAAGGAAGTCCAGGGAAGCGTCGCCGAAACCATGCGAAAACATGTCCACGCCCAATTGACCGACCTGAAACATACGGCATTGGAGCGTCGGAAGTAACATCACTTAAACAAACAGGGGGTAGCCATGCACACCGTTTTATTGTTAAACATTGAAGCACAAAAATTGTATGACGCAAATGCCTTCCTGTTTGCCCCTTTTGCAAAAGGCATCAGCATTTGCCGGGTGGATGAAACATCGGAAAACCCTGATGGGATGTTTCCGGGGCTCATGGACCAAGTCAATGGGAAAGGTCCCTGGCGGGCATTTGTCTTTGCCACGGAAGCCTTGCCAGCTGTTGCCCAAAAAGTTGAAGGGGATAACCCCTTTGATTTTGCGAAAGGGGAACCCTTTTCCCCAAGCAGCGAAAGCCCAGAGCCTTTCATCCGCATGACCCATTATTTAGGCGGTTTCCCCGCGAAGAACACTTATGACTTCGAGGAGTATTACTATTATGTGGACCGTGAAGGCGTGCGGGTCATCGGCGATGAAAGCGACCCGGTTTTTCGGGCGGAGGCCCTGGAAGTCGGGGTGCCCATCCAAAAAAGCTATGAAAAAAGGCAATTGGAATCTGTTGGCGGGCTCAGGGAATTGATTAATAAATACGATGCCTTAGCCAATAAGCCAGCGGAAATCTACTTGGTCAAATTAAGGGTGGCGGGAGCAGGGAACGGCCTGGTTTTACCAGAAGTCCCTGATACGGTCGCAAGTCCCCTCAAACCAACTTTTGTGGGGAGCAACCATTATCCGCGAAAATGCCGTTTCCTTGTTTTTGATTTGCACCGTTTGAATGCTCTTAACGAGGGTTCACAAATGTTCCAGTTTTGGATGAGCCTGTTGACATTGGCCAGCAACGATTTCAATCCCAGTTTGTTTTCCACCGATGCCCTTTACCGGTTCAAATGCCAGTTGGACCCAAAACAACTGCAAGAAATGTTTGCTGACAAGCTATCCATCAACCAAGGGGTGGCAGCCCAGGCCAGGCAATTTTTGAAGCGTCCCCAACTCGTGTCTGATGAATATGGGGAAGAACGGATCCCATGGGAGCGGGTGACCATTTCTTATGACCGGTTGGACCAAAAACTGAGCCGGGTCGATGTGCAGCAATATGGCTGGGCCAAGGAAATCCCAGCCTTAGATGTAAGGGTGCTGGAAGGCCAGGTGGAGCATTCCATCAAGGAACTGAAACACCAACTGAAAGAACCCCGGCGAAAAATTGCCAACATGGCTAAAATCACCCGGCAACGGAAGGAAGAACTGTTGAAATCAGAAACGCTCCTAGACGAAGCCCAGGCAGTGGATTTACAGGAAGGAATGGATTCCCTTAAGGAAAGCCTGTTGGGGGAAATCGCCATCCGCTACTTGTATGACAACAGCTTTACCCAAGAACTGGTTGGGAAAAAGGATGCCATCAAGTCCCAGATGTCCAAAAGGACGTTTTCCACCCATCACCACTATTTGACCGGTTTTATAATGGCAACGGTGCTGATTTCCTTTTTGATTATCTTCCTGCACACGGAACACGCAGGCGACATGGTTTTGGGACTATTAACAGTGGTGGGGACTTGTATTTTCTCCCTGCTGGCGGTGGCACTTTATCACCGGAAAATGACCCGGCGCTTGGTGAATGGCTATAATGGGGATATATCGGCGATTTACGCCAGGGTTTCCTCTGAAACCAGTCAAATCAAGGAAAGGTTGGAGCAGGTCCTCAATTACCAGCATTATCAGCATTTGGTCCAGTACCGGCAGTCCTCCCACAACATTGCAAAGCTGGAGGATTTTAACTTGAGGCAGTATGTAGCGAAATTGGATGCTTTTAACGAACAGCTTCGGGACTTGGGACGGGAAATGAATCTGGAGCTTGCCACCCATGCGGCCTATGATAATGCCATTTATTTTGACCCGGACGCGTCAGAGCAGTCCGATGGGGTCTTTTATTTCAAGCCCAATGGGGTCACAAAAATCCACATGCCCAACCAGGCGATGGCTTGGACGATTCCTTATGACGGGATTATTGGGATGGAAATAGAGAAGGAGGGGCCGTAGCCGTGCAAGAGCAATCCATACAACGCCAACTGATGATTTTCCTTGTCATCTTCATCTTGTTTTGCCTGTCGGTGATGGCCATTTGGTCGTTGAACCATGAAAAAAGCCAGCGCTACAAACAGCACCGCTTCCTCCACCCCACCTTTTTGTTCATTTTTGGGTTTTCTGCCCTGTACAGCCGTATCTTCACTGCCCTAATGGAAAATGCCCAACAGCTTTTGGACTTGCCGCCCGGTCATGACCTGAACTTTTACCTGACCATCTTTTTGGCATTCGCGCCCTATTTATTGTTCATCGGCATGAAGCTGGTCTACCTGCGCCCGAAAAATCCCATCAAAGGCTTCCTTGCCTTCACCTTTACCTCCCTTTTAATGGCGGGATTATTGGTTTTCCCCCTGCTTAATATGTTCCGAAACATCCCGGCAACTGCTGGCAATCCCTACTTATTTACCGGTCTGAGCCTGCTCGCTTCCCTGTTTTTATTCTTGCTGACGGTCATCTTCGGCAAATCCCATCAAGGGAGCTATCCCGCAGGCTACAAAAACTTTATTTTAGACCGTTTTTACGAGCCTTGGGAAAATGCTGATGAGCCGGGTATTTGGAACTATTACTTGAAGGAACCCTTTGGCGAGTTCGGGAATATCCTTCTGGACCCGCTCCCTTATGGCAATTTGGGCGGCCTTGAAAATGCCATCTACTGGTTGGTCAAACCGTACCGCCTGTTGACCATTGCCTTCGGGGTGCTCATTGCCTACACCATCGCCTTTGACAACATGGATTTCATCCGCTTCCACATGTTTTCCTTTATCGCCGTCCTGTCCATCGGGGAAGTTTATGGCTTTTTAAGCGGTGACACCGTGCCTGTGGATGATGGGGTGAAAAACGATGCTGAAGCCATCCTTGATTTTGAAAAATTTCATGAAGGGCTATCCGATAAATTTAAGGAGTACACCTTCCATGAAGCCATTCAAATGGAGGGGACGGGGGAGCATGAATCCAAAGACGTTGAAGTATTTTTGCAGGGGTTAAGGGAAAGCGAGCCGATTTTGGCCAATTATTTCAGCCAGCTGGGGGAGTTTGACTTGGGGTATGCCAAAATGAGCCGCAAAATCTATGGCGGGCAGAGCACCCTCGTCTTGAACCCGTTCTTTCGGGATTTGAGCCCTTACCTCCTGTTGCCCCTGACCAAGCAACTTTTGGATTCCAAGAACGTGTTGGTTATCGGCGGGCGGGCTTCCCAAGACGAGGCCCTCAATGAATGGCTTCGGGAATTGGTGTGGAAAATCATGGGGACCGACCAGTATTTTGAAACGGGGTTTTTGGAGGAGAACCAGGAGCGAAAGCCCCACATCGGGATTTTACGGGCCAATGACATCCATGATTTCAACCTGGTTTCCAGGCAACGGGAGTTTTTGTCCAAGGTGGAATTTATCCTCATGGTGGAACCGTCCCGCCAAGTGACCACAAACCAGGTGCCACTTAATATTATCGCCGGATACTGCTCCCCCAAAAAAACCGTCCTTGCCATGGACCGCCCGGTGGATGGGCTGTTGGATAATTTAAGCCACACCATGGCTGTGCGCCTGCAAGAAGTGAGCGCCCTTCAGCAAACCACCGAGCCCAAAACCTTCATCCATATTTTTGATGGGAATGCCAAGGACATGCACCAACAGATTTTGCCCCATATTTCCCGGTATTTGGGAAGCGGGACCGCTGTTTTCTCCATGGCCCAGAAATTCAGCTTGGGGAAGGTGGACTGGGTCAGCGACAAGAATTTCCCGGTGGTGGACATGAAATGGATTGCCGGGCAGTATTATAAAAACATCGCCAAGTATGCCGGAAAGCCCCAATCCCAGTTCCTGGTGGAAAACCAGTTGCAGCCGGACACCGCCCTTTGGGACCTGGCCTGCGAGGAAAACCGGGTGCTGGTCATCGAGGACGAGTTCAATAATATGTTCGACCTAGTGGGGCTTTTCAGTACCCGCGCCCAAAACCTGTGCAGCCTTAACGTCATCAGCGGCAATTACCTCATGCGGGATTACATGCTGAAAAACAGCCAGGTATTTTATGGCGACAAAAAGGCCATCCCGACGCTGATCAACGACTTTGTGTATTCCCGAAGGAACCTGTTGTTCAAGCTGATGATGCAACTGTCCGCCGGGAAGGTGAGGGAGTCCAACATCAAGCAGGATTTGGAAGCCCTTGGCGGGGAATCCCATGATGCCATCGAAACGCTTTATGCCCTTGCAAGGGATTACCTCCCTGCTAACGACACCCTGGAATTTCAGCGGGAATACTTGGATGAAATCAATCTGAAACAGCACCGCTATGAAAAAATAGGGTACATTGTAATGCCCCTTCCTAGCCAACAGGGAGAAATCAAGCAGCCCTTCACGAAAAAATTCTCCCTGTCGTATTTGATTGTGGAGGACATGGCCCATGGGGTGGATTACGTTGGCTCCATGCTTTATAACCAGGTGTACCAGCAGATGCTGCCGACCCAGTTCATCACGTATTCCGGGAAATATTATCAGGTGGACCAGGTGAACCGGGACTTGAATGTGATGTTGAAACGAAGCAGCGAGTACATCAACCAGCGGCTTTATTACCGTCAGGCGAGGGAGTATTTCGTCGGGGAATTGGCCGATAGCCAGCAACGGACGTTGGGTGACCTGAAGATTTCCATCGCCACCGCATCTGAGGTCAAGGTCAGGACGAAGGGCTACTATCAGCTGAAGGACTTGGGCGACATGGCTTCGAGTCTGTTTGTCCAGTTGGGCTCCGAACCAGAAGTGCCATTGGCAGAAGTTTCGGAAGCCGGGTTGCCCGCAGCAGATGGGCGGGTGCCTGATAGGGTTTACCTCCACAAAGAAATCCTGCGCCTGGAATTTCCCGGCATGAAGGATGAACTCCGCTCCCTGTTCGTGGTGCTTTTGGGCGAATTGTTCAAGTCCACCATGCCCCAAACCCACGGTTATCTTGGGGTGGTTGCCCCGAACCTCTCTTATGGCGAACTTTTTGAAGGAGTTTGCTATAACCTCCAGACCACAGCCGAAGGCGACACCGGCATTTACATCATCGAGGACAGCGAAATCGACCTGGGAATGATTTCAAGCGTTTCCAGAAATCTCAGTCGCCTGCTGGAAATTATCACCGACTACTTGATTTGGTATCTGGGGGAAAAGAATGCTCCTGCCACCAAGGTACTGGAAACACCGGCTGAAAGCCTCCCAGAAAATGATGGGGAGCCTGTTGAAGAAGAATCCCCAAAACCAAGGGGCTTCTTCCGCAAAAGAAAAGCTGTTATAGAAGCCCCGCCCCAGATGGAAAAAGCACCCATCCCAAATCCCTTTGACCATCAATTCAGCGACTACCTTCTATTCGGTCATTCCGAGGAAGAGCATGGGGCAGCATTGAACCAAAACATAAAAGATTTAGTCACGTATTTGCAGCAGTTCCAATTTGAGGAAAACAACCTCACCTCCGCACGGGGGAAAAAAGAAGCCGGATAACCCAGAAAAACTTTGGGATTAATCGGCTTCTTTAATTTTGATGGCGAGGGCGCCTTTGAGAAAACGCTTGCTTTTATGGTCGTTTTTTGAGATAATAGGGGTAACAAATGGAAAAGAGGGACGAGCATGAACTTATCAAAAACCGAAGTGAACCAATTTTATAAAATCTGGCTGACCCTGCTGTGGCGGGTAAATGAAAAGCACCAAATCATCGAGGGTTTTGCCAAGCCGGAATTGGTTGATGGGGAATATACCAATCCTGAAACGGGGACGGCCATCCGCAATGCGCTATGGAAAAACCCAACTTGGATCGAGGACATCGTGAAAGAAGATAACGAGTGGTTTGACGAGGAAGAAAAAGCCATCCTTTTAAGTTGGCGAAAGCACTACAAGCCCAACAACTACTTGGTCATGGAATACCGTGATGAGCACACCATCTTTGTCAGTGGCGAACCCAACCGCCAACTTGCCCTATATGGGGTAGTCGGCTTAGCAGACCCGCTGAAAACCTTGCTGAACAACAAAATAGCTGTCATCAAAACCGTCTTGCTCCCCTTCAAGGACAAAATCGTTTTCGATTCCCATTTGGAGCTGAACCTAGAAGCCTCCAAGGCGCCCGGGCTTGGGAATTTGAAGAACCAGTACCCAGCGTTGAAACGCAATGTCAGGACGAAAACCCAGTTTTAGCCTGATTAAAAGGCAGCCAAGAGCGGGAGAAAACCGTTCCCGCTATTGGCTGCCTGTGACAAAAAAATCTTGAAATATTGAAAAAAGCCGTTACAGTGTTGGAAGTCATTCCAATGTTGCAACGGCTTTTTTCGTCATATCAATCAGTTAGTAAAATCTCGGTGTTAGTAGGAGTTTCGATGACCCGTGGTCTTACCCAGTCATCATCACTTAAAGGGTTAATCCCTACGATGAGTACCATGATAAATACACTTGAAAAAATTCGTAACGCAAACAGTTTGTTTTGCTTCATAACTTCAACTCCCGTTCTTTTTTATAGAAAAAGGTTGCCATTTTATAGTCCTCTTTCTCTGTATGATAATCAGCGAGATAACCATAAATATAAGCTAAGTCCCGTTGGTGATTATTTGTTGAATAGTATTCGATTGCGGTATCCAAGTATTTTTGATGGAGGTGGAAATCACCCAGATATAAAGCTAATTGTGCTCTTAAATTGATTAGTGCCACTTCTTCTTTTTCGGAGAAAGGATGCTCATTTGTGAATGCCAGGTAAGCCCTAGCTTCAACCAAATTTTTAAGCTGGAGATGGCAACTAATCAGCGAAATAAGGAGTGGGCCGTATCGAATGGAGCCTTTTACTAGTTCGAGTCCTTTTTTATGGTATTCAATTGCCTTCTCGTATTCCTGTAACTGAGAATATATTCTCCCTTTATTTTGAAAAGCCATCGCTAGGCGCATAGACAAATTATTTTTTGTGGCAATTATTTCTAATGTGTCCAAGGTATCTAAAGCATTGGAGTGGAGGTTAAGTCGGCTGAATAGTAAAAATTCATAAGAAAGACATTCTGCCAGTAAAGCGGGTTCGTGAAGTGATGCCAAAGATTTCTTAGTTTGAATCAATTGAAGGTACCCGTCATTTAGCTTATTTTGTTGAAGCAGAAAATAAGCCAGGGTTAATTCCACTGCAAGCCTCTGCGTTTCATCAGCTACTAACAATA
>WRGF01000213.1 GCA_009787345.1 Turicibacter sp.
ATGACGGCTCCAACACCCTCGCCGTCGCGCCCGGGGTGGTGATGACTTATGACCGCAACTACCTGTCCAACGACATGCTAAGGGAAAATGGCATCAAGGTCATCGAAGTCCCCGGCTCCGAACTGGTCCGCGGGCGGGGCGGCCCACGGTGCATGAGCATGCCAGTTTGGCGGGAAGGGATATAATAAAAGAGGCTAACCCTGAAAAGAGTGGGGTTAGCCTCTTTTGTTGATTGGGTAAAAAGCATTTAACCCAAATATTCAAGGATTAAAGGATTTCTCGGATACTAAAACTGATTACTGTAGAAACATTCAAAAAAAACGGGGACGCTCGCTTCCTTTTGGCACATATTTGATATTGAGGGTATTGTTTTTTCGGTTTTTCAAACGATTTTCCCTGTATTCGTCAGAGAGGTTTTTTTCACGGAATAATCGAATGTATGAATGATAAAGCAGTTCACCCACATCCTTAATCCGTTCCTCACTATTATTTGCTACAAACCTCTTTGCACATTCATAAGCATCTTTTTTATTGGAAAAATAGGCGGGGTTTTGGATTTGTTGCGAAATTTTAAGTGCTATTTGAGCAGTTTCCACCCGATAGGGGTTGCTTCCACCCATAAAATAATCTAGCGTTTCCGTCAAATAGGCGGTGAATTCATCATGAGTCACTTGTTCGGTAGGATCTTTTAGCATTCCCATCGTTTCACGTCCTTTAGATTATTGACATTTAAATTTCCATCTTCTGGGTTGGTCAAATAGCTTTTGTATTCTTCAATCAAAGCGGTTAATTTTTCGGCATCGCACAGCGAAAGTAGTTCGCTGGTTTCCAAGTCCCTTAGATCTTTCTCTCGTTTGGAAAACATTTTGGAGATGGCAAGCATTTCTATGGAAGGTACAGAAATCCGTATGGCTCGGAAGTTGTTGTCTATTTCAAATAACGCATCATTTTCCAAATCTTCAATGGGGGGGAAGTCGACAATATCCGCTAACGTATCTATGTCGAATCCTTCGAAGGCCCTTGCCAAAGAAGATTTGTCAGTGGTTTCAATGATGTGAAAATCCAATTCCACCGTGGGTCTAAATCCATGCCCTTCTAGTTCTAAGGCAATCATTAAACCTGCTCCACCTAGTAGTAATAGGTCTGCTTTTACATTTTCCTCGGCACACCGCTTATCTAAGTCTGTTAACATATCAACTACATCCAAACTGCTTAGCAAAATTGCCACCCCCTCGCATACGTACCCCTATTTTACCATGTTGAATGCACGCAGAAAAGTTTTTTTCAACATAAGGTTAAAATAAAACATAAGTCTGCCGGACTTCTCTTTTTTTCGAAACTGATTGCTTCCTTTTACTAACTTGTGGTATAATAAACTTGTTATCAAGGAGGCGGTAGAATGTCATTGAAGCATGGTTTGTTAGGGTTTTTGACTTATGGGGACATGAGCGGTTATGATTTGGAGAAGCTGTTCAGCCAGTCCATCGGGCATTTTTGGAGTGCGAAGATCAGCCAGGTCTACCGGGATTTGACCACGATGGAGAAGACGGGTTGGGTGGCTTCTGAAATGGTGGTGCAAACTGGAAAACCCAATAAAAAGGTTTTCAAGATTACCGAAGGCGGTCAACAGGAACTGGAGCGGTGGCTTTTGGAATACGATGTCAGCCAAGCTCTGGAAATCCGGGTGGGCCTCTTAATGCGGATGTTCTTTTCCAAACGGGTCCCTGTGCAAGCGACGATTCAAATGCTGGGGCGGTTTCAGCACATTTGCCAAAAAGCACTGGAGGGGTTACAGCAGGCGGAGCGGGAAGTTCCTAAGGAAAATCCCGACTATTTCTACATCAAGACGACCCTTTCATACGGGCGCAAATACTACCAAATGCAAATCGAGTGGTGCGAGGAAACGCTTCACTTACTAGGAGGGGACGGCCAGGAGGCTCATCATATCGGACAATGAAACTACGAAAACTTTGGCGGGAGATATGCTAAAAGCCCCCCATCTTGGAAAAGGGGCGCATTGTGTTGGCTGCTTCGGTTGCTGGGTGAAAACCCAGGGGGAATGCGTGTTGAAAGACAGCTACCATGACTTCGGGGCCACCCTGTCCACTTGCGACGAACTGGTTATTGTAAGCAAATGCACTTACGGTGGCTTCAGCCCCTTCGTGAAAAAAGTGCTGGATAGGTCCATCCCCTACATTTCCCCTTTCTTTAAAATCATCAACGGGGAAATGCACCATCAGAAGCGGTACGACCATTCCATGAAAATGCGGGCCTACTTTTATGGGGAAGGGCTTTCGGAAAGGGAAGTAAAACTGGCAGCCAAGTCCTTTAAAGCCTTCGCCCTGAATTTTCATGGGCAGGTACTGGATGTCCGGTTCCTCAAATCCTTCGAAGAAGTGGAGGTGCTCTTATGAAAGCAGCCCTCATCAACGCCAGCCCCAAACTTCGTGGAAGCGCAAGCGGTACCCTAGTTGCGGATATTAAAAACACATTGCCCCCTAGCATAAAATCCGTAGAATTTAAAATATACCGCTCCTTCTTGAAGCCCTCGGAAGTGGAAGCGCTGAAGGAATGCGCCATTTGGGTGTTCGTGTTCCCCTTGTATGTGGACGGACTCCCCTCCCACCTGCTATCCTGCCTATGCCAACTGGAAGAAGCGGGATTGAAAGACCACGGTATCACCGTTTATGGCGTGGCAAACTGCGGGTTTTACGAAGGGCATCAAACGAAGTTGGCATTGGAAACCCTGGAAATCTGGAGCGAAAAAGCCCAGTTGAAATGGGGAATGGGCATCGGTTTTGGCGGTGGCGGGGCGCTTGCCCAAATGGCAGCCATCCCCCTCGGAAAAGGGCCAAAAAAATCACTGGGGCAGGCCTTGAACCATTTATCGGAAACCATGTTTATGGGCGAAAGCCGGGAGAACCAATACCTCTCCCTCGGCATCCCCAGGTTCTTCTATAAAGCTGCCGCCGAGCACCATTGGAAACAGCGGATAAAGGCCAATAAAAGGGCAAGGTAAGGGGAGTAAAATTTCAGTCCCTTTATCCGAAGGTGGCTTGCCAGGACTTCGATTTAGGCTTATAATAGAACAAACGAGGAGGGACTCATATGGGGTACACGCTAGAACAGGTTGAACGTTTAATTAAGGAAATCAATCGGGTGCATGAATGGTTTTCCCGTGAATATTTTGAAATCCATGGCGGGGAGAAAATCAAGTTGAAACAGACGATTTCTCATATCCCCGAAGCAGCCATTTTTCGCTATCGGCTCCATCTTCATGAGAGCATCAACGATTATTTATACAAAACGGATTTGGATGACGTGAAGTATTACTACCGGGTTAAAACTGCTGAATCCCTGGCATATAAAATTGAAAAATTCAAGAACCGCGAGGAAAAATATCCCGTCAACAAGTGGCTAAACGATATTTTTGGTTGCCGGATTATTTTGGATGGGGGATTGATACGAAACCTCTTGGATAACTTGGATAAGTGGGAAGAACAGTATGGGCTGAAGAACTGGTACTTTCGGGAGGCAGAGGGCTACCGGGGGATTCATATTTACTTTAAAAGCCAGAGCAATTTCTATTTCCCATGGGAACTTCAAATCTGGGACAAGGAAGATGCTGAGAAAAACATCGCCTCCCATCGCTTGCATAAACGAAGTTTTGTGAAATAAAGAAAGGCAGTGTTGCAGAAGGAAAAACTGCCTTTTGCAACCGATTAAAAATCAAATGGATACATGATAGCAGAGTTTTTAAAGGCTTATATTATTTTTCCAACAAGACCAGTTGCCACATAGTGGCTCAGATTTATTGCACATAGTGAAAATGGAGGTTTGACGCAAAAACGTTAAACCTCCATTTTCACTATGTGCGGCACCCCTTTAATTTTTTCCAAATCCTGGTTGACACCACAACTATATCATGTTAAGATATAGTCATAACAGATGTATCACCTATGGATATACCTAATTAAATCTCTTCAAGGAGGGACAAGATGGCAAGAAACGAAGCGATTGAAACCGAGCAGTTGACGGATTCCTTTTATTACATCCTCATTGCGTTGCTGGTTCCCCGTCATGGGTACCTGATTATGAAATACATCGAAGAACTAAGCGGCGGCGATTTCGTCATGGGTCCAGCGACCCTTTATACCATTATCAAAAAGTTGCTTAAAGCAGAACTCATCACACCCCATAGTGAAGTGGACCGAAAAAAAATCTACCTTATCACGGATAAAGGCAGGGAACTGTTGGTTCATGAAGTCAAGCGGCGGGAAAAAATGGTTCGGCACGGTATTGAAGCATTGGAAGGAGTGAAGCCATGAAAACGACCAAACGTATCTGGTACGATATAATTTCAACTGATGAAAACAAACTGCTTGAACAATGGGCGGAACATGCTAAAAACGGCTGGCTATTGGAATCGGTTTGCATAGGGTATTTCTACGGGAAGTATCGGAAATGTGCAGCCGAAGAAGTGATATTCAGCCGGGACATTTTTGAGGGAAGCCCAGAAGAATATCAGGAATATTTGGAGTTTTATGATCAAGCGGGTTGGGAAAAGGTGTGCTCCTTAGGAAAACTCCGGAAACGAAAAAGCATCTACCCAAGTTTTATAGTCACCATCTTTAAAGCACCTATGGGTACCTTGCCCCTTCACGTAGATAAAGAATCCCAAAATACTCATTTAAATAAACAGCTAAAGACATTGAAAATGGGGAGCCGCTTATTAATAGGTTTCAGCACATTGGGGCTGATTATCGAACTTTTGGACAATCGTTTCTCATTTATGGCAACACCTCCAGGTATGATGGCAAGCTACATCTCCATCCTCCTCATCCTTGGCCTTACCTTCTCCCTTCAGGCATGGGCGATGAAACAAAAGCAAGAGGGAAAAGCCGACGGCATACTGCAATTAAAATGGTTCAATATTTTATCAACCCTCCTCCCCCTTGCCATCATGGGCCTTGTCCAATATTTCACCCTTTGGAGGTAACCATATGAAAAAAGCTACCAAAACCCTCAAAAACAACGGCTTCGCCTGGAGCAGCCACGAGGATATGGAAAAACTGGCCCAAGAAGCCGAAAATGGCTGGCATTTAACAGGATTCACCTGGGGCGGCTTTGCCTACAAACTGGAAAAAGGGGCTCCCGAACAACTCGCCTACAGCTTGGACTGCTACCGCGGGACGAAGGGGGAATATGCTGAATACCTTGAATTGTTTGAAATGTCAGGATGGAAAAAAGCCTGTACCTTAGGAAGTGGAAGTGCGGGCACCTACACCATTTTCAAGGCGCCCAAGGGAACGCCCCCACTTTACAGCGACTCCACAACCTTGGCGGAAAATTACCACTATCAGGGAAAAACACTCCTAACTTCCGGAATCGCCCTGGTTATTCTTGGTATCTTTTTCTTTATCCTAATTCCCATCATCCGGGAACGGGGAATCGACCACGAAATCAGGGTGCTCTTATCAGGAGTCGGTGGAGGTTTCATCGGCGCAGGCGCCATGTTGCTGGTAGGTTGCACCATCATGCACCTTCGGGCAAAAAAATCCAACACCGCCTTCCTAAAAACGAAACTATTTTGGATAGCCATTTACCTGATTATTGCTGTATTGACTGGTATGCTCGCCATTGCCATTCTATAAACTTTTTGGGGAATCACCATGGAAATCAAACTCATTCATCCGCACATTGAAGCCAGCCCTCAACTGGGTCATCGGACTATCGGTAGCGTTGGTAGTGGTTATCGTATTATTAATCGGCTTAAGTTAGCAAAAAAAACGAAAGGAGGTTCGAACATGAAAACAGAAAAAAAACTCCCGCTAGGGGATTGGATTCACAACGATGAAAAAGAGCTGGAAAAGTTCGCCGATTGGGCCCGTGAAGGATGGATTTTACAGGCAACGGGCATGCCCTACCACCCCTATAAATTGGTCAAAGGCGAGCCCCAAAACTTAGTGTATGCGGTTGATTATTTTACCGATAAGCGGGAGAATTATGCTGAATACCTTAGGTTATTTGAAGCGGGAGGATGGAAACTGGTGGTCCGTACCGAAGCCCCATGGGAACTTTTCAACAAGTCATTATGTATTTTCAGTGCCATTGATGGCACTCCGCCCATTTATACAGACAAAACCACCAAAGCCGAAATTTATGGATTCCGAAAGAAAAAATCATTGAAATTCTTCTATTATTACACGGTATTGGCAATCCTTAGCAGCACCGTAGAATTAACGCAACTTATGAGGGGCGATTTCGGCATTCGAAACATCCTTTGGGTACTGGCTTGGTGGATTCCAGTCGCATATAACACCTACAAATTCTTCTACCTAAGGCATCAAGAACGCAAGTTCTGCTTAAATTGATAAATCGTCGATAAAAAGGGGGAAAATCATGAGAGAGAGCATTCAGGAACTTCTAGGTTCCTATCAAATCCGCAAGACAAAAAAGCAAAAGCAAGCATTTATCCAGTGGTTGGAAAATCATGCAACCAAGCATGGATACGAAATTAAAAAAGATGATTATAGCCAGGACGGAACCAACTTAATCGTGGGAAATCCCCGTGAAGCCAGCCTATATTTGACTGCCCACTACGATACTCCCGCCAATTTATTCATTCCTATCATTGCAGGGCTCAACCCGCTTGGGTTTGCACTATCACAGCTTTATCTAGTTGCCATCATGTACTTTCCCTTACTGATTTTGGTATGGGGGATTGGCCTCCTGAACATTGACCCTATGATTATTGCTCTGGTTCAGGCAGTGATGTTCTTCGGTTATAGCCTGTCCCTGCTTCATTTCGTAGATAAGGTTCCCAATAAAAACAATGCCAACGACAATACGTCGGGAGTGTCTGTTCTTTTGGCTCTCCTTGAAGATTTAAAGCCAGGCGAGCGGGCGGAAATATGCTTTGTTTTCTTCGATGAAGAGGAAAAGGGATTAGTAGGCTCCCAAGCTTTCAAGAAAAACTATAAGGTGAAAAATACACCATTGATTAATTTCGACTGCGTGGCAAACGGTGAACATCTCGTATTCGTTGCAAAAAAATCCTTTCGGGAATCTGCTCTTGGGCGCTACTTCATAGAAAACAAAAACCAGTACCCAAGACTAAACATCGTCAATGCCAGCACGAACATTTATGCCTCCGACCAGATTATCTTTAAAAATAGCTTAGGGGTAGCCAGTAAAAAGAAAGCCCCCATTTTTGGTTATTACTTCGACCGTATCCATTCCCACAGGGACACCATCTTCGACAACCAAAACATCGAGGATTTAAACGTAATGATGAAAGATTTACTAGCGAACGTTTCAAACAATGACTAGAGGGAGCAAAAAATCTGAAGGTGGAGTGGAGGGATTACGATGAAAGTGAAAATAAGAAAGTGGCTGAGTGTGGAAGAAAGCCATGAAGAAACCCAAACGCCTAAGGAAAAGCCATCAGGCTGGGACCTTCTCATAATGGGACTAGTTTTCGGGGTGGCAACAGGGCTTAATAGCGGGCCTGTTCACTGGGGAACGCTTATTGGGATGATTCCTATTACGTTTGTGGGAGTGATTTTGGGGCGAATCTTCCATATCAAACCCACTGCTTTATGGAAAGGCAATTGGAAACTATTCATTGCATGTGTCGCATTATTCATTATGGGTACAAGTATAATCACCAGAATTGCGGCTTTCTTTGACGGTTTGTTTGGGTTTTCTTAACAAGTTCAGCATTACAAGGTAGAAGGAGGTTCACTATGAAAAAACATAAAGGCTTCATCGTGGTAATAGCCCTGGCAATTTTAGCATATTTGGGATATTTCATCACTCATATTAATTATAATCCCGGTCCAGGACACGAGCTGACTCTGGAAGGCTTACAGGCAACTATTTTAGAAGTCCATGATGGATGGGTAATGGTTGAAACGGCAGGGCAAAATGCGGAGCGGATAACCTTTAATACCCAACACTTGCCTGAACTTTCTATCCAAGTGGGAGACGTTATCGTCATTGAGTTTGACGGCATCATTTTAGAAAGTGACCCAGCCCAAATCCGTGCATCGAATTGGCATTTGGTCGAAGAAAATTAACCAACGTCAACCGTCCTAAGGGATGGTTGAATCCACCAAGAAAGAGGGGAAACCTATGTTAAGCATCCAACAGTTAAGCAAGCAGTTTGAATCCCAAATGGCAGTGAACCAGCTATCATTTGAGGTGGGCAAGGGGCAGGTGTTTGGGCTCCTTGGGCGAAATGGTGCGGGAAAATCCACCACAATAAAAATGATTTTGGGGCTGGTAAAGCCCAGTGGTGGGGAGATTACTTGGAACGGGGTTCCCATCGAGCAGGCGAACGTCCGCATTGGCTACTTGCCTGAAGAACGGGGGCTTTATACCAAGAGCAAGGTGGGGGATATGCTCACTTACTTTGGCAAATTGGAAGGAATGGGCACCAAGGAAGTAGGGACGGCTATCGACTATTGGCTGAATCGCCTTGAAATCCCAGAGTACAAAACCAAGTTGGTGGCGGATTTATCCAAAGGGAACCAGCAAAAAATCCAGTTGATTGCCACCCTCCTCCATGACCCGGAACTGGTTATTTTGGACGAGCCTTTCAGTGGGCTAGACCCTGTGAACTCCCAAGTCTTTGCTATCATCATCGAAGAGGAAATCGCCAAAGGAAAAACAGTCATCATGTCCAGTCACCGCATGGACATGGTGGAGGCTTTCGTGGAGGAAGTCACCCTTTTAAAACAAGGGAATGCCATGGTGTCAGGAAGCCTTCAGGCGATTAAAGATAGCTACCAGACCCGCAATTTAATCCTAGGTGCAAGTGCGCCTGTCACTGAACATTTCAAACAACAGGGGATTGATTTTAGCATAGACAAGCAAAACGTCTTGGTGAAAGTTGCTGATGATTCGGTTGGTTTGAATGTCCTTAATGGGCTGGCGAAAGCGGGTATCCGGGTGCCGGAATTTAAGCTCTTGCAACCCACATTGGAAGAAATCTTTATCGAGAGGGTAGGATAACATGAGAAAATTCGGACTGGTATTTTGGTTTCATTTCAAGGAGAGCATTACAGGCAAAAAGGCACTTATATCAGGATTGGTGCTATTCGTCATCTCCCTCGGCTTCTTCGGGGCTACCCATTGGTTTTCCCAACAGGAAGGGGAGCAATACCTCATGGCGGTCGTCCAGGATTCCGGAGCCTTCGTGGTGGATTTAAACACCCTAAACAGCGTGAGCCCTGACATCGGGTTTGAAGCCCTAGGTCTTGAAGAGGCAAGGCAGTCACTGGAATCCGGCGAGGTGGATACGGTGTTCGTCATTGAAGGGGAGGAGATCCCCACCCTCAAAACCCTGTCAGAGCGGGGGAGCCATTCCACGGCGGAATTTATCGTGACCCAGGAACTTTCCCATCAGTATTTGGCACGGGTGATGGAGCAAGAGGACATTAGCCCCGAACTCCTGCAAAGCCTGTTGAGCCCCGTGGCGGTCACCCATGAAACCTTTGAAAACATGGAAGAATTTTTCCTGAATTTTGCTATCTCTTGGGTCGTTGGAATGGCGCTTTATATGGTCGTTGCAACTTCGGGGACCATGATTGGCACGTCGGTCATGAACGAAAAGGCTTCAAGGGTCATGGAAGTCATGATTTCCAAAGTAAGGCCCACCACCATAATGTATGCGAAAATCCTGTCCAACCTGGCCTCTGTCATGGTGACTTCCCTCATGTTATATGTCGGTTACTTGGCAGCCAGCGTCTTGGGCTGGGCGGATATGGAGCAGCTTGCCTTCTTCGGCGGGGCGGTGGACTTTGCCAGTGTAGACCCTATGATTTGGGTGCTGGCAGTCGCGTACTTTATTTTAGGCTACCTCGTTTATGGGATGTTCTTCGCCATGGCGGGTGCCCTGTGCACAAAGGTGGAGGATTACCAAAGCGTCGCGGCCCCTATCACCATTTCCCTGATGATTCCATTCTTCGCCATGATGTGGGGGCTGACTGACGGGATTTTCGGGTCCATCGCTACCTACATCCCCTTATTCTCACCATTCATTACTTTCAGCCGCTTCGCAGATGGGACGGCAGGCTACACAGAAGTAGGGATTACTTTGGTGCTTCTGCTAATTTCCATCCTATTGATTGGAAAGCTGGCGACGAAAATCTACACCGGCGGGGTCATGCATTATAGCGAAAAAGCTAGTTTCAAGGACATCCGCAAGCTATTGAAAGGCTAGGGATAGCCAAAAAGGAAAGCGCCTTTTGGAAATCTGTTAAAGGGCGGATAAGTAAAAAGCAAAAGGCTGGCTCGGGAATTCCCAAGCCAGCTTTTTTATGTTATAATGGAACTAAAATAATTTCAGGGAGGCCAAAAGATGAGTGAGAAATGGGATGGGCATAGCCATACGCAGTTTTGCTTGCATGGGGCGGTTGAGGATGTGGAGCAGTTGATCCAGCGGGCGATTAGTCGGGGATTCACGAAGTATTCCATTACGGAGCACGCCCCCATGCCAAAAGGGTTTTACGAAAAAGCAGGCGGCCCCAAGTGGGCGCTTGAAACGGCAGGGATGGAGCCGGGCGCGGTGGAACGTTACCTGAAAACCATGCACGGGCTGAAAAAGAAATACGCTTCCCAGATTGAGCTGCTGATTGGGATGGAGTATGACTATTTGCCGGAATTTAATGCTTGGACCACCGATTTTTTGAACGAGTACGGAGGGCAAATGGACGATGGAATCTTATCGGTACATTTTCTTCCCGGCAATGAGGGCCTTCGGGTCATCGACGAAAGCCCAGGGGACTATAAGGATGGGTTGCTTGATTTTTATGGCAACTTCCAAGCGGTCCAAGAAGCCTACCTTGAAAGGGTATACGGCTCCATCATGGCGGACCTAGGTCCCCATAAGCCCAAGCGGATTGGCCATGTCAGCCTTGCAAGGAAGTTCAAGAATGCCTTCCCACATGAAGATACCGGCTTCTCCCAAACTTCCATGGACTGGTACCAAAAGATTTTCACGGAAATGGAAAGGCAAAACCTCGCCATGGACATGAACATGGCAGGCTTGTTCAAGGACTACTGCCAGGAACCTTATCCCCCGAAAGAAATCCTGAACCATTTCAAACCCAAAGTCAAAAAAATCTACGGCTCCGATTCCCACCATTTGGATGATGTGGAGCGGGGGTATGAGGTGTATAGGGAAATGATGGGGGGGATGAAATGAGGATAAAAAATCAAATCAATCCCTGGGCTTATGCGGCTTTTCTAGCGGGAATACTTGCTGGTTTCCTACCCAATGGGGTAATGAGTGTCGTATTGGGGGCATGGGCAGTGTTGCTAGGGCTGATTGCATTAGGGAAAGGAAGCACTTCCAAAGCGGAAAAGGTTGTAACCCTAGGTTCTATTGGTGCTGGATTTCTATACAGCGTAGTGTTTGTTTTGGTAATGTTCATCAGCGAGAGGAATCATCGAATGATTCCAAATGCTTCGCCTGAGGAGTTAAATCGGACATTAGAAGTTTCCTCTTACGAAGGGGAATAATGACCTTTATTCAATTGGAAAGTGTTGACTGAAGGAATGGCTTTTCTCCAACTCCGGTTCATACAAACGTTAAAAGTCATTGAAACCTTGCTATTGCTGGATTTCAATGACTTTTAATATGTTGACTAGGGATAAGGCCCGCCCTCAATAATAGGTGCGTAAGGTTTTGGCAAACACATCGGCGAGGGGGATTTTTAAATCGGGAAACAAAGGCGTGCTAAACGCTTCGACGACGAGTTCCTGCCGTTCTTGGTCAGTCATATCCTCAATGTCGTCCTCGGAATAATGGGTATAAGTATCGGCAAGAGTGTAATGCCCGTTTTCCAGCAAGTAAATTTCCAATACTTGGGCAATGGGCTCTACAATCCAATATTCGCCGACACCGCATTGGGCATAAAGCCCCATCTTATATCCCCGGTCACTCTTAGTGGTGCCTGGGGACAAAACTTCCACAATCAAATTCGGGGCACCGTGAATCCCATTTTTCCTAAATAGGCTCGGATTGCACACCACTGTCATGTCAGGGACTACCTTGTCTTTTTCGGTTAAAAATACTTCCATGCCATCCCCAAACACGGAGCAAGTATTATGCCTCAAATAATTGAAGAACGTATTATATAAATTTCCAGATACCACATTGTGGTTGAAAGACGGACGGGGAGCCATTGCTACAACCCCATTCAACAGCTCGCTTTTTCTCTGATTTTCCACTGGCTGGCTCATTTTAACGACCTCCCTCTCATTTATAACCATTTTAGCACATTTTTAGGTTGAATGCTACTTGGCTTCTTCGTTAATTTGACCGGCATCCAAAAAGCCTGGTTACCAAAAACTATGTGCATTGAGCACAATTCCTGAAAAACTGTCAGATGATTTAATGTATAATAGGGAATATCATTCACTAACTAACGAAGGAGGGGTTGCATGGAAACGAAGAAAAATCCGTTGGCACTGGCAGCATTCATCGTAGGTGTGGTTGCCGTATTCGTGCCCATTATCGGAATCATCCCGGGAATCGTCGCTGTGGTTTTGGGGATTATCGCATTGAGGTCAGGGACGTTGGAAAAGAATGATAAAGTATTCGCCATCGTAGGAACTGTGACCGGGGGAATCGCTGTGCTGTTGCTTCCGTTGTTAGCAGTGTCGTTTTTTACTATTGACAGCGGAGTAAGCACCGCGAGCCTTGTGTCAGTAGACAATGTTTCAGATTTGCTGGAGTATTATGAGGAAGGCTCAGAAGTTATGGTAGTAGAATCTATTGATTAATTTCCCGCTAAAAAAGGGCAGTGCCTGAAAGTCATCTTTCAGGTACTGCCCTTTTTAATTATCTCCCGAAGGAGTTGCTTTGCCAACTTGCCGTCCTCCTTCGTGACCGCCCTTCCCCCATAGCGGGTTTCGATGTACAGCGCCCGAAGCTCCCTGGATTTCTCGCAGTGAAATGCCTTCAAAGCCTCTTCTTCGATGGATTCGCTGGTCATGTAGGACTGGAGTTGCAACTCATTTTTGGTGCAATGGTGCAAGAACTTGCGGTAGCAGTCCCGGACCTGGTTTTGGGAACGGTGATGGCGGGGCTTTTTCGGGCGATCCGCCAGGTGGGTGCGGGTTTCTTCAACGCCGGATTGATTTTCTTGAATTTCATGCTTTTTAGCCAATCGTTTGAAAATGACCACGAGGATTCCCGCCACTGCAAGGATTAAGATGATGTAACCTATCACGCCCAAGGCCCCGATTTCAGGAGGGTCTGTCAGTGGGGGAAGTTCGCCATAACCGGGTTCAACCTCTCCACCCCCAAAGTCGATTTCAGGAAACTCCGGACGGGAAAGCCCTATTAGGGAGAAAATCCAGTTGAGGGCCTGAAGGAGTACAAAGATAATGAACCCAATGATGGGAACGAAAAGTTGCCCATACACAAAAACGAGAGTCCCCCAGATAACGTTTAAAAAAAGGGGATGGCTCAGCATCCCTCCAACCCCAAGAATGGTTAAAAGAGAAAGGATGTTCAGCCATTTGAAGCGTGGCCGGCTGATGACTTCTTCGTCGTGGCGGGACATTCGCATGAGGACGATGGAGGCACCTAAGAACATAATCCCGAAGGGGAGGGTGGTGTCTTCAAAGATGGGCATTTGTCGCAATGTCAGGGCGACCACCAAAAAGCCGAAGAACACCTTGATGAACAGGGAGAAAATGTCCGTGTAGTCGAATTGACCGATGTGTTCCCTTGATTTTGGGAGGGCAACCACCAAATAGGCGATGATGGGAGCCAGCACGGCTAAGTTGGGCAAGCTGGCGGGGATGATGAAAAAAACGAGGGGAATCAACAGGAGGGGAATCCGCGACAGCCGCCAAACTGATAGAGTAATGGCTGCGGCGAAAAAAGGAAGGGCAACCATCAGGTTATCGCCCCCAAATAGCAGCCCGATGAAGCTGGCGAAGGTCATATAAAAGCAAACATCACAAATCCGTTTCAGGCTCGATGGGAATATCATGGCAGTCCTCCCCGTATAAAATAATCAGGCTCCCGCCCACCAGTTCCTGCCTTACAACATGGGATTTTGACTCATCCCTTTGGGGCGTGACGATGATGGCAGAGCGGCTCCGTGCCTGTTTTTTGACCAACCTTTGAACCGTTTCCTCGAAAGTATCGCCACTGTAATAAGAGGCTTTCCCCAGAAGTTCCAGCACTTTTTTGAAATGGCTTTTCCCCAGGCCTTGTGCTAAATACTCCCCGTTTTTGGAAAGCTGGCTATCAGGCACTGTGTTCGTTATGAGGTCATAGGCTATCCCCTTTTGTTCCAACTGTTGGCAAATGGACCGGGTTAGGGAGTAGCATTTTTCCAAAAGGTTATTATCGCTGGAGTTGGTGCTGACATCAAGGAGGATGGACACCATGGGCTCCACCGTATAATCGAACTGCTTCACCTGAAGCTCGCCACGGCGGGCGCTATGCTTCCAAGAAATCTGGTTCAGGGGTTCCCGCCCGGTATAATCGCGGATGCCCACGGTCAACACCGGGTCCTCCATCATAAAACGGCGGACGGACACTTCCCCTAAAAAACCGCCAAAAGCGTCCTCCAAATGGGGGATGGGGATGGCTTTCGGATAGACGGCGACTTCCTCAAAGGCGGTAAAATTTCCCCGCTCCTCCCAAAGCCCCAAAAAATCTCCACCCGAAATCTGGGCACCCCGAAAGTAATAAAGCCCCCGTTTCGGGATGGACAGGGTAATCTTTCGGGTTAGCTGACTTTTTGGCATTAAATACGTGGAATAATGATGTTTCACCGTCCCTGCTAAATCCGTCCGCTGCTGACCTTTTCCATAGGTAAGCACGGTACCTTTCGGGAAAGTTTCCTCCACCCGCAAAAAAGGGATAATCCGGCGGGAGTGGTTGGAAAGGGTGCTGACGAGCTGGAATTCCTCGCCCGCCTCCACTAAATTTTGGGTACATTTGGACTGGAACGCCACGCCACTTAGGGCATTTTTCCGCGCCCAGTTTTGATAGGCGGCCACCACCACAATAAGGACAATCAGGAATAAAATCATAGGTTTTCCAATGGCACGGCGGCAAGATTTATGATTTCGGAAACGGCTGCTACCCCATCCCCTTGCTTGAAACTTCCTTGAATATTCAGGCGGTGGGCCAGTACATGGGGTGCCACAAACTGCACGTCCTCGGGCAACACATAATCCCGTCCATTAAGGGCGGCACAGGCTTGGGAGGCTTTATACAGGGCCATGGCCCCACGGGTGGAAAGCCCTGTCGCAATCCGGCTCGAATTTCGGGTGGCTTCCACAATGTCCATGATGTAATGGGCCACATCTTCTTGGACAAATACTTCCGTATAAGCAGTCCGCACATACTGGGTTTCCTCAGCGGTGACCACCTGGCTTAACGTTTCAACCAAGTTGATGGTGGACACCCGTGCCAGCACTTCCATTTCCTGCTCCCGGGTCATATAGCCAAGGGAGAGTCGCATGAAAAACCGGTCCAGCTGAGCGTCGGGCAACGGGAAGGTCCCATAAGATTCCAACGGGTTTTGGGTCGCCATGACCATGAACGGGTTTTCCAGTGGGAAGGTCTTTCCGTCCACCGTCACCTGAAATTCCTCCATGGCTTCAAGGAGGCTGGACTGGGTACGGGGGGTGGCCCGGTTGATTTCATCGGCCAAGACGACGTTGGTAAAAAGGGGACCCGCCCGAAATTCAAATTCCCCGGTTTTTTGGTTGTAAAAATGGATGCCCGTCAGGTCGGACGGCAAGAGGTCTGGGGTGAACTGCACCCGCTTGAAGTCCCCGCCAATGGTCTTGGCAAATGCCCGCAGGAGCATGGTCTTCCCCGTCCCCGGCACATCTTCAAGGAGCACATGCCCCGAACAAACAAAGCAAATCAGGAGCAATAAAATCTTCTCCTCCTTGCCAAAAATCACCTGTGAACAGTTCTTTACCACTTTCTGGCGGTACGCTGCAAAACGTCGGTTCATTGGGTTTCCTCCTTAGTATTTTAATTCAAATTATACCATGATTTTGGAAATTCTGCTAGGAACCTTCGCTAATTGGAAGCGGCATTATCAGGTACCTTCCAAAAATGGGATTTGCATTAGCAGCTTGACCAAAAAATCACCAAAATTGTCTGCTTTTAGGGGAGTGCTTCTAATCGGGGGCAGGGGTTCATAGGTTAGGGTATGGGAAAATTCCGAATCTAGTTGGGATAGCTTCACGTTGTCCCTGCTATATAGCTAAGGAGAGTCACTATGAAACGATTTATTGTTTTAGTCGCCTTTGCAGGCCTGATTATTTTAAGCTACATCCCTATCCATAATGCCAGCAATGCCACCCGCTTGGTTGGGGGAAGGTACCAGGATTTGACGGTGGTTCTCGATGCCGGCCATGGGGGGCGCGATGGTGGGGCGGTTTCTGCCAGCGGGATTTTGGAGAAGGACGTGGTGCTCCAAGTGACCCGGAAGGTGGAAACCCACTTGCGGTTGGCGGGCTTTAACGTGGTGCTCACCCGTGACGGGGATTACGACTTAGCCCCCGCGGGTGCCAAGAAACGAAAAAATCCCGACCTGAACCGCAGGGCCGAGATTTTCAACACCCAAGAAAGCGAGAACACCATCGCCGTTTCCATCCATGCCAACGCCACCACCAAGCCGGACTGGAAGGGTGCCCAGACATTTTATGACCCAATCTTGCTGGAAAACCAGCAGTTGGCGGGCGCCATCATGCAAAGCATGGGAAGAAACATCGCCCAAAACCGGGAGGCGAAGCCCATCTCCAACATCCTCATCTTGAGGAAGTCAACTGTCCCCACTGCCTTGGTTGAAATCGGCTTCCTATCCAACCCAGACGAAGCGAAGAAGCTGAACCAGACAGCCTACCAAGAAGAACTGGCCTATGCCATCTTCGAGGGAATCCTTTACTTTTTGGATAACCCAGTGGAATAACGTGAATCCCCCCATTCGTGAGAATGGGGGGATTTGCTATGTGGGAATGTTATCGCTCTCAACCTGTTTGGCTTCCTTGCGGGCCCGGTACTCCATGTAGCTCCCGAAGGCTGCCGCCACTAAAAAGGCTGCCAAGCCCCCTGTGTTAATCACCCATGACGTGTCAGAGACCCTGGCAATGAGCGTTGCTACCAAAGAATAGGAGAAAAGCCCCAGCACAATTCCCAAAGCAAGCCCTATTGCCGTTTTCAGTTTGCGGGCATGAAAGAATGCAACTGCCAATGCCGCATAAACCACCTGCCCGGCCCACACCGTCAAAAATCCGCCCAAGCCATGGCGGGCGACAAATTCCACGTCCACCGCAAGTAGCGCAAGCACCGTACTGGACAAAAAGCCCTTGCATGATTTCAAATAAAGCGCCTGGGCGACGAAAATCAGGGGATAAGCCACATAAAGCAGCACCAAAACATCCTTGCTGTACGGGTTGAAATAATCAGCGACGGACAGCAGCGCCACCAACAACGGGGCAAGCAACACCTTGAACACCTTTTTCATAGCCCAACCTTCTTTCCCACGAGTCTACTACATCTTATTCGACAAGCCTCGGGATTATTCTTTTTTCGGCTGAATGCTGAATGGTTGCGTTAATAGGAATGGATGGGAGGGCTGCTGAATAAAAAATTGGCGAAAAATGCAAAAAGTGCTTGCAATAGTTTGGGTGCCATGGTATTATTATTAAGTCGCCGATGGCAATAGTTGTTGGCGCCATGTATGGGCCTGTAGCTCAGCTGGTTAGAGCGCACGCCTGATAAGCGTGAGGTCGGAGGTTCGAGTCCTCTCAGGCCCACCATACAATGGTCCAGTGGTGTAGCGGTTAACATGCCTGCCTGTCACGCAGGAGATCGCGGGTTCGATCCCCGTCTGGACCGCCATTTTAGGCCTCATAGCTCAGTCGGTAGAGCAAAGGACTGAAAATCCTTGTGTCGGCGGTTCAAGTCCGTCTGAGGCCACCATAAAGAGCTTTTTTTATTCATATCGCGGAGTGGAGCAGCGGTAGCTCGTCGGGCTCATAACCCGAAGGTCGCAGGTTCAAGTCCTGTCTCCGCAACCAACGTGGCCCGTTGGTGAAACGGTTAACACACCTGCCTTTCACGCAGGCATTCACGGGTTCGAACCCCGTACGGGTCACCATTATATCGAACTTAGACTCCCATTGGGAGTTTTTTTTATACCACAAAACCAGCCGAAAAAAAATTCGGCTGGTTTTGTGGTATAATGAAGGTGGGTTAATTGGGGAGCTTGAACGTCTTGCTGTTTTGTGCGTAAAGGACTGCTACGAGGTTGGTCAAAGTGAAAGCAGATAGGAGCAGGGTCGTAACAATAAACCGCCCCTGTTGTTCGAGGATGGCGATAAACATTGCCACAATCCCATTTCCTAAGTACCAAAAACCCCATGCTACTCGGAGCTTTTCAAGGTTATATTCAATCTGGCCGGGCTTGTTCCATAGCGGGAATATTTTAGTGAAAAGCATCGCAAGCCCTAGGATGAAAAAAATAAAGGTAGTTACAAACAAAATACCATCTCCCTTTGCAAAATATCGTTGTTAAAGGATATGCAATGCAAGTGGGGATAGACCATTAGGAGGATATGAAAATGTATAAACACCATAAAGAATCCATTGAAAAAATGATTGAACACTATCAAGAGAATCAGGAAATCCAGGCGCTGTTTTTAGTGGGATCCGTTGCCACAGGCACTGAACGCCCAGACTCCGATTTGGATGGGGTGGCCATTGTTTCACCGGAATACTTTGAATACCGCCAACATAATGGTGGCCTTGAGGAAGTTGTCCGAGGCAAATGCACCTACGAAGCGGGTTATTTCAATATCCACTATATGACAAAGGAGCATATGACGGAATTGATTGAAAAGGGGTCAGAGCCTATGCGCAACCTCTTTTGCGATGCGGTTCCCCTATATTGCTACGATGAGGAATTGGCAAGCCTAGCAAGCAGCATTCCCATTTACCCTACGGAAGAAGCAAAAACCAAACAGTTCAAATTTTATTGCACCTTCAAAATGTATCACACTTATTATTGGAAAAATTGCAAGCCCGAGGGATTCGCCCGTTATCAGGTGGCAGTCGGGATGATTTACAACCTGTACCGCCTACTGCTCATAGAGAATGAAATCCTGTTCCCGTCCATGAGGAAGCTTGAAGCGTATGTGCTGACCGCCCCGAATTTACCAGATGGGATCGTCGCCCAGTGCCGGGCATTTTTACAGTCCCTGACGGATGAAGATGCTGAAAACCTGGTGTTGGCTTATGAAAACTGGACTTCCTATGATTTGCCAAAAGACCATAACACGGTGATGAACAACTTCCAGGAACCGCTGGAGTGGGTGTAGGAATTCGTTACTGCCAAATTTATCCGTTGCAAACGGCCTCAGAATATGCTACAATGAGATGCTTTTAACTCAATTTAGTACAATTGGAGGCCTGCATGGAAGATAAAAAATATGATTTGACCACAGGGAATATTTTAAATAAATTGCTGGTGATTGCCTTGCCTATCATGGGGAATCAGCTGTTTCAGATGCTTTACAACTTGACGGATATGTTCTTCGTCGGCCGGGTTTCCAGTGACGCCGTCGCTGCGTCGGGTGCTGCGGGAATGTATCTTTGGCTTTCCGTGGCCTTCTTTTTGGTGGGCCGCATGGGTGGCGAAATCGGGGTTTCCCAAAGCATTGGGCGGCGTGATATGAAAAGTGCCAAGGCTTTTGCGTCTAATGCTATTTTCATTTCCATTGTTTTAAGCGCCTTGTTCACAGCAGCCATGATTTTATTTAGGTATCCCCTGATGGAATTTTTGGGGATTCAGGAAGCTACTGTACTCCGTGACGGTGCCGAATACTTGGCAATCGTTGCACTGGGACTTCCGGCGACATTTTTGGGGGCAGCCTTTCAAGGGGCTTTCACCGGTGCCGGGAACTCAAGGCTGCCCTTTTACTTTACAGCCATTGGCGTTATCTTAAACGTTATCCTCAACCCGATTTTCATCTTCACTTTTGGGATGGGGCTTGCAGGAGCAGCCATTGCTACGATTATCGGCCAATGGACGGTTGCCTTTCTCTTTATTTGGGCGATGAAATACCATAAAGCCCGCCCCTTCCAGGACTTTAATTACCGCTTGGTATTTAAACCCAGTGGGGAAGTCCTAAAATCCATTTTCAAATGGAGCATCCCCATTAGTATGGAATCCTTATTCTTCACCTTCTTATCCATGTTCATCACCCGTTTCGTTGCCGCTTTCGGTTCGGATGCATTGGCAGCCCAGCGGATTGGCACCCAGATTGAATCCCTTTCCTGGCTCATTGGCGGCGGCTATGCTTCGGCACTGACGTCTTTTATCGGACAAAATTATGGGGCCCAAAAATGGGGGCGTATTCGCAAGGGATACCAGATTTCCTTCAACGTCCTCTCCATTTGGGGCATCATCACCACCCTCATCGTCTTTTTCTTCGCCCGCCCATTGATGGCAATCTTCATCCAAGATGAGAACGTCATTCAAATTGGGGTAGGTTACTTGCGCATCGTGGCAACCATCCAATTATTTACTTGTTGGGAGGCACTTGCCGGCGGGGCATTCCGTGGCATTGGGAAAACCCTGCCGCCATCCATCATCTCCATCTCCGGGAATGTGCTACGGGTCGGTTTCGCCTGGGCTTTGGCAAGGACTTCCCTCGGAATCGATGGCATCTGGATCGGGATGTGCATCGGAAATGTCATCCGCGGGCTTGGCGTTATGATTTGGTATTCCATGGATAGCAAGAAACAGCCGAAAGAGGATGTGAAGTCCTCAACCCCTCTAAAATCCCGCTTGAAAGCCGGGTTTTAGAGGTGCCCTTTATGCGATTTTTCATTTTCAGAACCCAATAATCCCAAGGTTTTAGGGATTATTGGGTTCTTTGGCCTTCCTATACTCCAATATTTCGCCCGGCTGGCATTCCAGCGCTTCGCAAATGGCTTCCAACGTGGAAAACCTCACGGCTTTGGCTTTGCCATTTTTGAGGATGGACAGGTTTGCCATGGTAATCCCCACTTTTTCAGTGAGTTCCGTCACGCTCATTTTTCGTTTGGCGAGCATGACATCAATATTTACAATAATGGGCATGGTGGCTGCTCCTCCTTAGATAGTGAGTTCATTTTCCGCCTTCATGGCGATGGCTTCTTGCAAGACCGTTTCGAGTATCATAGCCAAAACAGCAAAAACCACGGGGGAAAGGCCGATGACAAAGGCAATCAGGATAAGCCCCGGACCGTCGGCAAGCTGTGCGACGGTATAGGCCATCGGCAAAACGCCGGCCATGTATAGGATGCAGACTGCAAAAGCGCAGACTTTGATCCGGCCGAGGGTGTGGACAGCCATCATGGAAAAGGATTTTTTTTGCTCAATCAGCCGCAGCAATGCGAAGGTCTCCCGGGCGCCCAGTAAAAACGGGATCAAGCCTCCGAAAATCCCAACCATCAAGAAGATATTCCCAAAGCCAAGGAGTGGGCTCCATTCCCGGGCAAGGCTCGCGGCGGCAGTGGACTCCTGCCAGATTTCAGGGGCAAGCCCTATCAGCATAAACAAAACAATGGCGACAATCGCCAGTACAACCAATCTCAAAAACCAAATGGCACGTTTCAAAACCATCAACACCTTTCTGTCTGATGTATCGATTATAATGTATTATTTATCGTTTTGCAATAAAGAAATTCCGATTTTCGTAAAATAACTGTCGGGATACGGAAAAATTTTCATGAAGCGTCCAACTTTTGAATAAAATGGTGATGGATGGGGGTGAACCAGTGGAGAATAAAGTGGAGGCTTTTGATGTTTGGCATTATTTCAGCCGGGATTTATACGAACCCTTTATGCGGTCCCGCCTGGATTTTTCAGGAAGGCTTCAAGTGGATGCATTGGAAAAATCCATCGCCTTGACTTTCAAGGCAGTCCCCTTGCTGAGCTGTGTTTTTAAGGTGGACAATGGGGTGCCTAAATGGCAGTCCCGCCCATTTAAAGGTGAGGATGCTCTTGACGTGGTGAAAGTCTTGGGGGCATCCGTTGCCGATAGATATTTGACGGGGTCTATTGACATCAGCAGCCAACCCCAGTTGAAGGTGTTTTTGCTTAGGGGGCAGTACAGCGACTCCCTTGGGGTCATCATGAGCCATATGATTTGCGACGGGGCTGGTTTCAAGAAGTACCTATATCTTTTGGCCGACATTTATTCAGCCATCGCCCGGGGGGACGCGCCTACCGTTCCTCCTCCCTTGCCCCGAGGGAGTGAGCCGCTATTTTCTGGACTGGGCCTCAAGGATAAATGGCAGATCGCCAAAAGCCGGTACTCGGCCTACGCCCCCATAAGGGACATTCCTAAAAAGCCAGCCACACAGCAGCCCGTCAGGGCACACTTAGTCAGGGTCACCATTCCCCCAAAAGATTTTTCCTATTTGAAAAGCATGGCCAAAGCCGAAGGCGCTACGGTAAATGATGCTTTGATGGCGTTGTTCGCAAGGGCAATTAGCGACACCCATTGCCTAGAGTGCGTCAGGTTCCCAGCCACCATGGACCTGCGGAAGTTCATTCCAGAGGGGACATCCTATGGCATTGGCAATTATTCCTCCAACTGCATGTGCAGCTTCAAGATAAAATCAAGGTCACCATTTTTAGGCACCTTAAAGGATGTTTCCAGGCAAATGGCTGTCCACAAAAAGTCCCCGGCAGTGCTTAAGTCCGTGTTGCTGTGGGAGTTTGCCTTCAAGGCCCTGCCATATCCCATCCTAAAAAAAGTCTATGACCGGGTCATCATCTATCCACGGTTCAGTTTCACCAATGTGGGCATCTTAGATGAAAAACGGCTATCATTTGGGGGGCTGCCCATTCGGTCGGCGTGCATGACTGGCACGATCAAAAAAACGGCCTACACCCAAATGTCGGTATCAACCTTCAAGGGTGCATGTACGTTATGCTGCAACATCATCGGTACCGACGAAAAGCGGGCTGCCACGGAAAAATTGTTAAAACAAGTTGCGAAAGGGTATATGTAAAAGGCTCCGAAACAAAGGTTTCGGAGCCTTACAACAGTTATTTAACCTAAAACGAATTGAAGGACGAAGAATGCTGCCAGGATGACCGTTGAAAGTTTGATTTCTTTCATGCGGCCTGTCAATAATTTGATGACGACGTAAGAGATAAGCCCGAATGACGTCCCGTTAGCGATGGAAGCAGTCATTGGCATGATAGCGATCGTAAGGAATGCCGGCAAGCTTTCCGTGATTTCAGAGAAGTCAACTTCTTTGATGTGGGAAACCATCAAGCAACCTACGAAAATAAGGGCAGGCGCAGTTGCTACGACTGGGATCAAGCTGACAAATGGGGCAAGGAAGATGATCCCTAAGAACATAACCCCTGTCACCAATGAAGTAAGCCCTGTACGTCCGCCTTCGGCAATACCGGCAGCAGAAGATACTGTCGTCGCAGTAGATGAAGAACCGAACAGGGCACCCACAGCAGTCCCTAAGGCATCAACCGTCATTCCGCGCTGAAGGCCAATTACTTCGCCATTTTCATCAACCATATCATTAGCAGAAGCAATTCCGTAGATAGTCCCCAGTGCATCAAGCAAGTTGACTAGCAAGAACGTGAATCCCATGGTAATCAAAGAACCAAGGGCCGCCCCGCGGATACCGGCGAAGTTGCTGAAGTCAAGCTGTAGGAAAGACACATCCATGAAGTCCTGGATGATGGCGCCTGGGTTCGTGCTGAACGTATCAGGGATCGTAGAATGCCCAGTGATGTAAGCTAAAACCGTTGTTGCCAAAATCCCAATCAGGATGCTACCTTTGACTTTTTTAGAGAAAAGGACAACCATGATGACAAGCCCGATAAGAGCCAAGACAGCCCCTTTGACAGCTGTCGTATTTTCAGAGAAATTCCCAAAATTAATTAAGGAAACAAAAGTTCCCGGATTGGCAACGACAACGCCTGACTGGCGAAGGCCAAGGGATGTCATGAACAACCCGATACCGGAACCTAGGGCAATTTTAATGTTTTTCGGCACCCCTTCAATGATGAACTGGCGCACGCCACCGATGGATGTGGCAACGAAGGCAAGCCCTGAAACAAATACCAAGGCAAGTGCCATCTGGTATTGCTCGACGGGTGACATGTCCGGGTTTCCGGCAAGCAGCGCAAGGGCTGGCATGGCAGTAAAGGCGAAGAAAGAACCAAGCCCCATCCCAGGTACCTGAACGAATGGCAGGTTGGCGATGAAAGCTTTCATCAATGACCCGGCAGCGGCACTCAATACGGCGGCGATAAATACACCGTTCATCAAGCGGGTGTATCCCTGACCGATCATCCCTGGGATTGTCAAGATAGCGAATACGGATGAGAAAAAGATGGTTATCCCGGCCATGACCTCTGTGCGTACCGTCGTCTTATGGGCTTTTAACTTAAACATTTTTTCAAAGTTCACTGTGGTTCCTCCTAAGTGTCATTCCACCATCTTTCGAAGTTCCACAAGGAATGCCCATTAAAAAAATGCAACGTCCCCTTTGGCAGGATGCTAAAAGAAATGGCATTGTTTGAAATGTGCATCCGTAGTCTGCCATTTAAGGTGGCAGGTAGAAACTTCGAACCATATTATCGAAATATACGAATGAAATGCATAATGTACCGTTATTTTACAGCAAAAACCGCCAAAATTCAACAGAAAAAGGGAAGAAAAATGTAAAAAATACACGCGGTTTTCATATGAATTTTAAGCATGTTAAGATACGGCCTGTATTTTGAGGGGTTAGCGAAAATAAAATGCAAGATTTCACGGAAATTAAAGAGGAAGGCAGGAGCGGGAGGGTAGGATTTTGACAAAACCAAAGTGAGCTTCTTTACTGCCGACCACATCAAAAAGCACCCTGGGGCCAGGGTGCTTTTGATGTGGTCGGCAAAATCCTAGTTAGTCCCTAGCACAACACCTTGTTCTTTTAGGTATTGGCGGTAGGCGATGCTCATGCGGTCGCAAATCAGGGAAAGTTCCACTTGCAGGTCCAGTGGCAGTTCTTCTGGTTTTTGGTTCTCGACCACTGGCTTGTCCTCGGCGAAAATGGCATCCTGGAACTGGATGGTTTCTTCGTCGGTGGAGCCGGTATCATAGTCAAAGGACATGATGCCATAAGCCACGGAATGGGTTTCGTTTTTCGGGCGGATGGTCAACAGGATGGTCATGTTGGTGTTTTTCTCACGGTCTTTTTTCGTGAACAAAACGGTCAACGGGCGCAGGATTTCATACGTGTAATAAACGTACCGGGGGACGCCTGCCCCGTCCGGGTTCGGCTGATAGATGGCGATTTCATCACTGACTAAGCGGTCCCCTTGCTTGGTGACGGAATAGTCGTTGATTTCACGGTGCTCGGCATCTCCTAGGGAACCTTGATGGACAATAGCTAAGTGGCCAACATCCAAGAAGTTCTCAACGATGCGGGGAGGAAGTGCCTCAACTTCCTGAGGCCCCCACATGATGTGGTGATACTTTTCATTATTCATAATGTCATGGTCGAAAAGCCTTGGGTTGTTCCCAGAGAAGTTGACCCAGACAAAGCCGTATTTTTCCATGGTCCCATAAACGATGGCTTTGGCTTTTTGGGGGATGGAGCGCCCTTCTGGAAGCTGAGGGATTTTCACACAATCCCCTTTGTCATCAAATTCCCATGCGTGGTATGGGCAAACAAGGCAGTTATTCTTAACTTCCCCAAGGGATAAAGCTGCCCCACGGTGGATGCATAGGTCCTTAAAGATGTGGACGCCGGATTCATTCCTGAATACGACTAGCCGTTCTCCCATGACTATCATTTGTACAGGCTTTTCACCCACTTCAGTGCTTTTACAAACCACAATCCAATCATCTAACAGGGCTTTATCCTGAATCATAAAAGCACCCTCCTTATACATTCATATTTTACCCTCTATTATAAATGGGTTTGCGAAACGTGTCAAGAAATTGTCGATTAAAGTCGATTGATGAAAGCTTCCAACCGGTCCATGGCTGCAACAATGACCTCTTGGTCCACGCAGTAGCTAATCCGGATGAAGTCGTCGGCATCGAAGCAGACCCCTGGCACCAAGGCGACTTTTTCCTCGTCAGCCAAGCGGGTGCAAAATTCCCAGGAACCCAGGCCGAATTTTTTGATGGACGGGAACATGTAGAATGCCCCTTCTGGAAGCTCGACCTCGATGCCCATTTTAACGAGCCTGCCGTACACATAATCCCGGCGCAAGCGGTAGGACTCGGTCATGTCCGATGGGTCATAATCAAGGGCTGCGATCCCGGCATCTTGGATGAAGGTATTGGCGGCGATGACCATGTACTGATGGATTTTACGGGCCTGCTCCGTGAATGCCTTGGACGCCAGCATGTAACCAATCCGCCAGCCTGGCATGGCATACGGCTTGGAAAAACTTTGGCACACCACAATGTAATCCCTGATGTCTTGGTACTTGGAAAACCCTAATTGGCGCTTGCTATAAACCAGCTGGTTGTAGCATTCATCCGAAATGACGAAAAATTCGTGAATCTTTTGGGCTTCATACACAAGCTCTAGGGATTCGTCGTTTAAAATAGCGCCCGTCGGGTTGTTTGGCGAGGTCAGGATGATGACTTTTGTGCGATCGGTAATAGCCGCATCTAGCATTTCCTTAGTGAGCTGGAACTTGTTTTGGGACACGTCGATGGGCACGATGACACCGCCCAAAAGCCCGGTGATGTTCTTATATAAAGGATAAGCAGGCGTTAAGATCACCACTTCGTCGCCGGGGTTCAGCATGGTCATCAGGGCCGCCGTCAGCGCTTCCGTGGAGCCTGTGGTGATGGTCACTTCCTCAGGCATGTACTTGATTTGGTTGACCCGCTCCTCAAACTCGCACACCTTTTGGCGAAAATCCAGATTGCCGGGGGTCATGCCATATTTTGTTTTATCCGCGTTTAATGCTTTAATGCACGCATCCTTGATGATATCCGGCGTTGCGAAATCCGGTTCCCCAAGAGTCAGTATGAGCTCGGCACCATTGGCCTTGGCCATGTTATTGAATTTCCTGATAAGGCTTTCCTCTACGTCAAAAATCTTCTTGTTTAATAAATGCTCCATTCCTTAACCCTCTCCTTCGCTGCCCAATTGGGCTCAAATGCAAATCTTGTTGAGGAAATTATATCAATACTGGGGCTGACTTTCAATTATTTTCGACAATTTTGTACTATTTCCGTTCTAGAAAGTTGTCTAATCAGCGAGGATTTTTCGTTCTAGTCGAGGAGCGACGGAAGACAAGGCGGAAAAGACAGCTCAGGAGGTGGCTTTTGGAACGGAAATAGAATTTATTGCAATGATACGCCGAATAGGAGTTACAAAGATGGGAAAAAGGTTATAGCAATTATTTCACTTTGCCGAAATATGTGGTAAAATAATAGAAATATACGCAAACGAGCAGGAGGAGAGCAGCCAATGAGCACGACGAACCAGGATTATGATATGAACCAGCCCCTGCGCCGGGATGTGAAGCTTTTGGGCAATATGCTTGGGGAAATGCTTCTCAGCCAGGGCGGGCAGGAGCTTTTGGACACGGTGGAAAGCATCCGCAAGAAGGCGAAAGCGCTTAGGAAGGCCCATGATGGGGAAAAGGAGGCCGAGCTTCGCAGTGAAATCCAAGGGCTTGACCCCCATGTCCGTTGCCAGGTCATCCGGGCATTTTCCATCTTTTTTCACCTCATCAACGCGGCGGAGCAAAACCACCGCATCCGCCGCCGCCGCCAGTACCAATTAAGTGCGGGGAAAGCACCCCAGCCCCTTTCCATCGAAAGTGCCGTGGTGGAACTGAAGGACCATGAAGTGGATGCCAAGACTATCCAGGAATCATTGAAAACCCTTTCCTTGGAGTTGGTCATTACGGCCCACCCGACGGAAGCGACGAAACGTTCCATTTTGGAAACCCAGCAACGGATTGCCGCCATGCTGACAAGCCTTGACAACCCACTTCTGACCAACCGTGAACGAAAAGGCATTAAAGAAGGGCTGTTCAACGAAGTTGCCATCCTTTGGCAGACCGATGAGCTGCGCCGCAAGAAACCATCGGTGAGCGATGAGGTCCGAAGCGGGATTTACTATTTCGACCATACCCTTTTCGACGTGCTGCCGGACATCCACCGGGAAATGGCCCTCAATTTGGAGAAATATTACCCTGGGAAAGACTGGGAAGTACCAAACTTCCTGACCTTCGGTTCCTGGATTGGCGGGGACCGTGACGGCAACCCGTTCGTCACCCATGACGTGACCTGGGAAACGTTGAAACTTCAGCGGGAGCTTATTATCAACAAGTATAAATCCGTGCTTCAGGACATGATGAGCCGCTATGCCCATGCCAGCAGCCGGGTGGAAGTCAGCCCGGAATTTTTGGAGAAGCTGAAAAAAGACGAAGGCAAGTACCTGCATCCAGACGAGCGCTGGGATGTGGAAACAGAAGTCTACCGGCGATTTTTCGCAGTCATGCTAAAAAAAGTATCCAACGTTGGAAAGTCCCGTTTGGGATACGCCTCCGTTGATGAATTTTTAGAGGATTTGAACCTGGTTGCCAAAAGCCTGAAACTGCACCATCCGTCCCAGCACGAGCTTCGCACCATCCAAAAACTGATCCGTCAGGTACAGCTTTTCGGGTTCCACCTGGCGTCCCTGGATATTAGGAACCACAGTGGGGAGCATGAAGGCGCCATTGGGGAAATCCTTGAAAAAGTTCGCATCTGTGCCGATTATGCCGGCCTGTCGGAAGCCAATAAAGTCCAGTTCCTGCAACAGATTTTAGCAGACCCGCGTCCGCTTTTATTGTCCATGGACGAGTACAGCGCCCCGACACAGGAAATCATCAACGTGTTCATGATGATTAAGAAAGCCCATCAGGAATTTGGACCGCGTTCCATTTATGTTTACTTGGTGAGCATGACCAAATCTGCCAGCGACCTCCTTGAAGTACTGGTGCTTGCCAAGGAAGCCGGGTTATTCCGCATCCATACAGACGGCACCGTCGAGAGCCATTTGAATGTAGCACCCTTACTAGAAACCATCGACGATTTGGCGGCAGGGCCTGCTATGATGGAAACCCTGTTCAGGATGCCACTGTACCGCCAACATTTATTAGCCCTTGGCAACAAGCAGGAAGTCATGCTGGGCTACTCCGATGGAAGCAAGGATGGCGGCACCATGACTGCCAACTGGAAGCTTTACAAAGCCCAGATTGAAATCCACAAAATGGCAGAGCCTTATAATATCCACATCAAGTTCTTCCATGGACGGGGCGGTTCCCTTGGCCGTGGGGGCGGTACCCTGAACCGCTCTCTATTGTCACAGCCTTCCGAAACCATTGGGGACGGGGTTAAGATTACGGAACAGGGCGAGGTGCTTTCTGCCCGCTACTTGCTTGAGGACTTAGCATTCAGAAGTCTTGAACAAGCGGCTTCTACGTTGCTCCGTAAATCCACCCTTGTCCTTCAAGAAGAGAAGCAAGGGCATTACCGTGAGGACATTTGGGTTACTGCCATGGAGCAGATTGCCGACAGCGCTTATAAGAAATACCATTCATTGGTCTTTGAAGACGGGGATTTCCTGAATTATTTCCATCAGGCGACCCCCCTTAAAGAAATTGGGGATTTGAACATCGGTTCCCGTCCTATGAGCCGTAAAAGTCAGGGGCGTTTTGAGGACTTACGGGCCATCCCATGGGTATTTGCCTGGACCCAAAGTCGGCAGTTGCTTCCTGCCTGGTACGCAGCGGGCACTGGTCTAGCCGAGTTTTCCAAGCAATCCAGTGAGAATTTAGCATTAATGCAGCAGATGTACCAAAATTGGCATTTCTTCAAAAATACCATCGACAACTTGCAAATGGCGCTCATGAAGGCGGATATGACCACGTCCAAAGAGTATGTGACCCTTGTGGACAACGCGGATGCCGCTAACCGGATTTTTGCCAATATCCAGCAAGAGTACGCTACAACCAAGGACATCGTCCTGAAAATTACCGGCGATGAGGAACTCCTAGAGCAGACGCCAAATATCAAAGAATCCGTTTACAAACGAAACCCATACATCGACCCATTGAACTTCATCCAAGTGGAGCTCATCCGCGAGCTTCGCGAAGGAAACGATGTGGACGATTCGACCCTGATTCAGGTGCTATTGACCATCAGCGGAATTTCCGCAGGTCTTCGTAATACAGGATGATAGTTAAGCAGGCCCCCTAAATTTCACAAAACGAAATTTAGGGGGCCTGATATTTTTAGGAGAGGACGGGATGTCAGCAATGTTATTTATAGCTTCCCAATATTAAGTTGGAGATACCTGAGTCAGCGGAAATTAAAAATTTTCCATCAATGAAGTGGTGGCTGAGGGAACCGATTTGTAAGAACTTTCGCAAATGCTCGATGAGAATTGGGGGGATTCCCCTGGCTGGGATGAAACCAGGCGAACCTTTCATGTCATGGATAGACAAAAACGCCTTTAGAATTTGGCAAACGGATGAATATAGCCAATACACGCAACTACCTTTCCGCTATGAAATTGATACCTCAAGGGCAGGGCTTATTATTGAATATCTGCTAAAACACCTCCCAATATTTGAATGGCTTGAGCTTTGGTATATCTGGATAGGGCATGACCCAGGCGATAGGGTTCTTAGGTATTAGGTGGAAGGGCTCACCCTTGAAAGGTTATCCCAATTTTTAGAGGACTACGACCCGGGCTTAGGGTCGGAAATTTTAGTTATCAGCAGTGTGGTTCCAGAGGAGGAATAGCCTCCACAGTTGCCGGAAAATCCAACCCTTTTTATCAATGTGGGTGTCATGGGGTAGATTTTATTTTTACTGGTTAAAAAGTTTGGGTAATGGTATAATGGGGTTAAAGCGATGCTCTTACAAGGGGGGGATTTGATGGAAAGCCGTTATTCGCTACCGATTGGTACAGATGATTTTAGAAAGCTTAGGGAAGTAAAAAGCCACTATTATGTTGATAAAACCCTTTTAATTCAAGAAATTTTGAACCACCGGATGGAGGGGCTTTTGTTCACCCGCCCCCGACGTTTCGGAAAGACGCTCAACATGACGATGATTCGAGATTATTTTGATTTGCACCAGGATTCAAAGTCTATTTTTGAGGGACTCGCCATTCTCGAGACGCAGTATGCGAAACAGCTGAATTCCCGTCCTGTACTTTATTTTAGTTTTAAAAACTGTGAGTCGGCGACTGCCAACGGTATGCTTTGGAAATTGATGCGGGAAATTCACAAGGAATATGCACGATATGCTCGAATGTATGCTAAAACCCTGACTTGTCCTGAGCATTCGTTCATTGGGTTCATCCGTATCCACAGCTATTTTTTAAGCCTCTTGAGTGTCCCAGCCGATTATGAGGGGAATTTGCCATCCATCAATGTGGAAACGATGATGGAAAGCTTAAGTGAATTGATTCAGACCGTCCATTTGTTAACTGGAATTAAACCGATGGTGTTGATTGATGAGTATGACCAGCCACTCTTATCAGCTCATAAGGCTGGCTACAGGGAATCATTTTCACCTATTTATGCTGGATTTTTGACGGAAGGGTTGAAAGGGAATGTCCACCTACAGCAATCTATTTTAACAGGCATCCAGCGGGTCGCTAAGGAAAGTATTTTTTCAAAGCTTAATAATATTGTAGCCTATACTGTCAGTGATGAACGTTATGGTGAATTTTTTGGGCTGACCGAGGATGAAACAAACAAGGCATTAATTGCTTTTGGGATGGTGTTAACAGAAGAAGTTAAAACCTATTATGATGGCTACCGATTTGGTCGATTTGAGATTTATAATCCATGGTCGGTTCTAAACTACATTGACAAATTAAAACTTGAGCCTTATTGGGTCCACACATCTACCAATGCCTTGATACATGAAGCCATTAAAAAAGCTGATTCCGAGTTTTTTGAGTCCTTTGAGGAGCTTATCGCTAAGTCGGAAGCTGTTGTGTCAGTTGACTTGCAAGCATCCTTTATTGAATTGGAGTCCTCCGCAACGCTTTGGGGCTTGTTGGTTAATTCGGGTTATTTGACCATCATAGGCGAATATGGAGCATCTTTGAAACTGTTGAAAATTCCCAATGAAGAGAGCCGGACGGAGTTCCGGAAAATCGTGGCTGCTTATACAAAAATCAATGAACAAAGTTTAGATACTTTGTTTGCCTCTTTAGCCCGTAATGATATGGACCGATTTTTGAAACTTTATAAAAAAATCGTTAACCAATGTACGAGTTATTATGATGCTAAGGAAAATGCATACCATATGCTGTTTTTAGGCATGTCGATGGCAGTATCAAGCCTATACGATATTAAAAGCAACATTGAGAGCGGTGATGGAAGGCCTGATATCTTGATGGTTTCTAAACAACCGGCACTTCGCCCCCATATGGTCATTGAGTTTAAGCAATCAGAGGATTTAGAATCTGCAAAAACAGAAGCTTTGGATCAAATCATCAAAAAGAATTATTTTGTCAACTTGACTGGAGAAGTGTTGTGCTTAGGCATTGCTCACCATAAAAAAGCTTGCGATTTGTCCTCACGTTTACTTAGGATGTGAGTGAAAGGAACTAGCCATTAATACAAGAATCCTAGACATCAAATTTTGATAGGATAGGAATAGGATAGGATTAGAATAAGAGGTTGTTGGTATGGAAAAAGAATTTAACCCAAGGGACGAGGAGGCAGCACGATGAAAACAACCATTGCAGATGTGGCGGGCCTTGCGGGTGTTGCCAAAAGCACAGTGTCACGGTATCTTAACGGCGGGTATGTCAGCGATGAAACCCGCAAGAAAATCGATCAGGTCATCAAGGACACCAAATATGAGCCCAACACGTTTGCCCAAAGCCTGAAGGCGAAAAAGACCAATCTGGTAGGGGTAGTGATACCGCGGCTGAATTCCTACTCTGCGTCCCTTACTTTAAAAGGTATCGACGAGAAACTACGGGGTGAGGGGTATCAATTATTGATTTCCAATACGGACCAGTCCATTGACCGGGAAATCGAAAGCCTTTATAGTTTTGCCAACCAAAAAGTGGCAGGGATTATTTTGATGGCGACCCAGATTACGAAGGAGCATTTAATGGCCATCCGTGAAATTGAGGTGCCCATCCTTTCTATTGGGCAAGAACATCAGGGGGTTGCTTCCCTGGTTTATAATGATGAAGAAGCCGGTTATGACTTGGCCCAATATGTCCTTGGTTGCGGGCATCGCCGGATGATTTATGTTGGGGTTTCGGAAGCGGATGTTGCTGTTGGGAAGAACCGCAAGCGGGGCTTTTACCGAGCGTTGGAGGAAGCCGAGGATGTGGAAGTGGATTTCTACGAAACGGATTTCTCCATGAAAAGTGCCTATCGATTATTTGATAGCCTCAACTTGGAAGGAAAAACCCTCATCGCCTGTGCGACGGATAATATTGCCCTTGGGATGATGAAAGCGTTAGGCGAGCGTGGGATTTCCATCCCCGGGGATATATCCATTACAGGTTTTGGCGACTATGAAGTGGCGGATATTATGGGGCTGACTACCATGCATTATCCTTACGAGGAAGCAGGGCAACTTGCCGCCCAAACGGTACTTTATCCAGAAGCCGCTCGTGTTTCCCCGCCAAAAAGCCAAATTATTTTTCGTAAAAGCGTTGACATTTTGAAGTAGGCACGCTATAATTAACCTCATCACGGAACCGATTCCACAGGTTCCTTTTGTTCAGAGGGTTGTGGAACCGGTTCTCCAAACAAAAGGAGACCAACGGATGTTATTTACCATCGGCGAAGTATTGATTGATTTTGTAGCAGAGCAAAAAGGCTGTTCCATCAGCGAAGCCACAAGCTTCCGAAAAATTGCAGGCGGGGCACCGGCAAATGTGGCAGCGGCAGTTGCCAAGCTAGGCGGGAAATCCGCATTGATTACCCAAGTGGGGCAGGATGGCTTCGGGGATTTCCTCATCCAATCCTTGGCTAATGCCGGAGTGGACACCTCATACATCCAAAGGATCGAACAAGCAAATACGGGACTGGCCTTCGTGTCTGTCAAATCGGACGGGGAGCGGGACTTTTCTTTTTACCGCAATCCGTCAGCGGACCTTTTGCTGGCTCCTGAAAATGTCCAGGAATCCTGGTTTAAAGAAGGGGATTACCTCCATTTTTGCTCGGTTGACTTAGTGGAGAGCCCCATGAAAGAAACCCACCGACAGGTTATCCAGTGGGTGAAGGCTAAGAATGGTACCATAAGTTTTGACCCGAATGTACGGCTTTCCTTATGGGAAAACCCCGATGATTGCCGACAAGCAATTTTAGACTTTATCCCATATGCCCACATTTTAAAAATATCGGATGAGGAGTTAGCATTCATTTCTGGTATCGAGGAAGAATCTGCTGCCCTGCAATCCTTGTTTGTAGGCGACGTGGAAGCCATCCTCTATACGAAAGGTGCAGAAGGTGCTGTGCTCATTACCAAGGAGCATAGTTTCTATCAACAAGGATTTAAAGTCAAAGTGGAAGATACCACTGGGGCGGGAGACGCGTTCATTGGCAGTTTCTTGCACCAACTGGTCGCCCATGGGGTTAAAAAAGAGGGGCTAGTTTCCTTTTTAACCGAAAATCATAGCGAAATGCTGACCTTTGCCAACGCAGCCGCTGCCCTGACCGTCACAGGAAAAGGTGCCATCGGTGCATTGCCGAAGTTGCCGGTATTGGAAAAATTCATTAGCGAAGGAGTGCAGGACAATGAACTTGCGAGGATTATTTAGCAAAAACACGGACAAAACAGGGGTTTTCGTTCCCATCCAGGGGCGGGTCATGCCCATCACCGAAGTCCCCGACCTGGTATTCAGCCAAAAAATGATGGGTGACGGATTCGCCATCGAGCCAACGGAAGGCAAAGTCTACTCACCCGTCCACGGCAAGATACTAACGATTTTCCCGACGAAACATGCTATTGGGATTCTTTCATCGGAAGGGCATGAGCTGCTCATCCACTTCGGCATGGACACGGTCGCCCTTGGCGGCGAAGGGTTCAAGTCCCATGTCAAGGAAGGCGACATCGTAACCCCGAAAACCCTGCTCTTGACTGCCGATTTGAAGAAAATCGAAGGGCGCGTCCCATCATTGATTACCCCGGTAGTATTCACCAACCTGGAAGGAAAATCCCTTAACATCACAGCCATGGAAACTTCCAAGCTAGGGGACAAGTTGGACATTTCCTTCGGATAATTTTCGGGAAACAGGCAAAAATATAAAAAAGAAACCGTTGACATCCAGTTGGAAAGCGGTTATAATAAGTTTATTAAAGGAACCGGTTCCCTATGACCGATTTTCTAAAGGCGGCTTATGGAACCGATTCCCCAATAGCTCGTTTAATTAACTGCATGGTTGCTAAACCATGACTTCATCATACTAGGAGAGATAAACATGTCAAATCAACTGATTGCACAAAAATTGGTAGGTGCCCTTGGAGGCAAAGAAAACATTGAATCCGTCGCCCACTGCGCCACACGCTTGCGGGTCATTATCCGTGACGAAAACCAGGTCCAAAAAGACGAAATCGAGAACATCGACAAAGTCAAAGGCTCATTCTTCAACTCGGGACAGTTCCAGGTTATCCTTGGGACAGGCACGGTCAACAAAGTCTATGAAGAAGTCATCGGCTTAGGGGTTTCCAGCAGTACCACTTCAGAGCAGAAATCAGCGGCAACAGCAAATAGCAACGTCTTTGCCCGTATTGTCCGCACCTTCGGTGATGTGTTCGTTCCCATCATTCCGGTCTTGGTAGCCACTGGATTGTTCATGGGGGTCCGAGGGTTGCTGACCCAACCACAGGTACTGGCTTGGTTTGGCATGGCACCCGCGGACATTTCCGATAACTTTATTTTATTCACCCAAATCCTGACGGATACAGCCTTTATCTTCCTTCCAGCTCTCATCACCATGTCTGCCTTCAAGATTTTCGGCGGGACGCCAATGATTGGTTTGGTCCTTGGGATGATGTTGGTATTCCCTGGCCTTCCTAATGCATGGGGCGTTGCCGGTGGTGACGTTGAACCGATTTACTTCTTCAACTTCATCCCAGTTGTTGGGTACCAGGCTTCTGTTATCCCGGCTTTCATCTCTGGTTTCATCGGTGCGAAGCTTGAACAAAAAGTCCGTAAATTTATACCCGATACCCTTGATTTAATCGTCACGCCATTCATCACGTTGCTAACAATGATCGTCGTAGCATTATTCGTCATCGGCCCAATCTTCCGCTCGGTTGAAGGTTCCATCGTTCAAGCAATCGTCGCCCTTCTTGCATGGCCATTCGGATTAGGTGGCGCATTGATCGGTTTCTTCCACCAAATCATCGTGGTCACAGGTGTCCATCACGTCTTCAATGCATTGGAAGTTGGCTTATTGGCAGAACATGGCTTCAATGCCTTCAACCCAATCATCGCAGCAGCCATGGCAGCACAAGGCGGGGCAGCGCTGGCAGTCGGGCTTAAAACCAAGTCGCCTAAATTAAAGGCTTTATCTTTCTCATCTTTCACTGCTGTTATGCTTGGGATCACCGAACCGGCAATCTTCGGTATCAACCTGCGCTACGTTAGGCCATTTGTTTTAGGTCTTGTTGGCGGAGCCATCGGTGGGTTCATCGCTTCCCTTCTAGGGCTTCGGGCGACAGGGATGGGGATTACCCTAGTACCGGGTATGCTTTTATACCTGGATGGACAGCTGCTTTCCTACCTATTGACCATGGTTGTTTCCATCGGTTCAGGGTTCGCCCTCACTTGGCTATTTGGCTTCAGCGACAAAATGTTAGAAAACAAATAAGATTTTATAGATTGAGCCGTTCTGGAAAGTTGTCGGATGGGCGGGTAACACCGCTTCAAAAGACAATTTTCAGAACGTTTTCATTTTCAGGAAGGGAAAAATGACATGGAATGGACAAGAGAAAAATTATACACACCCATTGAGAAAGCCCCTGAAGGATTCTTAAAACGGTTGAAAAAACAAGTGGATGCCTGCGCATGGCGGCAAACGTATCACATCCAACCAAAAACCGGGCTCCTTAACGACCCCAATGGCTTTGCCTATTACCAAGGGGAGTACCACTTATTTTACCAATGGTTCCCGCTAGGGGCGGTCCATGGCTTGAAATACTGGTACCACTTAAAATCCAAAGACCTCATCAGCTGGGAGAACTTGGGGATTGGCATAAAGCCTGAACATCATTATGACAGCCACGGTGCCTATTCGGGAAGCGCCATCGAAAAAGACGGCAAGCTCTACCTGATGTACACAGGAAACCACCGGGACGCTGACTGGAACCGCAGGCCAACCCAGGTTATCGCCATCATGCACCCTGACGGCACCATTGAAAAACGCTCCGATGCGGTCATCCAAACAGTTCCGGAAAATTACACCGACCACTTCCGCGACCCGAAAGTTTGGGAAAAAGACGGAAAGTTTTATGCCATCATCGGCGCCCAGCGGGAAAACGAAATGGGGTGTGCCGTCTTGTACCAGTCATCCGACCTGATGGATTGGGATTTCCTCGGCGAACTTGCCACCAACGCCCCTGACTTTGGCTACATGTGGGAATGCCCGGACTATTTCGAACTGGACGGCCGCGGCATCTTGATGCTCTCCCCCCAAGGACTTGACCAATATCCAAATATCTATCAATCCGGATATTTTTTGGGAGATATGCTGAACCTTCCTTCCTTGGAATGGTCCCATGAAGAGTTCCTAGAAATCGATAATGGCTTTGATTTTTATGCCCCACAGACCATGGAAGATGGACGGGGACGCAGGATAATGATTGCCTGGATGGGGCTTCCCGACATTGATTATCCCACTGATGAAAGTGGCTGGGCCCATTGCATGACACTCCCAAGGGAGTTGAAGCTCATTGATGGCAAACTCCATCAACAGCCAGTGCCAGAACTCGAAGGCCTTCGCGAATCGTCGGAAACTTTCCAAATGTCCCTTTCCAATCAGCTAAGGGTCCTTAGCAATGGCTCCGTATACGAATTGGAGTGCCATTTCTCTCAAATCGAGGGCACGGAAATCGGTCTTTCCCTACGAAAAGGCGGCGGCGAAGAAACAGTCATTAAATACGACTGCGCTACCCAGCGATTAATCGTAGACCGCTCCAAATCCGGCAAACCAGTGGCAACTGAGTACGGCACTACCCGCGTAATCCCATATGCCAAAACCGAGTTGAGCCTTCGCATCTTTATGGACAACTCCTCTATGGAAGTTTTCCTAAATGGGGGAGAAGTTGCCTTCACTTCCCGTATCTTCCCAACCAATAACCAAAACGACATCGAAATTTTCGCCAACGGCCGGTGCCAGGCGACGGTAGTGAAGCATGAACTGAAAAAAAGCGGGTGTGCCGAGTAAGAGGGCGACAGATTTCGATAACACTAATATAGAAAGCGTTGACAATTATTCCCTTTGCCGTTATAATCGAATAATTGAGAACCGCTCCCTTGAGCCGGTTCTTTTTAGTAACAAGCGTGGTTGCTTGGATTGGAGGAATGCCAAATGCTTATTACAGAACACCAATTGCAGTCCCTTAACCAGCTGGAACGAGCAGCCTATGATTATATTGCAGCCAATAAAGATGAGGTTATTTCAATGACTATCCGGGACTTATCCAAGTCCATTCATGTATCACCAACCACGATTTTAAGGATGTGCAAAAAGTTGGATATTAAAGGCTACTCAGAGCTTAAGCTTCGGCTTAAAATGTTTCAGATTGATTCGGTGGTGGCAACAAAAAATCAAAAACTTCCTGATTTGGACTACTTGGGAGCTTTGGGAACACCAGTTATGGGAGATAAGGTGAACAAGGCCGCCACACTCATCCAAGCTTCCAAGGAATTGATTCTATTTGGGTTAGGGACCTCAGGCTTAATTGCCCGTTACGCTGGGCACTTTTATGAGATGATGGGTTGTAAAGCCCAGGTTATTGACGATACATATTTCCATTATACGGATAAAAACTATGGTCAAACGATTATTATCGTAATCAGCCGTTCTGGGGAAACACCTCATATTATCAACCGGGTTAAATTCTTTAAAGATCGGGAGGCAGTGGTCATCGCTTTGACTAACTGGGATAATAATAGCGTTGCTTTGCTCTCTAATCTGGTTATTTCATATCAAGTCCCAAGAAAGGAAATATCCCTGTCCGATGTCACTACCCAAATCCCAGCGCTTGTTTCGTTAGAGGCCATAGCGCACCGGTTTTTTGAATTAGAAAATTCGGCCTAGTCAAATCTGAAATGCCGCCTGTTGCACTAGTCTAACAGGCGGCATTTTCTTGTGATGTTTCTCACAGATATAACATATTCCCTTGTCATGGGACATGTTATCGCTTTTAATAAAAGGCTTTTATTCTTTGTTTTCTGTGCTATAATCTAGTTATGTTCAAGAAAGCGCTATACAGAGAGCGGAACCAATTGGAGGGTGTTAATTATGGAACAGTATGTTATGTCAATCGATCAAGGAACGACCAATAGCCGTGCAGTCATCTTTGATAAGCAGGGGAAAACGGTGGGAAGCTTTCAAAAGGAGTTTACCCAGTACTTCTCCCACGAAGGATGGGTTGAGCACAATGCCAATGAAATCTGGAATTCTGTCCAGTCTGTCATTGCAGGTGCCTTCATTGAAACAGGGATCAAACCAAACCAAGTTGCGGGGGTGGGAATCACCAATCAGCGTGAAACAACAGTTATTTGGGAAAAGGATACGGGTCGGCCAATTTACAACGCCATCGTTTGGCAGTCCCGTCAATCAGCTGATATTGCTAATTCTTTGAAGGAACGTGGTTTGCAGGAATTTTTCCACCAAAAGACCGGTTTGGTCATTGATGCTTATTTTTCCGCAACTAAGGCCCGCTGGATCTTGGATTACGTTGAAGGGGCACAGGAACGGGCAGAAAAAGGGGAACTGTTATTTGGTACCATCGATACTTGGTTGGCATGGAAGCTGACGGGCGGTGAAGTGCATGTTACCGATTATTCAAATGCTGCCCGTACGATGCTGTTTAATATCAATGACCTGGCCTGGGATCAGGAAATCCTAGAATTATTGAACATCCCTGCAGCTATGTTGCCAAAAGTGGCTTCTAACTCCGAGGTTTATGGCCATACAAAGGACTATCACTTCTTCGGCAGCCAAGTCCCGATTTCTGGGATGGCAGGGGATCAGCAAGCAGCATTAGTTGGTCAGATGGCTTTTGAGCCGGGAATGGTGAAAAATACCTACGGTACAGGCTCCTTTATTGTGATGAACACAGGGGAAACACCGGTTATTTCCAAAAATAACTTGCTGACAACAATCGGTTATGGAATCAATGGGAAAGTTTATTACGCTTTAGAAGGAAGTGTCTTCGTGGCAGGATCTTCCGTCCAGTGGCTGCGGGATTCAGTCAAGATGATTGAGAAATCTTCGGATTCTGAAGAGATGGCCCGCCGTTCAACCAATGAAGATGAGGTTTATGTCGTTCCTGCTTTCGTTGGCCTGGGTGCCCCTTATTGGGATCAAGAAGCTAGAGGGGCAATGTTTGGCATTACCCGGGGGACAACGGACGAGGATATCGTCAAAGCTACCCTTCAGGCCATTGCTTATCAGGTAAAAGATGTGATTGGTTCCATGGTTGAGGATACCAACATCCAGATTCCAGTCTTAAAAGTCGATGGCGGGGCAACGATGAATGGGTATTTAATGCAATTTCAATCCGATATATTAAATCTTCCCATCCAGCGCGCTTTTAATCTAGAGAGTACTGCTTTAGGGGCTGCTTACCTTGCTGGTTTGGCCGTGGGGTTCTGGTCGGACTTAGAGGAAATCCGAGAAATGTATGAAGCGGGACAGGTTTTTGATTCTACGATGGAAGAATCCCGCCGCGAAAAACTATACACTGGTTGGAAAAAGGCTGTTGCCGCAACACAGGCTTTCAAATAAACGCAGATAAAACTGATTTAATCTATTGGACGCGCCCAGTTTAATTGATGCCATTTTCAAAAACGAAGGTCAGGGGTTAGCATCCTATCCAAAAAATGAGGAGGAATTGAGATGTTATTTTCAGCAAAGACAAGGCAAGAAAATATTCAAAAATTACAAGAGGGGGAATTGGATCTCTTAATAATCGGAGGAGGCATTACAGGCTCCGGGGTGGCCCTTCAAGCAGCTGCCAGCAAAGTCAAGACCGGATTAATTGAAATGCAGGATTTCTCTGAAGGAACATCTTCCCGTTCTACGAAATTAGTCCATGGGGGCATCCGCTACATGAAATCCTTTGATGTGGAAGTGCTTAAGGATACAGTAGGAGAACGTGCGATTGTACAGCGTGTAGCGCCACATATACCCCGTCCCGCTAAGATGGTACTCCCATTATATGAAGAGGAAGCTGCTTCGACTTTCTCAATGCTTTCTTTAAAAATTGCAATGGGTGTTTATGACCAACTGGCTGGCATCGAAGGGACAGAGCTTGCCAACCGTCTTCTAAGCCCTGAAGAAGTGTTGGAACTTGAACCACACTTGAAAAAAGAAGGATTGCTTGGTGGAGGCTGCTACTTGGATTTCATCAACAATGACGCACGCCTTGTGATTGACAACTTAAAAAAAGCTGCTGAGGATGGTGCGCTCCTTGCTAGCCGGGTAAAGGCTATCGGATTCTTATATGAAGGTGATAAAATTGTTGGGGTAAAAGCGCGTGATGTACTCAGCGGTGAAGTGTTTGAAGTAAGGTCCAAGTATGTCCTAAATGCTTCAGGCCCATGGGTTGATAAAGTACGCAACCTTAATTTCAAAAGGGCACCTCGTCCTAAGATGCGCCCGACGAAAGGGGTTCACCTCGTGGTGACAAAAGAGAAACTGCCGATTACCCATGCTACTTATTTTGATTCTGGATATGGGGATGGCCGCATGATCTTCGCCCTTCCGAGGGAAAATAAAACTTATTTCGGAACAACTGATACGGATTATCATGGGGATTTGGCAAACCCACAAGTGACCCAAGAGGATCTGGACTACTTGCTTGGGGCAGTGGAACTCCGTTACCCAGGACTAATTATTGGCAAGGAAGACATTGAGTCAAGCTGGGCTGGTTTGCGCCCACTGCTAAATACCAACTCTGGTTCGGATTATAATGGTGGGGACAATGGGTTCATTTCGGATAAGAGTTTTCAGGAATTGGTTTCAGCTGTCGTTGATTACAAAGAGGAAAAGCTGTCCCGTGGGGAACTGGAATCAATCCTGAAGAATTTGGAAGGAAGCCTAGGAGAAAAACGCTTGTCTCCATCAGCAGTATCCCGTGGGAGCTCTCTTGAACGGGAAGAGGATGGCCTGATTACCCTTTCCGGAGGGAAAATAACAGATTACCGTAAAATGGGCGAAGGGGCCCTTGGGCTTGTCATTGGATTGCTGAAAGAGGAGCATAGTGCCAAATTTGATGAAGTGGACTCCACTTCTTATGCTATTTCTGGTGGAGAGTTTGACCCTACGAAAGTGGAAGAAACTATGGTGGCAAATGTTAGGAAAGGCGTAGAGGCTGGACTAACAGAAACTGAGGCAACCTATATTGCTAACTACTATGGGATGAATTGTCTTCATGTATTTGGATATGCCGATGAAATGGATGCTTATCCTGGATTATCCCTTGCAGAATCGGCAAGGTTAAAGTATGCGCTCGAGCATGAAATGGTATTAACTGCTGCGGATTACTTTATACGCCGTACCAATCACGTGCTTTTTGGGAGGGAAAAGGTGGAAGGTTTAATAGACCCAGTCCTTGACGCCATGGGTAACTATTTAGGCTGGTCAGAGGAAGAACGCCAAAATCAGGGGCACTTATTTAAGGCTATATTGGAGAAATCCGACCTGAAAGGGTTGAAGTAAGAGGTTGTTGTAGCGGGGATGGATAAAATGTAAGCGGGAAATAAAAACATGGATAGAAAAAAATCCTGGGGCATGATACCATTAATGGGTAGCACGACTCAGGATTTTTAATATGCCTTTATGAA
>WRGF01000214.1 GCA_009787345.1 Turicibacter sp.
GGAAGGAGCTGTCATTTTTCCCTCTAAGCCGTGTCCGATAAAATCCGTTTTGCCAAATTGGTTTTTCCTCATTTTTTAACAAAAGTTTATGATATAATGAAGATACAATACAAACCCAAGGGGGTGAAGCCCGGTGGTGGCTCATCCTTTGCACCCATCCACCCTTCGGGTTATCAAGAAAGAGTTGATGTTTATGAGAAAACTAATGATTTCAATGGCAATTGGAGCAATCCTCCTAACTGCTGTTGCCTTATATTTCACCACCTTCCACCCCTACCAAATCCAAGTCAGTGAGCATTTCATCCAAAGCCCACAGGTCCCGGCTACTTTTGAAGGGGCGCGCCTGATCCAATTGAGCGACTTGCTGATTGAAAATGAACGTGATGTACGGGTTTTAGGGCAGGTCGTCCAGCAGGTGAATGCCTTAAGCCCGGACATGGTTGCACTTACCGGCAATGTATTTGGTGCAGGTGCCATCAGCCCCGCTGTTTTAGAGGAAACCTCACGGCTTTTGGGAACGCTTGAAGCCGATATTGGAAAAGTAGCTGTTCTCGGTGGCATTGACTTGCAGCGTGCGGAGGAAGTCACTGAAATCCTTGAAGGCGTTGATTTTCATGTCCTAAGGAATGAATCCCGTGAGTTTTTCAATGGCACCCTGGCAGGCATTTCCTTTTTAGGGATGGACCCCGCAAGCCATGAGAACAATTTTGCTACGATTATTCCCCGGTTGCAACAGGAGGGGATGTTTCAAATTTGGCTCACCCATGAAGGGCAACATGCAGCGTCTGTCGTCGATTACGGGATTGCCCTGAAACTTTCCGGCCACTGCTTAGGCTCGACTACTCCTGCCCCCCAGTGTTCCCAATTTTTTAGTGGCGCTTACCGTTTTTCAGATCAGGTAGTGAATATTTCGACCGGGGTAGGGAATGCTAACACCTTCTTCGGATTCTTGAAACGCCCATCCATCGACTCCTTTTTGCTCATTAGGCAATAACACTCACCAAATCCCCTGTTCCTTCATACGCTTTATTAGACAGTACTAAGGAGGTACTTACTGATGACAAAGTATCCGGCAACAACAACGTTGCTTCAAGGAACAAAAACCCTTGCTCAATTCGCAAACCCTGAGGACGAAAGATTTGGCGGCCTTGCCCTTTTGGGTGGCTTTATCCTCGGGAATATGATGGGGAATATGAACTGCCAAAATGGCGGCTGCGGCGGAGGGATGTTTGGCGGCGGTGGCTGTGGCGGGGGATGCTGCGGTGGCGGTTGTGGGCGCCCGCGCCCAATGGCTTATGGCTATCCCATGAATGGGTATGCCCCCGTCCCCATGGCAGCGCCCCAACAATTTCAGGTTTATGGCATGCAGCCTCAAAATGGATTCGTCCAGTTTCAGGGAGCTGCGGGTTTCAACCAGCAACCAGTCTATGCTTCCCAGCCCCTGCAGCCCCTGCAACCTCTGCAGCCCGTACAAGGTTACTTTACCCAAGAGAATTACAATATGCCAACCAACCAAGCCTTCAATACCAATAAATTTTTTATCCAAAGATAACCATGAAAAACCGTGCGAAGACTAAAATCGCACGGTTTTATTCTTTTTCCTGGCCTCCTTTGATTGTCGCAATCAATTTTTTTCCATAATGAGTAGGAGGAGGTAGATACGATGGTTATTGTACATGTGGAAACCAAAGTGGTTCCCGAAAAAGAAGCTGATTATGTGGCAGCTATGACAGATTTGATGGCTATGACCAAAGCAGAAAGCGGGAATATCACTTATCATTTTTCCAAGCATATGGAAGAGGATTATTGCTATTTGGTGACAGAAGTGTGGGAGTCATGGGATGCCTTCGAATTTCACGAAGCCACTGATCACTTTAAGAATTACATCAAACGCTCCATGGATGAAAACTTTGCCCAGCGCCCGCCCCTGATGATTAAATTCGAAGGGGAAATCAGTGCGGGCTGATTGGATGCTTGGCGGAATGGGAATTCTTGACGGGAAAAGCACCCGCCAAGCTTCTGATAAAAACCTGACCTAGAAATGTTGAAAGACAATCGCTCATTTACAGATTCCTGCGGATGTGTTTGTTGAAATTATATTCTCTCATTTTCAAATTCCCCTCCCCTTTAAATCCAAAAACCCCACAGAAAAAACGAGCGTTTTGTGCTCGTTTTTTCTGTGGGGTTTATTTTGCCTCGTATACTTTGTAAAGGGCTTGGGTTCCCATTTCCTCTAGGTTGGGAATATTTGCTTCTTGGTATAAGTTTAAGACTAGGTCTAGGCCGGGAAGCTCGATACCCATGTCTTTGGCTTCTGATAAGGCGATTCGCATGTCTTTCATGAAATGCTTGATATAAAAGCCTGGCTCGTAATCCCCCTTGACGATGCGTGGGCCCATGTTGCTAAACTGCCAGGAGTTCCCGGAACCTGAACCGATGGCTTTAAGCATCACTTCTAGGTCTAGCCCTGCGCTTTTGGCATATGCCAAGGATTCGCTCATCCCCATGATGGCACCGGCGATGGAAATCTGGTTGGCCATCTTGGCATGCTGCCCTGTCCCCGGGCCTCCTGTATGGACGATGGTTTTGCCCATCAGCTCAAGGATTGGGAGGATTTCTTGGTAGACCGTTTTGTCCCCGCCAACGAAGATGGTCAATGTGGCGTTTTTTGCACCGACGTCACCGCCTGTAACCGGTGCGTCCATCACTTGGATACCTTTTGACTTCCCTGCTTCATGGATTTTCTTGGCTAGGTCCGGGCTTGATGTGGTCATGTCAACCAAAACCGTACCCGAATCAGCTGACTCGACCAAGCCGCCATCCCCGAGGTACACGGCTTCCACATCCGCCGGCATTCCGATAATCGTAAAAATCAGTTCAGCATTCTTTGCCACCAAAGAAACGTTTTCGCACCAGTGGGCCCCTGCTTCAATCAAAGCTTCCGCCTTGCTTTTGGTGCGGTTATAAATGTAGATGTCATGCCCTGCTTTTTTAAAGTGCCCAGCCATGGATTCTCCCATGACCCCGATGCCAATAAATCCGATTTTCATAACTTTCTCCTCCTGGTCTCCCAAAAACGCCTGCTGGGTTGGTACCTTTATTATCCTATAAACCCTCCCCCGTTTCAAGCCCATTCACTTTTTTTCTAAAACTTCGATGATTTCCCCTTCCACATAAGGGACGAAGGTGTAGCCCTTGGAGCGGACGAAATCAATGATGGAAGGGAGGGCATCGGCGGTAATGTCTTTTTCGTGGAACAACATGACAATCTGATCGGGGTATTTTTCGTTGGCGAGCTCTGACAGCACCCTTGAGTAGATTGCCCCCGTGCTGCTTTGGGCCCAGTCCATGCTATCGATGTTCCAGTCAATGCAGTAAAAATCCGAACGGGCCATGGTGTTATAATGCCCTGTTTTAAAGTGGGTGCGCTTGCCATAGGGTGCCCGGCAAAGGGTGCTCCAGTAGCCATCGGTAAGGGCTGCCACTTTTTCACGGACCGCTATCATTTCACGAAGAAAAAACTCGGGCGAGTCGCCCATAAAGTAAAGTTTGTCCCGGTTATGGGTCATGGTATGGTAACCGATGTGGTGCCCATCCTCAAGCATTTTATTTAAAAGCATCTCCCCTCGTCCGTGATTCATAATATCAATGCTATCACCCATGACAAAAAAAATGGCAGGCACCTCTTTTTCCTTTAAGACCTTTAAAAGCTTTTCCGTATAAATGGATGGGCCGTCATCGAAGGTCAGATAAGCAATTTTCGTAGGCCGTTGGTCATATTTGATGAATTCTTCCACTTGTTTATCGACTTGCTGGGCACTAACAATCATCCCTGTGAAAAAGAATGCTAAAATGCCACCTACTATTTTTGAAATTTTTCCCATAGGGTCCACTCCTATTCGAAAGAATTGGGTTATCCAGCGCCTGGCCACTCAAAGGATTGCCAAAACGGGTGGGTGTGTTATTAGTATGCGTGGGTAAAGATTTTCTATACAAAAAGGCACGCCCTAAACTTCACTGCTGAAATTTAGGGCGTGCCAGGCTTTGGTTGATTATTTTTGGATAGCTTCCACTAGTTCGATAACTTCTTCCACCGTGGACTTATTAAGTGCTTCTGCTGCCAGTTTGGACATCTCTTCTTGGGAAAGTTTCGCAAGGAGCGAGCGTGCCGGCAGGATGGAAGTGGCAGACATGGAGAACTCGTCAAGTCCCAATCCTAAAAGCAATGGGATCGCAGTTTGGTCCCCAGCCATTTCCCCGCACATTCCAGCCCATTTGCCCTCTTTATGGGCAGCGTCGATGGTCATTTTGACTAAGCGAAGGATGGACGGATTATATGGTTGATACAAGTAAGAAACTTTTTCATTCATGCGGTCAGCGGCCATGGAGTATTGGATCAGGTCGTTGGTCCCGATGGAGAAGAAGTCGACTTCTTTGGCGAACTGGTCGGCAAGGATAGCTGCTGCTGGGATTTCCACCATCATCCCCACTTGGATGTCATCGGAAATCTTAATCCCTTGCGCTTCAAGTTTTGCTTGTTCTTCAAGAAGCAGGGCTTTTGCGTCGCGGAATTCGTTAAGGGTTGCAATCATAGGGAACATGATGCGAAGCTTACCGTAAACAGAAGCGCGCAAAAGGGCACGAAGCTGTGTACGGAACAAGTCCTTGTCATCTAAGCAAAGACGGATGGCACGGTATCCTAGGAATGGGTTCATCTCGTGTGGGAGTTTTAGGTAATCAAGTTCTTTATCCCCACCGATATCAAGGGTACGGACGACAACCGGTTTGTCTCCCATGGATTCAAGGACGGTTTTATATGCTTCAAACTGCTCGTCCTCTGTTGGGAAGTTGGAACGTCCCATGTATAGGAATTCCGTACGGTAAAGGCCGACACCTTCCCCGCCATTATTAAGGACACCTTCAACATCCCCTGGCGTCCCGATGTTTGCTGCCAGCTCAACATGTTTTCCGTCTTTGGTAACAGTCGGCTCATTTTTAAGTTTGGCCCACTCTGCTTTTTGGTCAGCATATTTTTGGGCGATCCCTTCATAATGGGAAATCTGCTCAGGGCTTGGGTTGACGATGACATTTCCTTCAAGGCCGTCAAGGATCAGCACGTCGCCGTCTTTAACGTCTTCAAGGATTGTTTTGGTCCCGACGACAGCTGGGATTTCCAGTGAACGCGCCATAATCGCCGAGTGGGAGGTACGCCCTCCGATGTTGGTGGCGAAACCTTTAACGAAGTTGCGGTCCAACTGTGCCGTATCTGATGGCGTCAAATCTTCAGCAATTACCACAACCTGCTCGTTGATTTTAGAAGGATCATTGATCTTTACCCCTAGCAAATGGGCCAATACGCGTTTTTTGATGTCTTTGATATCCGCTGCGCGCTCGCGGAAGTATTCGTTGTCCATAGATTCAAACATCATGACAAAAGTGTTGGAAACTTCGTCGAAGGCATGGGCTGCGTTAACGCTTTCCCCTTTAACTTTGTCTAGGGTCTGTGAAGTCAGTTCCGGGTCGTTGACCATGTTGATGTGGGCGTCAAATACTTGCGCTTCATGCTCGCCTAAAGTTGTCAGGGCACGTTCCTTGATAATTTCAAGTTCTTTGATAGTCGTTGCTACTGCTGCCTGGTATTTTTCGATTTCTGCTTGGGTATCTGAAACGGACTGCTTGGAAACGGTCAAGTCCGGGTCGATCAATCTGAATGCTTTAGCGATGGCGATACCATTGGATGCTGCAATACCTTTAATGTTCATTAAAAGTTTCTCCCTTCGTTTAAAAAAGTCTATACTTACAATTATATCAGAAATCCATAATTTCACAAGCCTTTTAGGGTGCCTGTTCTAGCACTAGAGGTAAAATAGGCCAATCACAGTTAGTATGCAAATTTCCTTTTTAATCAGGCAAGGTAGGCATATAAAAAAACCGGAGTTCCCTATCGGAAATCCCCGGCCTTCTTAATAACAGATTATTTACCTAAACCTGTTGTTGTGATTGTATCAGTCAAAGCAACCATTGCAGATTCAGCATCTTCGCCTTCAGCAGAGATTGTTACTTCTGCCCCTTGTTGAATCCCTAGGGACATAACGCCCATGATGGATTTAAGGTTGACTTTTTTGTCGCGGTAAGTCAATAAGATTTCAGAAGTGAACTTGCTTGCAGTATTTACCAATACTGTGGCCGGGCGTGCGTGTAATCCTGTTTCGTCTGTGATCGTAAATAATTTTTCCATGGGGAAAACCTCTTTTCTTTTTATAATTCCTGTATTAATTTTAGCCGATTTCACCCTAAAAAATCAAGTAAAAACCAAATCTTTTTTTAATTAAAGGTGCTTTTCCTTCGACAGGCCTGCTTTTTTCTCCAAATATTCCCGAAATAGGCTCTTTTTTGGCAAATGCTAAAAATCCATCCCCCGTAAGATATCCTCGACGGCCTGCCTTAATGGCTCTGAGTCGCCGCCAAAGATGGCTTGGAGCTGGTTGCCAGACATGACCATCCCCGTCGCACCAAGCCCCTTGATTGCCCCTGGGTCCACTTCATCGATGTCTTGTACCGTAATGCGGATCCGTGAGAGACAGGAACTCATCCCCTGAATATTTTCCTTCCCACCCAAAATACCGATGAGGTCCAAGGCTTTTTCCCTGAATTGTTCAAGCTTTGCTTGGTTGGCTTCTTCTTTCGGAATATTTTTTACCTTTTTTTTCCTGGTTGAGAGGAAAACAAGCAATAGCAATGCAAATACACCGATGCCTGTGTACATCACGATTTGGTTAGTAAAGTAACCTGCCACTGCCATGACGACGGCCAAAAGCATCAAAACCAATCCTTTGTTCATTGTACCCGCTCCTTTACCTAATGGGCACCTCTGATAACTCCAACTCACTAGCATGAGCGTGTTAAGAGAGGTAGCCTAATTTCACTCCTTTTATTTTAACCCATTTACCCTAAAAAAAATAGCCTAAAATCATTTCGACAATAAAATTGAAAAAAATTCATCAACAAACGGCCCAGGATGTGTTAAAATAACCGTATGGATTTTATAGTCCACCAGATGAAGATACAAGGGGGAATTTAAATGTTCCGAAAAATAATATTATGCTTGGGGGCCGTATTCGCTCTTGCTGCTTGCAGTGGCAACGAGGTGGCTTGGCCCGATGTACCCGACTCTGAAATAGACAAGATTTCATTGGATGACGGTACCTTCTTTGCCATAGAAGATGAGTTCAATGAGGACGGTTGGAAGTACTTCGTTGAGTTTACCATCGCAGATGGGCTGCTCACCCATGTCAGCTTTGATGGCGTAAATATCTTTGCAGCAACCTTTAAATCAGCAGCTGCCGTTAATGGGTTAAGCCCAGAAGATGAAGGAGAGGGCCTTCGATGGGATGAACAAATTTCCCTCCTAGAAGATTCCTTCCTAAAATTTCAGTCTTATTTGCCAGCAGATATTTTGGAAACTGCCCCAGAAGATGAGAAGCCAGCCTTTGACATTGATGTAGCCTTTCTCATTAACTTGTTTAAACGGGCTGCCAATGAAGGCCCACGGGAAGCTGGACCATATCTTGATGGCCAGTATTTTATGGCGCAGGACGTAAATGGCGAATACCTTAGTGAAACCCCATATCGCTATTTCCTCAACATGATTGTGCGTCACGGTTATATCATTGCCGTGCACTGGAATGCTATCAATGGGGAAGGCCTGAGAAAATACGAGCCCATCCTTCCAGGGTCGCTATTGGATTCTGAAGGCGAAGCCCTCCTTTGGCGGGCCCAGGCAGATCTGTTGGAGACGCACCTAATCGCAACCCAAGACCCGATGCTCATGACCTTTGACGAGGACCAGATGTCCCAGGAACTATTTGGCATCCACATTCCTGTCCAATCTTTTGTGGAGCTGGCAGTCAGCGCTTTGGCTGCTGGCCCAATTTTAGAGCAGCAATAACCCTGTTTAAAGGAGGCACCTTACGTGCCTTTTTTTTATTTGAAGTTTATTGAAAAAAATGGGCGCTTACCATGTCATAATTGAAAATTGTGAATATCTTATATTGTAATCTTAATTGTTACGAGGAAAGGATGTTGTGATTTATGAACGGATTTAATCGATGTGGTTGTGGTGGAAATAAAGGATTTACGCCTGCACCAGCTCCAGCTCCAGAGTGCACAGGAAATGGTTTCCAACCTGTTCCAGTTAGACCCCTTGTAAAGCCTGCTTTCAAAAGTGGAGGACACACTGTAACCGGCCATCAAGCTGTGCCTTCTCAATGGGACAGTGTTGCTAAAGTACAAGAACAAGCTGTAGAATGTGTGCAAGAATACCACCACTACGCAAAAGTAGAACACGTAATTCCAGTTTACGTTAAAAACATTCATCACCAACATACTCAACACGACTATGTTATTCAACAAGCTGGTGTTTCCGATGAAACACTTTGCTACGAATATGGTCTTGAGTGTGAAAAAGATGTTTGCGATCTAATCGCCCAATGCGGATGTAGATAATTGGAAATTAAAAAAAGACCGGGATGTGTGACCCGGCCTTTTTTTTGTGAAAACCCAGAATTACTTGATTTCGTGGATTTTCATTAAGTTTGTGTTGCCTTCACCAGCTGGAAGCCCAGCTGTAACTAATGCGATTTCACCAGATTGAAGCCCAGCAAATTTCTCAGCAACTTCAACAGCTTTGTCCAAGTTTGCATCGCTTGACTCAACAACTACTGGCTGAACTCCCCAGTAAAGCGCTAAAGAAGTTGCAGTTTGTGGGTTAGGTGTCGCAGCGATAACTGGAGCAGATGGACGGTATTTAGAGATTGAGCGGGCAGTTGCACCAGACTCAGTGTAAGCGATCACTGCTTGGGCACCAAGATCTTCAACTGAATCAGCAACAGAAAGTGCCACAGCAGAAGATACGTTGCGTGTAGATGATGCCATTGCACGGGCAATGATTTCTTCATGGTCTAAAGCAGACTCGACGCGCTTAGCGATGCGTGCCATCGTTGTAACAGCTTCAACTGGGTATTTCCCGGCAGCAGACTCTCCAGAAAGCATGATTGCATCTGTTCCGTCAAGTACAGCGTTGGCAACGTCAGAAACTTCCGCGCGCGTTGGGCGAGGGTTGACTTGCATTGACTCAAGCATTTGAGTTGCAGTAACAACGATTTTACCAGCAGCGTTACATTTAGCGATGATTTCTTTTTGGATCAATGGAACGTCCTCAGCAGGTACTTCTACCCCTAAATCCCCACGTGCAACCATGATACCATCAGAAGCTTCGATGATTTCATCTAAGTTGTCAACGCCTTCTTGGTTTTCAATTTTAGAGATGATTTGAGTATGTGTGTTCCCCTGTGCAGCAAAAATTTCACGGATTGCCTGAACATCGTCAGCACGGCGAACGAACGATGCTGCAACAAAGTCAACTTTCATTTCACATCCGAAGATGATGTCTGCGCGGTCTTTTTCAGAGATAAAGTCCATGGAAAGGTTTGCGTTTGGAACGTTTACCCCACGGCGGTCTTTAACGTAAGCATCGTTTTTAACCGTACAAGTGATTTCCCCAGCTGTTTTGTCGATAGCTGTGATCAACAATTCAACATTTCCGTCATCAACTAAAATCGTTCCCCCAACTTGAACGTCATTGATTAATCCTGGGAAGTTGATGGAGAACTTCTCAGTCGTACCTATCACTTCAGTCATTGAAACGACAACTGTTTGTCCAGAAACAAGATCTACACCGCCATTTTCAAATAAGTGTGTACGGATTTCAGGTCCTTTTGTATCTAAAAGAATAGCTACATGCGTCCCTTTCTCTTTGTTGATTTCACGGATTGTATCCATACGCGCTTGCTGCTCTGCATGGTCACCGTGTGAGAAGTTACAACGGATACAGTTCATCCCCGCATCTACCAATTTGGACAACACTCCTTTGGACTCAGATTTGGGCCCGATGGTACAGATCATTTTTGTGTTCTTGAATGTGTTTTTCATTTAACTGACACTCCTTTGGAATTTATCTCTATTTCAATCCTTATTTCACGAAAAAATAAGTGTTAAGATAGCTTTCTAGCTAAGTCGTACATATCCTCATCGAATTTACGCGGAAAATCCAATGCCTCTAAAATATCAAAATGCTGTAAATTATTACCGACTATCCCGACGCAGCGGCCTCCTTTGCCTGCTAAAAGCAGTTCAACAGCGTATGCGCCCATGCGTCCAGCAAGGACACGATCAGCCGCTGTTGGCGTTCCCCCTCGCTGTGTATGCCCGAGGACCGTAGCCCTGGTTTCGACACCGGTGCGCTTTTCAATTTCTTTGGCCAAATCATTGGCGTCGGTCATCAATTCCGCAAGGGTGACGATGAAGTGTTTCTTATGCCGTTTTTTACCGTCCTCGATTTGGTTGACGATTTCATCCATGTCGATCCCCTTTTCAGGGATAATCAATTCCTCTGAGCCGCTGGCAATAGCGCTCCACATCGTTAAATCGCCACAATGGCGGCCCATGATTTCCACAACGGAGCAACGGGCATGGGATGCAGAAGTATCGCGCAGGCGGTCGATGGAATCAATGACAGTATTTAAGGCTGTATCGAATCCGATGGTAAAATCAGTGCTGACGATATCGTTGTCAATCGTACCTGGAAGGGCGATGCAGTTGATCCCCATTTCAGTAAGTTTTTTCGCGCCCATATAGGAACCGTCCCCGCCAATGACAACAACTGCTTCGATACCATTTCTTTTTAGTTGCTCCACGCCTAGCTGCCGGACTTCAATGTTCTTGAATTCCGGCAACCTTGCCGATCCCAAAAAAGTGCCTCCGCGATTTAAGATCCCACCTACATCGCTGTTTGACAACGGACGGATGTCGCCTTTTACAAGGCCCGCATAACCATTATAAATACCGAAAACTTCCAGGTCATTGGCGATACCAGCACGAACGACGGCACGGATAGCCGCATTCATTCCCGGTGCATCCCCTCCGCTCGTTAAAACACCAATTCTTTTAACCATCGTGTTTCACCTCTTACTTGTTTTAAATTCTCATTTGTTTAAATTCATACCTCTAACATTATAACAGTAAATTAGACATTTATAAATATTTTCTGGTCCCTTTCTTTTATGAAATCGCTATTATTTTTTGCAGGGCCAGATTTTTTTCATTTTTCCGGGTAGAAAGCATCCCTTCGATGGTGAGCACGCGCCCCACATAAGAACAGAACTGGGGCTGGTATACGCTTGAAAAAAGGGTCACCGATAAAACTGCCTGCTCGTCGCTGATGTCCATAAACGCCATGAGATTTCCTTTTTTGTCCCGGATTTGCCTGATTTTTTCAACAAAGCCTACGCAAATAACCCGTTGGTCCCTTAGTGACTGGACGCTTCCCGGAGTATGCCACCCTTTTTCATGGATCTGGCTTTGCAAAACAGCTACGGGATGGGTGCTCAGGTAAAATCCCAAAAGTTCCTTTTCCCGCTGCATTTTTTCTTGGGCAGGCATATCCTGTGGCGATGTCTTGATTTGAAACTCCATTGCAAATAATCCCCCATCAAACTTGGAAAAGTCAAGGATAGGGAGCAAATTGTCATGGAGGGTCTGCTGATGGTGTCCAAAATCGGAGAGTGCCCCGGCATCGATTAGGTTTTCATAAGCACGTTGGTTCATAAACTTGCGCGTCCTGGAAACAAAATCGTAAAAATTTTCAAAAAGTCCTGCTTTTCGGGCTTCAATCAGTTGGTTGACCAGGTTAAGGCCGATGTGCTTGATAGGAAGCAGCGAAAAACGGATGCCCCCCTGCTCGACCCTATAATCCACCCCGCTAAAGTTGATGGATGGCGGCAAGACCTCAAGCCCTAGCTGGCGGGCTTCTTTAACGTAGGAAGCCGTTGCCCGCTCGCTGCCAGTGGCGTTCGTAAGGGAGACTGCCATAAAGTAGGCGGGATATTTTTGCTTTAAGTACGCCATCTGGTAAGCGATGACACTGTAGGCGACGGCGTGGCTTCGGTTGAACCCGTAGTTGGCAAACTTTAAGATCAGGCCATAAAGTTCTTGGGCTTTTTGCCTGTCGTAACCCCGTCTTAGGGCTCCTGCAACAAACCGTTCCTCTTCGAGCTTCAAGATGGACTCGTCCTTCTTGGAAACGGCGCGCCTCAGCACATCGGCTTCCCCAAGGGAGTACCCGGCAACAATGGCTGCCAACTGCATGATCTGTTCCTGATAGACGAGGATGCCATACGTCTTGCTTAAGACGGCTTCAAGGCTTGGATGATAGCTGGCGACCGGTTTTTGCCCATTTTTCCGCGCGGCAAATAAGGGGATGTTTTCCATGGGCCCCGGCCGAAACAGGGCGTTGCAAGCCACGATGTGCTCAAACTCCGTAGGGCGGACCGCTTTTAAAACCTGGCGCATCCCCTCTGATTCCAACTGGAAAATCCCTGTAGTGAGGCCCTGTGAGATCATCTCATAAGTGGCGTTGTCATCAAAGGGAATGTGGGTCAGCATAAAATCCGGATCATCGTTTTGCCTGATCATTGCCACAATTTGCTCCAGCATGGTAAGGTTCTTAAGCCCTAAAAAGTCCATTTTAAGCAGCCCGATGCCCTCCAAATCCTCCGCCTCGTATTGGGAAAGGCTGATGCCATTGGGGCCTTCCATTATTGCTGTATAATCCGTCAAGTCGCGGTCGCTGATGATGACCCCCGCCGCATGGATGGATGTATGCCTCGGAAACCCTTCAATTTTAATAGCTTCTTTGTAGATGGCCTCAAGCTTAGGGTAACCTTGGAAAAATTCCCGCAGCGCCGCATTTTGCTCATAGATGCTTTTTAAGGTGCTGCCTGAATAAATAAAGGCAGCGACTTCATTGATGAGCTTTAATTCGATGTCATGGATGCGGGCAAGGTCGCGCCAAGCCGAACGGGAACCAAAGGTCCCGAATGTCAAGATCTGGACGACGCAGCGGGCACCATATTTTTCAGACACGTATTGGATGACCTCATCCCGGCGATTGTCTTGGAAGTCGATGTCGATGTCGGGCATGCTGACCCGTTCAGGATTTAAGAACCGTTCAAAAAACAGCCCGTATTTTATCGGGTCGACATTGGTGATGCCGAGGACAAAGGCGACTAGTGAACCCGCAGCTGAGCCCCTTCCCGGCCCGACGGCAATCTGGTTTTGGCGGGCAAATTTGATGAAGTCCCAACAGATGAGAAAATAATCGGAGAAGCCCATCTGGCTTAAGAGCCCAAGCTCATATTCAAGGCGGGAAATATGGGTATCCCCCATTTGGGAGCCGAACCGCTTCTTTAATCCACGGTAACAAAGTGCCTTCAAATAAGTTTCAGAATCATCGCCGCCTGGAACGGGGAATTTTGGCAAGAGGAGCTCACCTAATGGGATATCCAGATGGCACTCTTCCACAAGACGGCTAATATTATCCAGAGCTTCAGGAAATTCTTTATAAAGTGAAGCCATCTCCCTTGGGCTCAAATAAGAGTAGCCGCTTGCCGATGTTTCTGTGTTGCCCAGCAATTCATTGTTTTTGATAGCCGTCAGGATCCGGAGTGTTTCGGCATCTTCTTTATATAAAGTACGGACGTCGTGAAGGGCAACCAGGGGGATATTTTCTTTTTGGGAAAGAACCGCCACCTGTCTGGCTTTTTCCAAAGTACCCGGCCCATCTAAGCAGATGCCCAAATAAAAATGATCAAAGGGATGCGGGGTGGGGGCAATGACGACCAAGTCCGCCTGATAGTGTTGGATTGATTCAATGGTTGCCTCCTGGGAAGCTATTTTAAGGAGCCCGCGGTAGCCTGCCAGATTTTTAGCGATAAGGGTCAGGTCCCCCGTGCTATAACCGATGATGGGTTTGATTCCCGCTTTTTTGCAAGCTTTATAAAACTTGATGGCACTATGCATCCCGCCTTCCTCAATAAGGGAAAGGGTATCTAGGTTTCGGTCCAATGCATATTGGATATAGTCTTTAATCGTAATGGTAGAAGAAAGGATGGAATAGACAGAGCGGACTCTTAGGTGCAGCATTGGAAAGTTCTCCTTAAGCCTCGGCCAGGGCAGCTATGACCCGGTCACAGTCTTCCCAGGCGGCTAACATGGCACCGCTTGCCTTAGGATGCCCCCCACCGTCAAACTGGGCCGCAATGTGATTGATTTTCGGCCCACGGGAGCGGATGTTGGCACGGATTTGCCCGTCTTCGTTTTCAAAGAAAAAGACCCAGATGTCATAACCTTCAATATTGGCAAGGGAGCCGACGAGGGCTGCACGGGTACCCGTGGTCAATTTAAAACTTTTTTGGATGGCTTGGTCCATTTTAACGTAAATGATGCTGCCAGAAGACTGGAAGTTCGATAAAACATACCCCTCGGCCTGGACGACATTCATACGGCGCTTGTATAGGTTGGCGTGCACAAAATCCCTGTCGATATCCATCTCGTAAAGGTCTTGGACAACCTTTAAGGTATTGACCGTGGTGCTGTCGTATAAGAACCTGCCAGAATCTGCAATGATCCCAGCATAAAGGGAAAGGGCTGCCTCTTTTGGGAGCATTAGCTGGTGTTTTTCCTTCAGGTGCCTGAACATATGCATGATAATTTCGCTGGCTGCCGCACTAGATGTGTCCACATGATTTATATCTGCGTAAGCATCCACATCAGGATGGTGGTCGATTTTAATGAGGGTATGGCCATTTTTCCACCTGGAATCATCAATGCGCTGACTATTGGCAGTATCGGTTACGATAACCAAAGCCCCTTCATATTCATCGTTGTAAACTTCATCCATGGTTCCAATCCAGCTTAGGGAAGGCTCGGAATATCCAACGCATTTCACCCATTTTTCAGGGTAGTTTTCTTTAATGATCCTAGCAAGCCCAAGTTGGGAACCCATGGCATCTGGATCCGGGCTGATATGCCTGTGGATGATAATTTTGTCAAACTGCTTGATGGTTTCCCATATTCTATCGTACATTTTTCCACCTCATGTTAAAAAGCAGGACTTGCGCCCTGCCTTTATTATGTCACTTTTTACCAATTTTTATTTTACGAAAGCGTATGTATCTTTTGCAATCATTAATTCTTCGTTGGTCGGGATAACGAATACCTTAACTTTTGATTCCGGTGTTGAGATCAATAGCTCTTCCCCGCGTTTTTGGTTCGCTTCTTGGTTAATGTCAATCCCTAATATTTTTAGGCGGCCCATAACAGCTTCACGGACCGGTGCGGAGTTCTCCCCGATACCAGCAGTAAAGACGATGGCATCAGCCCCCTCAAGGGAGATGTAGTAAGAACCGATGTAGTCCGCAATGCGTTTTGTGAATAAATTGAATGCCGTTTTTGCTTGCTCGTTCCCGGAATCTTTTGCATTGATGATGTCACGCATATCGGAAGACAAACCGGATACGCCTGTTAAGCCAGATTCTTTGTTAAAGATATTGACTGCCGCAGCGACATCAATCCCTTCTTTTTCCATGATGAATGGGATAACAGCCGGGTCAACATCCCCTGAACGGGTTCCCATCATGATACCTGCAAGCGGTGTGAAGCCCATGGTCGTGTCAATCGAACGCCCGCCTTTAACCGCAGCCAATGAGCCACCATTTCCGATATGGACGGTGATGATTTTAGTATCTTCCGCCGGTTTGCCAAGCATATCAATGGCACGTTCTGCCACGTATTGATGGGAAGTCCCGTGGAAGCCATATTTACGGACACCGAATTTTTCATAGAGGTCATAACGAAGCGGGTAAAGGTAAGCGTCTTTTTCCATCGTTTGGTGGAATGCCGTATCGAAGACAGCAACGGCTACCGCGTTAGGAAGTTTTTCCTGGAATGCTTTGATCCCCGTAATGTTTGCCGGGTTGTGAAGTGGCGCAAGTTCGGATAATACTTCAAGTTCTTTAAGGACTTCATCGGTTACGACGACGGATTTAGAGAATTTTTCCCCACCATGAACCACGCGGTGCCCAACCCCGGCGATTTCTTCGTAGCTGGCAACAATCTTAAGGTCCAATAAGGCTTCCAATAGCAACTGGACGGCAACGGAATGGTTTAGAATTGGTTGGATTGTCTCCGTTTTTTTGCCATTGAATGAAATATTGAAAATCGCGTCCTCGAAACCAATGCGCTCAACAAGCCCGATGGTAATTACTTCTTGGCTAGGCATTTCTAAAAGTTGGTATTTCAGTGAAGAACTCCCGGCATTTACCGCTAAGATTTTAGTCATGATTTAATTCCTCCATTTATGATTCGTTAGTTTTTATAAGCCTGGATCCAGCTCTCAATACGACTGAGCATTTGCGGAAACTTTTGCTGGTCGCTGAAATTAGGCAACTGGGCAATTAGGATTTCAGGCACAGGCAAGGCATCTGGACCCTTTTTTTGGATGATGAATATGCTTTTTCCTTCTTCCTTTGTTTGGAAAAGGTTTTCGGGAAGCTGAAGGAGTGCCTGGACATGGGCCCCTTGGGTCAGCAATTGATGGAACTCCTTGCTAAAGTCCTGGTTGAACAGGTCATTAGGGATAATGTAAAACCCATACCCGCCGGATTTTAGGTATTTAAGGTGGTTTTCAAGGAGAAGGTATGGCAAATAGCGGACGCCTTTTCCTGATAGCTCAAGTTCTGTCCCAATCAAATCCTCTTCTTCAACCTGTCCCACAGGCAAGTCGCAGAGGATGGCGTCGAGGGGATCGATGAATAGGGATTTTAGGGAGCTTTGTTGGTAAAATTTCACCCCGTGCTCTTGCATATCAGAAAGGATGTAAGCTATCTGAAGCAGGTCCTGGTCTGGTTCAACCCCATAAATGGCAACGGGCTGCTGCCCAACCTGGTTGAGGACGGCGGTCAGGAAGTTCCCCGTCCCGACAGTCAGGTCTGCTAACCGGCTATTATTTAGGTCAGGCATGAATTTAGCTAAGAGATAGCCTACCATCATCGCAATAGAATCAGGCGTCATGGCTGCGTTTGCGACCCGGTCTGACTTGAAACCTTTAAGGATGGCCAACTGAAGGGCCTTGCGGACTTCTTCTTGGGCAAATTCCAATTCTTCCAGTGCATCGTAATGCTTGCCTAGGACTTCCTTGGTGGTAGCATCCACATTTTGGCGGATTTCTTGGAAGATGATGTTTTGGCAAGACTCTACCATGGCATGCAAGTATCCCGTCTGCAATTCGGCCGATAAGGCCATTGATGTTTCGTCTACAATGTCGAACAATTGCTCAATGACGTCTGGCCTAAGCAAATCAATCACCTCGTGGTACAATTTATAAGTTAAAAGATTATGATGTAAAAACCATGCACAACAATATTTTACACTAAGTGCCGTGGATTGTCATTAAAAAAACCGTCCTTACACCCAAAAATGATGAAGAAAAGTCGCTCCATCATTTTTGGGTGTATTTTAATTAGGCTTGGAAGGGCAGCTTAACCATGAAAACCGGTCACAGCTCCTTGGCTTATTTTTAAATTTCCACGTCGTTTTTACGGTCTTTATCGAACTCGCCCAATATTTGGTGGATGGTTTTAGGCGCTTGTTCCAGTAATTTTTCATATAGATGGGATCGTTCTTCCAAGTGCTTGATTTCAACACCCTTGTCGCTTACCACTAAAAAAGCAATGGGGGTGACGGTGAATCCCCCGCCGGTCCCGCCGCCAAATGGGGAATCATTGGTGTTCTTGCTGACCGCCTCAAATTCACTGCCGCCTGCTGCAAATCCGAACTTTACTTTTGAAACTGGGATGATGGTAGTATTGTCAACCTTGATGGGCTGACCCACAACCGTGTCGACATCTACCATGTGTTTCAGGTTTTCCATGGAAATTTTCATAAAGTTGTTGATGCTTTGCTCTGCCATATAATGTCCTCCTTAATGCATCAGGCAGCAGCGCTTTTTGGCTGCCTGGCTATTAGCGTTTTCAGTGCCTTGATTTCTTTCAATGACTTTAGGGCAACAGCTATCAGGTCGACGGGACGTACCGTCAAGACGCAGTCTAGGCCCACCTTAACATGGTTACCTGTAAAATCGCTTTTCAAATCGAAGCTATGATGCCTGACTTTTTTAAACCGGCGTCGCAAAATGGCGTGGATGCCGGACTCAATTCCCCAAAGCAATCCCATTAGCTGCGCGTTGTAATCCGGGGAATCGATGCTATAATCCATCCTGAAACGGGCCTTTTTTATTTTAATGACTTTAAGGACCCGGTACAGGAGTGGCTTGCCCTCGGCATAAATTTCTAGGTAACCATAAAGGCGCTCCCGCAGTTTCGTCAGCGACCCCAGTGGCTTGAATGGATTGAATGCCTTTGGAGCAGGAAATTTACAGGCCATCGAGGCCTTAAGCCTAGGCGCTTTGACTGTTTTTAACATCCGTAATGGACGGGGTGCCCTTGGGGCTTTCCAGGCTTTGAATAGTTGTCTCCTGAGGGTTATGCCTTCTTCATTTGATGGGAGTTCCTGAGATGACAAGATATTTTCGACCAGGGGTTGGGCGGGGGATTTTTCAATAGGAGTCCCTGCTATCCCAGGGGGGGGCTCCATACTTTGGGCGGATTCCTTTTTAATGGGCGCTTCCTTGGACTGGGCAGGGCTAGCATTTTCACCCGAGGAAGCATCAGTGGCATTTTTAGAAAAAAAATCAAGGCTATAGCGGTATTTAAGGAATAAAAACCTGCCTTCAGCGAATTTTTCCCCGTTTTCCCAACGCACTTGTAATTTGGCGGGAACGAACAAGAGCAAGATAATTAGGCCCAGTATAATAAGGAGCAAAATCCCGAATATTTTCAATGTGAGGATTAACCATGCCATATGCCCGCGCCCCTTTTTTCAATCTTCTTCCAGTATGGACGTTCAGAAGTCGTTTTATGCTAGTTTTTCCAATCTTTGTATAAATTTTAGTATAAAACCCATCTCCGCCGCAAGCCTTAGTTGCCATCCTTTTGAAGTGGGATGTCACCCCTTCGGTAAGATTGTATAACTCCCCTTTCAAAAGAATGAAGCGAGGATATAAGAAATGATGAGCCTACTAAGGTTTTGACGAAAAAGTACAAGGCACCTACGGAATTGGCCGATGTGTCGCTGAATGTGCAGAAAGGCAGCATTCAGCGACACATCGGTAAAAACGGAGGCGACACCCGGCATGAAAACGCTACGCTTAGTGACTCTCTCTAAACCTTGACATTAACGGCTTATCTTTTAGCGGTACCTTTAATCATTGATAAAAGTGCATCAAAAAGCCAATCCTTCTTTTTAGCTTACACCGTACACGCAATGCAGTCGTCGACTGTCAGGTTACGGGTCCTTGTATAGTAAAGGCTCTTCAGTCCTTTGTTGTGGGCATAAATGTAATAACGTGCCAAATCGCGGGTTGAAATTTGGGAATCCACATACAAGATCGTAGAAATCCCTTGGTCAACATGCTGCTGGATTTCTGCTACTAAGTCTAAAATCTTGAATTGGTCCATATGGTACGCCGACTTGTAGAACCAGAATGTTTCCCTTGAAAGGAATGGCATCGGGTAATAAGTCGTCGAGTTGGCATAGGTGCGTGATTCGATGGCTTCTACTGCTGGCATAATGGATGGGGTCGCATTTTGGACATATCCGATACTTTGAGTCGGGGCGATGGCGAGCCTATATCCGTGCCAAAGCCCATGTTCCATTACTTTCCCTTTCAATTCCTTCCACTCCGTTGGACCTGGAATCTTAATGCCTTTGAAGAGCGCCTTTGCCTTTTCAAGCACCGGTGCAAAATCCCGCTGCTCGTATTTGTCAAAGTAGCTGCCATTGGCGTAATCTGATTCCTCGAACCCGACGAAGGAGCGGCCTTTTTCCTTGGCGATTTCCATACTGGCTTCCAGTGAGTAGAAGTTGATCATCATGAAAAAGGCTCTGGAAAATTCCTTGGCTTCCTCTGATTCAAATTGGATTTTGTTCTTGGCTAGGTAGCCGTGAAGGTTCATGGCACCTAGTCCGACGGAATGAAGCTCCTCGTTGGCTTTTTTCACCGACGGGGCATTTTGGATTTCCGTCATATCAGAAACCGCAGTCAGCGCCCGCATCCCTGTGTGGACTGCTTTTTGGATTTCCTTCGTTTCCATGACGTTGACAATGTTCAGCGAACCGAGGTTGCAGCTGATGTCCCGCTTGATGATGTCCTCTTGCCCGTAGTCAGTAATGACCGAAGTTTCCTGCTGTTGGAAAATTTCCGTACACAGGTTGGACATTTTCACCTGTCCGCTTAAAGCGTGCTGGGCGTTGGCATTGTCTTTATACATAATGTATGGGTAGCCCGACTCTAATTGGGTCGCTGCTATTTTTACTAATAATTCCCTGGCGGAATGCTTTTTCTTTATCACATCGGAATGACTCAGTAATTGGTCGTACATCTCATCCATGTCCATGTCATCCAAGTGCTTTCCAAAGGCTTGATACACCGTATGGGGGGCGAACAAGTAGAAGTCCTCATTATTTTTGGCAAGCTCAAAGAATTTATCCGGGACAATCAAGCCGATGGACAGGGACTGGATCCGGGATTTTTCATCCACGTTGATTTTTTTCGTGTCCAGGAACTCAATGACGTCCCAGTGGAAAATGTTCAGGTAAGCGGCTCCGGCCCCTTTTCGCTGCCCTAATTGGTTGGCATAGGAGAAGGAATCCTCAAGAAGCTTCATGACGGGCACGACCCCACTGGCGGCATTCTCGATTTTCTTGATGGCCTCCCCCCTTGCCCGGATCTTGGAAAGGTTCAGGGCCACGCCGCCACCGATTTTTGATAGCTGAAGGGCCGTGTTGATGTTGAAGCCGATGGAGTTTAAGCTGTCATCGATTTCAAGCAAGAAGCAGGACACCATCTCACCGCGCCGGGCGCGCCCTGCATTAAGGAAGGTCGGCGTTGCCGGCTGATAGTTTTGCTTCATCATCTGGTCGGTGATGTCCATAGCTACCTGGACATTTTTGCTTGCCAGGTAAAGGGCGGTCATGACAACCCGGTCCTCGTAGCTTTCAACGTATTCCTTGCCATCATCGGATTTCAAGGCGTAATCCTTATAAAACTTGGAACCAGCCATGTAGGACTGGAATTTGAAGCCAATGCTTTTGGCATGGTCATAAACCTGTTGGATGTCCTCAACCTTGTAATCCTTCAAAACGTCGTAATAAAACTCCTGGTCGACCATATAATCCAACCGTTCTTTTAAGGAACCAAATTTCTTGGTCTTAACAGCCGTCTCTCCCAAGAAAACCGACAAAGCTTCCCTGTCCTTCTCTAATTGAAAGAAACCATCTTTTTGCTTCATGATTTCATTATTTAATTCGATGTGCTTCACGCTCTTCAACCCCTTTCTTGAAACGTTCCCTATCCGAGGGCAAGCCTGCAAATTCGAACTTGTGGATGATGGGGACGCCGTACTCATCGGCAATGGCATCAGCTGCCAGCCCATAGTACTTGCCAAAATTACGGTTGCCGCTCGTCGCGACCCCCCGCAGGTTTGACCCATTGCTCTCTAAAAATTTCTTCGTGGAATCTGGGACAAGACCGAGCCCGGTCGTATAGGTGACCAAAATATAAGGCTCACCAACCATTAGGCCATCTTGGATGCGGATGCTTGGGTAATCCAACTTATTGATAAATCGGCCCACATTTCCGGTTAAGGTGTCGTAAACGATCAGCATGCTTTCCCTCCACAGTCAAATACCATAACAAAAACGCCAGAGCCTTTGCTGCCTGTTTTCGGATGACCCAAAAACCAAGCAGTTGCCCAAATACCCAGCGTCATTTCTTTTATCTCTTTTTACCATCTATCAAAATCCGTCGCAGCATGGAAGTATTTTAATGAAAAGACGAACGTTGAAAAATTATGTAGCTTAAGCATACCAAAAAACCCGTTATCCGTCAAACGGCTTGCATCTGCTGAAACCCCTTTATTTGCAAGGCTAAACTGTTAATGAAAGACCTGAAGTTATCCCCCTTTCTTGTGGATAACTCCAAAAAAGCCACGTATCTCCCCTTTCATTATCCACAGCATTCCGGGCAATTTGGCAACGCACTGCGCAATTGTGGAAAAAGAAAAAAATTATGTTTTTTTGGAGAAATTTCATTCGACATTGATTTTGGTGGCCGGCACTATTTATTCGACAGGAAACTTTGTCACTTCCTGTATGAGCAGGTAAAAATCCCCAACTTTGCTTTTGGTTGTTTTTCCCAAATAAATGGAGCAAACCGGAGTGGTTTCCTCCGGTTTGCTCCATTTGTCATCTCATTTGGTCAGGTCGTGCCTGAAGGCGTAAATAACCGCTTGGGTCCGGTCGCTGACGTCAAGCTTCGCTAAGATGTTGCTGACATGGGTTTTGACTGTTTTTAAAGCGATGAAGAGCTCATCCGCAATTTCCTGGTTGGATTTTCCCTGGGCAATCAGGAGCAAAATTTCAAATTCACGTTCCGTCAAGTCATCATGCAGCATGGGGCGGTCCTTGCTTCGCATCTTCGTCATCATCATGCCGGCCGCTTTGGGCTCTAGCACAGATTCCCCATGATGGGTGGCCCGGATGGCATCGGCGATGTTGCTGGCACGGGAAGTTTTCAGCAAATAGCTGGTCGCCCCCGCCTCAATGACCGGGTAAAGCTTTTCGTCGTCCAAAAAGCTGGTGACAATGATGATTTTCGCTTCGGGCCACTGGTTGATTAATTGCCTGGTGGCTTCCACGCCGTCCATGACGTCCATGACCAAATCCATGAGCACGATGTCCGGACGCAGTTTAAGGGCCTTCTCTACCCCTACTTTGCCATTTTCCGCTTCCCCCACCACATCGATGTCCGGTTGGGTGGATAAATAGGTGCTGACCCCCATGCGCACCATTTCGTGATCGTCAACTAATAATACCCTAATCATGGCTAACCTCCTTTATGGGAACTTTGACTTCCACCTGCGTCCCTTTGCCAGGCGCTGAAATAATCTTGAGGCTGCCCCCGATTTCCGTCGTCCGCTCGTGCATGGAACCGAGGCCGTAAGAGCCGGCTTTTCGTTGCACCGGGTCAAATCCAACCCCATTATCTATAATGCGCAGAAGTGCTAACGACTCGACTTTTCGGAAACGGACTTCCAGCTTGGTCGCCTTCGAATGGCGAAGGGTATTGGAAATGGCCTCTTGTAAAATCCTGAATAAGTGGTCCTCGACGCCATGTTCCAGCCCTAAAGGGTCGAGGTGCCAACTGATTTCCATGGACTGCTTGGCAGACAGCTCCGTCAACAGCTCTTCGATGCCCTTGACCAATTTTTTGCCTTCTAGCTGGACCGGCCGCAAATGCAGGAGGAGGGCACGCATTTCGCCCTGGGCCTGGACAGCCATCTCCTCGACGGCGCCCAGCTGTTTTTTCATGGGAAATTCAGCCGGCGTGCTTTCATGGATGGCCGAAGACATCATGGAAATAGCAAAAAGTTGCTGGCTAACGGAGTCATGAAGCTCCCTTGCCAACCGGTTTCGTTCCTGGAAGATGGCTTTTTCCAGCAATTCCTGTTCCCGCCCGGCACGTTCATTGGTGTGCTTTTGGATGGTCTGGGTCTGCTCGTCAAGCAACCGGGCCACTTCCTGATAATTTTCCTTGAACTTTTTATAGTCTGCGATGCTTGCATGGAGCCCATAGCCCACGTTCAAACGCTTCAGTTGCCCAAGGGCGTCCGTCATGTAATGGGTTACCTTGCGAACCTGATAGTCCCGCATCAAGCCCACGATAGCCCCTAGCATCAACCCAAAGCCCAAAGCAATGGGACCAAGGGGCATCCCACCAAGCACTGGGACTAAAAACAGGTCGCCAAGAGAAAGCGACGTATAATAGCCGAGTAGGATGAGGGTCGCCAAAATCGATACGATTGCCGTAAACACCGTGTACCTCATATGTTCTTCACCTCGATGTCCCCGATGAGGGTGCTGGCGATGATACGGATTTTTCGGCTGGCAACCTGGTAATCCTTGGAACGGTATTTTTGGGTAGAGTTAAAAAAGCGGTCGCCATGGTCCAGGATGTGAAGGCGCCCAATCAAAGTGGATGTCTGGACGGAAAGCTCCACGTCATAAGGGATGGACAACTGGATTTTTCCTACCATCCCCCGAATCATAATCACCGTTTCGCCTTCGGGAATCAGGGTGCTTGATAGGTCGATGGACACGTCCCCCATGCCAAACTGGAAATCCATGTCGTCCAAATCGTAGATGGCATCGGGGCTTTTCAGCTGGCCGATAATGAAATTCTTGAACATGGGCTCTGTGCGGACGAATTCCCGCTGGTTTTGAAAATGCCTGGCCTCCACTTTAAGGGATGTTTCTGCCGTCCCCATCACCAAATGGTAGCCGATGTAAATGATGATGGCAATGAACACCCATTGGATGGCAACCATGCTGAATAAGGTAAAGGACAGGCCAAGGGCCCCCATCAAAAAAAGGATGTTCCCAAAGACGAACTTGCTTCTTTGCCTAAGCCCTGCACCAAAAACAATGAAAAAGGCCGGGACCAAAAGATTGATGACCGTAAAGCCCCGCTGATGGAAATCATAGAGCAGCCCCAGGCCGAAAATAATGGCCAGCAGACCAAAAGCTTCGGTTTTCGTCTGGCGCCTTTTAAGCATTTTCATGTCGGACTTCCTTCCAGCTCACATCGATGATGTCTTTTTTTTTCACCCGATTTTCCCTTGAAGCAGGTTTCGGTGTTTCCGGAATGTCCGTGGTTTGATACAACGACGAAGACGGTTTTTTTCGAAAAATCAAATATATAAGGGCCGCACCCAAGAAAAACGGGGCGAACGTCGTTAATAAAACACTGGCAACAATCACAGCTAATAAGATAAGCAAACGGTTCATTTTAAAAACCTCCCTCTATTCCAGTCTTGATACTACTATTATATTCCTTTTCAGACAATTTACCAACCTTCAAGGGGAGGAAGTTGACTAGGGCTAAAGTCTTAGAGGCAATTAAAGCAGATACCCCTTCGGCTACAACAAGTTTTTTAGAAGTGCTGGCATCAATGGCCTTTTCTCCCCATTCCTTTCTGTTTATTTTTTCATTTTTGGGGAAATATAAAAAGGCCTCTCGGCCTTAATCCATCGTAATCCTTGAAACGTATTGGGTGCGGTAAATTTGGTAAAGTGCGCCTAATGCCAGCAGCCCGTTGACGAAAGTGCCTACTTGAAGGAATGTGTTGACGAGGAGGAGCCCACCGACTGCCCAGGCGATTTTTCCGCCCAGGGATGGGGAGCCCATGAATTTTTTGTAGCAATAGATGCCGCCCAAAATCCCCGCTAAAGGACCGAAGGCTGTCATTGCCAATAACACTAAAATTGCGATTCCTACCATGCTTAATACTTTTTTCATAATTGCCACCTCTATTGGTTTGATTTGTTTGATACCCTTATTATACGTGTTGCCCCGACATTTGGCGACGTGCCTTGGATGGAAGCCGCCTAGGACTTTGGATGTATGCTGATACGGTACATTCCTGGAAATGTAAGTGTTTAGCAAATTTACATATGAAATATTATGAAAGTTTTGTAAAGCCCTTGCATTTCGGTTCGGTGATTGATATAATAGGATTATCATAAAAGATGAAAAGTATAGACAAATGGAGGAATTGACATGGAAGGTATGGAAATGATCAGCTTTCAAATCATCTCGGCTGTAGGGACTGCCAAGAGTATGTATATCGAAGCCATCCAAGAGGCCAAAAAAGGCAACTTCGAAGCGGCTGAAAACTTAATGAAAGAGGGAGCAGCTGTCTACCTTGATGGACATAAAGCCCACTCATCCCTGATCCAAAAAGAAGCAAGCGGTGAGCAAATCACGTTCAGCCTCTTATTGATGCATGCCGAGGATCAATTAATGAATGCCGAAACAACAAAAATCATGGCTCAGGAAATCATCGAGTTATACCGCAATAAATAATCTCAAAAAACCAAAGGAGTGTTCCCTATGAAAATCAAATTATTCTGTTCAGCAGGTATGTCAACTTCAATGTTAGCTAAAAAAATGCAAGACGAAGCAACTTCCCGTGGATTGGATTGCACGGTAGCAGCGTTCTCTGAAGCAACCATCGACGCAGAAACAAACGACTGCGACGTAGCGCTTTTAGGCCCACAAGTCCGTTTCTTGCTAAGCAAAGCACAAGGCGTTTGCGGACCGAAAAATGTTCCAGTCGATGTTATCCCAATGCAAGATTACGGGATGATGAACGGGAAAAACGTGTTAGACAAAGCGTTAGCAATGGCTGCTAATAAATAGTAAAATGAATGCCGTCCAGGGAAACCACCTGGACGGCATTTTTTAGGTTTAACTAAAGGTTTTGTAAACATGAAAACTCCATCGTTTTCAAACTAGAAATGATGGAGTTTTCGGTATGTCTTTGGTTGCAAAGAAATCAGCAGTTTTTTTATTTCCTTATTTTACTACAGACCTTCTCGTTACGGAGCGGGAATGAATTTTGACAAATGAGCAATTCTTCACCTGCTCATTTCTCTCCAGTCTTGTTCTCTTTAATATACTCACCCATCATTTCAATTAGGGCTTTGGCTTTTCGCTCGGATGGCTTGGTGAAAATCCAGCTCATGACTGTGTGGTTCAACTCGTGGGGCTTGCTGATAGGGTCGTATTCCTCGACATAATTCACGTTGATGAAGCCTTCTTCCAATTCTTTGATGGCGTAGCGGACACGGTTTACACCCCTGCCGGTTAAAAATTCTGCCTCGTAAATATAAGGTTTTTCGATTTTAGTGAGGGTGGCAGTTGCCTTAGCTGGTCTTCCCAACTTGTTTTTTAGCATTTTCGTGTAGTTGAACCCGGTTTTAATCTGGGATTTGTTGGTGTCCTTGCCCGTTGCCTGATCGATTTCGTACTTGATGGAGTTCATCAACAAGCTGTAAAATTCGTCTGGGGTGGCCTGTAGTTTTACATTGACGTTCATATGATTCCTCCTCTAATAAAAAGTGGGACAAGTCTGTAACGGCTTATGGAACTGGCTTTAATAAGAAAATGCCAAACACTAGGGGAGTTTTTCCCCCGTATTTGACATTCTGCTTAACGTTTTCTAAAAATTTATGTTTTTAGCATCAGGCTTGAAGTGGTTTCCTTCTTGCCTGCCCCAAATTATTCTGCTTCTTTGTTAGCCATGATAACGAATGGTGCGTAGATAACGATGGCGATAACGAAAGTGATGGCTGCTAAGATTGTTGCCGGGATGTCCCCACCTGTTGCAAGGAATGCAGAGATTACTGGTGGCGTTGTCCAAGGGACAGCGATGTAGATTTTACCTGCGAATGGCACGACTGCTGTGAAGAACCAAGCCAATGTTAAGTTGATGGTCGGTACTAAGATGAATGGGATAACTAAGATAACGTTCATTACCATCGGCAAACCGAAGATGATCGGTTCGTTGATTTGGAAGATACCAGGAGCTAATGACATTTTTGCAAGTGTACGGTAGCTTGGCTTTTTAGAGAAGATAAAGATGGCGATGATTAATGCTAACGTAGACCCTGAACCACCGTGCATTCCGTAAACATCTACGAAGTTACGTGTGATGGCGTGGATTGGCTCCAGGCCTTGGTTTACAAGTTCCATGTTTTCATTAAGGGTTGGTGCATACATAAGCGTCAGTGCCGGCTCAGTAATGTTCATTCCGTGAAGCCCGAAGAACCATAATAATTGAGCCAAGATTGTTAGAAGGATTAATGTCAATGGAGATTGCCCTAAGCGTACAAGTGGCGCTTGAAGCACTTCGTTGATCCATAATTGTAGCGGCGTACCTACACCTTCTAGGAAGATTACGGATACGATAGCAACGATAGTCAATGTGATTCCTGCTGGGATTACCGCAGAGAATGCTTTGGAAACACTTGGCGGTACGCTGTCTGGCATTTTAATAACCCAGCCTTTGCGTTTAACCCAGCAGTATAGCTCAGTTGCTAATAATGCAGTAAGTAGGCCCGCGAAAACGGCTTGAGAGTTGAAAGATGTCCAGCTGATGGCTCCCCAGAAGCTAGTCCCATCGAATTCTGCGCTTTGTGGCGTCAACACCATGTAAGAAGCAACAGCGATGATACCTGGGATCATTCCATCTTCACCTAAGTTTTTAGCAAGGTTGTAGGCAATCGTGAATGTTGAGAATAGTACCCCAACGGCGATTGTTCCCCACCATAACTGGCTCATGACTGGGCTTAGTGACGAATCAATGATTGGTTGAACTGAATTGGCGTACCAAGACATGCGGTTCAATAATTCCCCGATGATAGTCGTCGATCCGAAGAATACGTTATTTAACAAAGTTGCGATAGCACCCACAAGTGCTAAAGGCATTGTTGCGATAAAACCATCTTTGATGGCGGATAAGTGGCGCTGGCTACTAATTTTGTGTGCGATTGGCAAGAACACACGTTCCATGGTAGCGGTCATTTTTTCCATGTTCATAATTGGATCCTCCTATTTGTGTAAACTCTTTCACTTTCTTGCACAACTAATTATACACGCATTCAATAGATAATGCAAGGGTTTTATCAAAAAATGTTGAACTTTTTTGCACCCAAGTATAGACTTTTCGAAAGAAATAGGCATCTACACATTTGCCATATATAAGGAAGGATTAGTCCCGTGGCTGGTAATTTGGGTCGAACTCATCCACTTCAATGTAAATGTAAAGCTTTTTATCCGGCAACGCTGTCCGGATTTGGTCCTCAATTTGGTTGATGATAACAGGTGCCTGCTCTTCAAACTGGTGGACGAGGTCGATTTTCGCTGCGACCAGGATTTCGTCCGGCCCCAGGTGCACCGTGCGGATGTCCAGCACATGTGAAATCTCTTCCAGCCCGAAAGCCTGCCTAATAGCCGCGAGATCCCCCTTGGTGACGCTTTCCCCAATCATCAGGCTGTAAAATTCCTTTGCCAAGAAGCAGGCGGCGCCCATCAAGAGGATTCCAATCAACAGGCCGGTAATAGCATCAAACAAATAGTTGCCTGTCCAAATCGTTAAAAGGGTTCCGATAAATGCGATGGCAAGCCCAACGACGGCGCACAGGTCCTCAATAAAAATAATAAGGATTTCGCTGTGGCGGCTCTCCTTTAAAAACTGATAGATAGGCAGCTTGTCCGTGTTCAGCTCGGCGATTTCCTTAAGGGCGACGCGAAAGGAAAAGGCTTCGACAATCGTGCCAATAATAAGAATAACAATAATCAGCCACGGGGAACCAATGGCATGCTCAGGGTGCCCGATACTGCGGATGGCTTCCATGACCCCAAGGACCCCACCCCCGAAAAATAGCATGGTTGCGACGATGGTGCTAAAAAAATACTTCGCCCGCGCTTCCCCGAACTGATGGAGGTCGCTTTGCCCTTTTCCTGCCTGTTTGTTTCCTACCAAAAGCAACACCTGGTTGGCGCAGTCCACGACGGAGTGGATGGACTCGTTGAGCATCGCCGTGGAACCGCTGATAAAAAACCCGACGAATTTACTGATGGCTACCAGCATGTTGGCTATGAGCGCCGCAATAACTGATGACATGCCACTTGATTTTTCTTTACTCATGCAATCACCTCATAACGATAGTTTTCGTAATGTTCAAGGATTTATCCAAAGAAATTGAAAAGAGCCCCGAAGGGCTCCTTTGATGTCAAACTTTCGGCATGGGCGTTTTTCAGTGATGCCATAAATGTCCGGGAAAAAGTTGAAAGGTTGGAATAGGTTGGGGACAAAGGATCATCTGTTGCCAGGTACCTAATATAATATATTCATCCATCTTAAAATGGTGTGGGATTTATGCTTAATTCACGCGGATTGGGCTGTTGCTGGTAGTCAGGGTGACATCGTAGTCCGTGCCTGAGCTCCAGGAATCGGTGCTTTGCCCGAAAATTTCGATGCTGCTATTGCTGGTGCGGCCGTTGATGGACGCTGATTCCGGTTCTTGGGACAACTGCACATCAATCCTGCCGTTGGTGGTCCTTAGATCCACATTTTGGGCAATGGTCGGGTTTGACCATTCAATCCTTCCATTGCTGCTGACCGCTTCGATATCCCCGGTAATATCGGCAAGGTTAATCCTGCCATTGGTGGTGCGAAGGGAAACAGAACCGGTTATCCCGCTGATGTCCAGCCTGCCATTGCTGGATTGGAATGCCAGCCTATCCCCTGCCAAATCAGATGCCGCAATCCGCCCGTTGCTGGTGCGAAATTCCATGTCGGCGGCTGCAAATCCATTGATGGCGATGGCCCCGTTTTGGGTGGTCGCCTTCAACAGATCGTATTCCTTGACGGGCAAATAGACGGCCAACGACATGTCCAGCCTGCGAAAATCCACGTTGACAAATTGGAAGCCTTCAAGGGCATTGACCACCAACACCTCGTCGACAATATCGGCACTCAGTTCCCGTCGCCCGGTGCCCCCATTCATGATGATCCGTGCCGTGCCGTCTTGGGAAGGGAAAAATTCAATGCGCCCGTTATTAGCGGTAATATCCACCGATGTAAATTCCCCGTCACTGATGGTTTTTTCAAGGGGCGCACCCTGTTCACTGTGCAAATCCCTTGTCAGCCAGCTGCCGACCGAACCGATACCGATGAGGATGACTGCTAAAAAGATGAGGTCCCTTATTTTAAATCGCTTCATATGCTCTACTCTCCTTTAATCACTTTTAGGTTGAATTTTAAGTAACGCAGGGTTAACTTTTTGGCAAGGATGGTCATTTTCCAAGCGGCAAGCCCCATAAGGATGCCTATACCGCAGAAGGTCAACGCTAAGAAAAATTCAAACCAAAGGAAAGTTTGCAGCCCCATCGCCGCAAAAAGAAGCAGTGCAAATGGTGTGGCAATCCCGCCAAGGGCAGTGCCCCATAATCCTAAAATCATGCCATAAACGCCGATGGCCGGCCCCAAGACGAACACAAGGTTTAAAAAACTCAGTCCGCCCACGGCTAAAATCGCCCGGAAGGTGTTGGTGGTGCTGGTGGTAGCAGTTGCCTGATTCAAACGATAGTCTGCTAAAAGCTCTCTGGCAATATGTGCGGGATGCCCTAATTTGACAGCGATTTCCTGATCCGTCTTGCCCGCTTCCGCACCGAACCCGAAATGTTCCCGATAATCTTGGAGGATGTCCATCCGTTCCGCCTGTGGCAATGCTTTTAATCTTCTATCCAGTTCGTTCATAAATTGATCTTTAGTCATTGTGTACACCACCTTTAATTAAGTCGTTGACGCCTTCTGTAAATTCCTGCCATTCCTCAAGGAGCTGCCCGAGGTACTCTTTGCCAATGTCGGTCAGCTTGTAATACTTGCGGGACGGGCCTTCACTGGATTCCACCAAATAAGTGGTGAAATAGCCGTCTTTCGTAAGCCTTCTCATAAGGGGATAAATGGTCCCTTCTGAGATGTGGATTTTCTCCGAGATTTCCTGCACCAGCTCATAGCCATAGCAATCCCGCTTATCTAAAAGCACCAAAACGCAAAGTTCCAGCACCCCTTTCTTAAATTGCACATTCATATGAACCCTCCTGACTTCGAATTGGTGTGCTTGGCAGAAAATCGCTCCCGAGCACACGAATATCTTTCAAAACATCGCTTGCTGGCAATATAACCGATTAATCCAGCCACAAATACTATGTCAGCTACTATTCATCGTTTAGTAGCTTGTGATAATACTATATCACGAACTACTGTTGAATGCAAGGTACTTTGCAACATTTTTATTATAACCGACTTTAGGCCTAGGGAAATGGGACGCCAAGGCTGATGGTAAATCCTCTGCCTTTTCCATATACTAAACTAGAACGAAATTGGAGGAATTAAGGATGAACCTTAAAAAAATAATTTTGGTGGCTGTTATTTTCGTGGCGGCTGCAAGCATTATCGGGAGCAGTTTCGGGAACCGATCCCACAAAGGGTGGGACACGGCTTACAACGTGGAAAAAGTCCAGAGCATCCAGGTGGAGAGCAATGTGGCACAAATATGGGTGCGCCCTATTGCCAGCAACGAAATCTTAGTCCATTTCACGGGGCAGGGGAGACTCAACATCAACGACCATCTGTCCAACGGGCAACTCACCATTTCAGAGACTGCACAGAATTCTTGGCGGTTTTCTATTGGAAGGGTGCAAAATCATACCCCTCAATTGGAAATTATGCTGCCTCAGGCTTCATTTGAAAGGCTTTCTGTCAGCAATGATGTAGGGACGATCCTTGTCGAAGGGATTCGTGCAGAAGATTTGCAGCTCACCTCACGGGTCGGGGAAATCACATTGAGGGACACCCAATCAAACCATGTGTTATTAGGGTCCAATGTCGGTCAAATCAATGCCACCCATGTTGCTGGGAACCTCGGTATTACCTCGGATATGGGTCAGATTAGCATCTCGTTGCCAGTGCTTGGGCAAAACATTGACGTCACCAGCCGCATCGGGGAGGTCAACCTGAATTTGGGGCAGGCACCTGAAAATGCCACCATCCACACAGCCACGCAACTCGGGGAAAGCCGGATTTTCGGAGAATCCTCCACATCCGCCACTTTCGGGGATGGCCGTTATCAAGTGAATATTTCCACGAACATGGGGGAAATAAACGTCTGGTAAAAGACTACCCTTACATCTCAACTTTCGTACCAAAAAACTAGAGCCTAGAGCACGGCACTCTGGCCTGAAGTCCGACCCAAGTCCCCGTCTTGACACACCGCCGGCCATCAAGCAGCCTGACCCACCGGATTCCCTATCCCATCCGGGAAAACAAGTAGCTCCTGAAGGTATTTGGGGTGTGTCATAATCCAATTCAAAAGCTTGCTTTTGATTTCCTCAACATTCACGAGCCCCTCTTTTTCGCTGCTCTCGATAATATCCAAAACAAGTTGTATCAATTCAAACAACGCTTCCCAGAAGTCGATTTCCCGCACGTCCTCCCCAAATTCTAAAAACAGGTGCCCCAAAGCCTTTGGGTCGTTATGCTTTCGTTGCTCCCATGCTAAAAAAATGTACCTTGAAATAACAATTGTCGTGTGGGCAACCATGGCATCGTATGTCCGGCATTAGAAATCCTTATTCAGGCTCAAATGGGATTTATTGTAATGGCTAAAATCACAAAAAACGTCTAAAAAACAGGATGTACATTGATATCCTAAAAGAGTTGGTGGGAGTGCCTTCTCTGGCCATTATTGATCTGCGAAAGTTGAGTATACATTTTTTGTAAATTATTTCATGTAAAAAAACAGCCGCCACTTGCTAGTTGGCGGCTGTAGACCTCTCTTCATAGTGATAGTTGTGAGGCTCAATGTAAAATTCCCCGTGATTCCCACAAAATGTTTTTGCATTTTAAACAATTTCAAATCTACATCAAGAGATGAAGGCAAGAATAGAAAAAATCAGTAGAACCATGATCAATAATGAGATTGCTAAATTCATAAGGGGATTATTTTTTTTTATGTTGGTCATGGTTCCAATAAAGAGCACTGATTCTCTTAAAAATTCAATGATGATTTTTATTCCCTCCATAAATTATTGAGACCTAACTGTCATTATAAGAGCCCAATTAATATCGACGACAATTCCATGCGTCGTTCGATTCAAGCCACGATCCATCGCCCAAACATGGTCAGTCGCCACAACACGAGTTGCATTGGAAATGACTTTCCCAGGGGGAAACATAAAAATGGTCGATAAAATCGCTGCGGCTTGGGCTTGTTGATTAACCATTTGCAGGGTTCCAATCCTTACCCGGGCGGTTGCTCGATTGAAATACGTCCTCGTTCCCCACCAATGGACAACTGAATTTCGGTTAACGTTCCTAGAACGAACTTGCGGTTTGAAAGTATTTCCCGGACCACCCGCATAATTCCCACCAGTGTTTAATAATGTGCCCCTAAAAGCTTCATAGTCATTAATAGCCAGCGTATTATCTCCGTTAATCGACAAAACTCCGTCTACTACTAATTCGTTTACAATTAAAGCAGATTCTAATAGTCTATCGATAGTATCTACTCCATATTCAACATAGAGGTAAAACGGAATTTGAGTAAAGAAAAAGCCCTCCTGGCTAACAGTCATGTGCTCTTCTAGGGACTCGATTAAATTATCAAATTCCTGATGAGGTAAGTAGAACTGGTTTTTCTCGGTTAAATCTTTTGCGCCGAAGCTTTGCTCTGTAAAATCACCAATTGATGGTTGCTGGGCATTCACTACTGTTAACGGTTGTGATACTAGAGCCATCAATAGAGCTAGCACTAATGACCCCGCCAGCCATTGTGCTCGAATTGTTTTCTCTGTTACTCTTTTCAGCATTGAGCATTTTTTCATTTTGTTCTCTCCCGTCTTTTTGTTAGCTTATCAAACAGAGTAAACGGCTTTCCTCCTTACAAATATTCACCATTCGATATAGCACTTCATTATGCAATCGCTTTCTTTATATTTAGAATTATAATGGCTGCCCCTACCCTTGTCAAGAACTTTCATCCATTTTTGGTATTATTATGTAAATAATGGTTTTTTTTACCACATAACTCAAAAACGCAACTCGGCTATGGAATTTACTTCCAAAGCCAGGTTGCGTTATTGCGCGCCAAATTTTTCTCGGATAAGCCTGATATTCCCATGGTTTTGGGGAAGTTCAGGCTTCCCTATAGCTATGCAAACTGTGGCAAATAATCCAAGTGGGCTTCTAGCAACGCATCGAAAACTTTATTTGCTAAGTCGTCGCTTGGGATAAGGGGATTCAAATTCAAGGCAGTGATGGCTTTAGCACGACTGCCGGTGACGGCGGCTTCCACCACTAGGCGCTCAAAGGTTTTAATCATTTGAATCTGACCGTTGATTTCTGGATTGAACTCCCCGATGGCGATGGGCTTGGGACCATTTTTCGTGATGATGCAGGCCGTTTCGATGACCGCATCATTTGGCAGCGACGAAACCGTCCCGTTATTTGGCACATCGACGTACTGGATGTCCCCTTTGTTGTTGTAGATGGAATCAATCAAATTACAGGCGGCATCTGAATAAAGCGCTCCCCCGCGAAGTTCCAGCTGCTTCGGCTTCACTGCCAGGTTTTCATCCTTATAAAGTTCAAAAAGTTCGTCCTCAACATCTTTTACGAATTGGGCACGGACTGCTCCCTCCTCATATTCTTTTAACTGGGCCTCAAGCTGCTCACTGTGGTGATAGTAGTAGTTATGGTAGGAACACGGGATGGCACCAAGCCCCCTGATGAAGTCGGAGGAAAATTCAATCCCATGGATGTTGGTCATGGTTTCATTGGCTTCGTTGGCAATGTACTGGTTCATCATTTCGTCAAAGACCGATTCCCCATCGACGAACACATCCGTCGCATAGACGAAGTGGTTGGATCCCTGGATTTCCATGCTGACCCTTTCACTATCCACTTCCAATAAATTAGCAAAAGCAGCAATTAGCCCCACAGGAAGGTTGCAAAGCCCAATCGCCCGCTTGTAATCTGTGTAACGGCTGATGGCTTCGGTGACCATGGCGGCCGGGTTGGTGAAATTTAAAAGCCATGCATTGGGGCAGAGTTCCTGGATGTCCTTGACGATGTCCAAAATGACTGGAATGGTACGAAGGGCCTTGAACATCCCCCCGGCACCATTGGTTTCCTGGCCGAGCATTCCTAGCGATAATGGAATCCGCTCGTCCTTAATCCTGGCATCCAAAAGTCCCACCCGCATCTGTGTCGTCACGAAATCTGCGCCTGGAAGGGCTTCTCGTCTGTCATAAGAAAGATGGATTTTCATATCAACCCCAGCCTTTTCCACCATTCGTTTCGCTAGGTTCCCCACAATCTCCAGTTTTTCACGTCCCGCTTCAATATCCACAAGCCACAGTTCACGCACCGGCAAATGGGCATGACGCAAAATAAAGCCTTCCACCAGCTCTGGGGTATAACTTGAGCCGCCACCGATGGTGACGATTTTGATTCCTTGTTTTTTCATATGATTACCTTCCTTTTTTTCTCAATATATAAGTCGAGGAATGCCAATGCCTGAAATCTGGCACCACATTGCCATACCATCCTGATTTTCGCAGCTCTTTTGCCACGAGGTAATTAAAAAAGCCGTGTCCTACCAACGCAACCTCCCCTTCTGAAAGGGCATACTGAATCAACAGTCGGGCCGCAACTTCTGCCCGTTTCACCGACTGCGGGTACGACTCGCAATTTTTCATGCGGTAACCCAGCACCCCCGCCACCCGAAAGAGAATCGACCACAAAAGGGGCGGCAACGCAATGGGCAACTTGCACCGGTTGGGGGATGGGTAATCCACTTCTCGAAATACCGGATCCACTGCGACTTCCTTTTTGGGGGCTAAAAAATAGGCTGTTTCCCTTGCCCTTTTCAAATCGCTGCTTAAAAGGATCCCGCAACTTCGGGCTTTTTTAACTGACGCTGGCAGGTAAAAGTCCTTTTCAACCACACCCCTGGCATCATAGGCTTCCATCCATTCCCCAAACATGCAGCAAGGGATGGGCTGTTTCCCGCTATGGGTTGACTTTCCGTGGCGAATGAGGGTGATTTGCATAATGTAGAGCCTCCGCTAGTCGAATTGAAATTCAATTTTTTTCGTTTCGGGATTAAGTTTCAGGGAGGCGCTGAATTTCTTGCCTGCCTTGGACTTGAACCCTTCTATTTTACTGGACTTCCCAGTTGTCAACAGGTCTTTGAGGTGGGCTGTGGATAAGTCTTTTCCGGCGATGGTTTTGGAAATGGTAAAGGGAGATTCACCAGTAATGTCGTAGAACCGACCTTTGTCCGTGACCTGAAAGCCGGCAATGTCCACAGGTTCCTGCGGGGTGTCCTCAATGATTAAAAACACTTTTTTATCGGTTGGGTTGAATCCCAAAAAGGCCTCGTAACGGTTGCCCGCCTTGCTTTTGAGCCCTTTGACCTTGCGGCGGGTTTTGCCGTATTTCAGCAATTCCTCCACCACTTTCAACGTGAGGGTCTTGCCGCTGAAGGTTTTAAAAATAGTGAAGGACTGCCCTTCGGCTGTGGTGATGGCATAGACTTTGGACTTATCCACAATTTGATACCCCCCTGTGGAAAAGCTCTTTTGGGAGGTGGAACCGGACACGTATTGGCTGGAAAAAGGCTGTGCCTTCAACTCCTCCACCGATGTCCGGATAAACCGGTGGATTTGCTCCAAAAAGGCTTCCCGGGTGTAGTCGTTGGTGGAAATCTTAACGAGGACTGCTTCCCATTTGGCAGTCATTTCCGGGTTTCCGATGAGTTGGTCGCGGTTTTTGGTCAGGTCCCATAACAGGTAGCCGGACGGAGTGGGGATAACTTGGGTTTTCTCTATTTTGATGTAGCCCCGCTGGACCAGTTTTTCGATGATGCCGGAGCGGGTAGCGGGAGTGCCCAAGTTCAACTTGTCCATGAGCCCGCCCTTCCCAACGAGGGTCCCTTCCGTCAACCGCTTGGGTGCCTGGGTCAACTTGTCCAAAACCTTGACGGTGATGGGAATAATCTCCCCCACTTGAAATTTAGGTAAAAGCTTCGGCGCGGTTTTCTCCTCGAATTTATCAATCTGCTTCCAGCCCCATTCCAATGGTACCGTGCCAGTAGCATTAAATTCCAAAGCATTCACGTCCAAAACGACTTTCGTGTGCTCGTATTTATAATTGCCGGCAAACATCAGGAGGGTCCGCTCGAGGATGGCAAGGTACAAGTTCCGCTCCTCAGCCGATAATTTCCCAAGGTTCGGCAGCTGGGTGGTGGGAATCAGGGCATAATGCTCCAAAACTTTCTTGTCGTCCACGTAGCGCTTCCTCAGCATGAGGTTGGCGGCTTCGAAATCGGCACCGAGAAGCTGCTGGTATTTCCCGAGGTTTTTCTTCAAGTAAGCGAATTCATTGGTGGTAATCAGCTCGCTGTCCGTCCGCGGATACGACAGCACCCCATCCTGATACAGCTTCTGCAAAATGCTATCGGTTTTTTTGGTGGGATACTTCCAACGGCTATTGGCATACTTTTGAATGGCCCCGAGGGAAAACAGCTTCGGTGAGGGCTGTTCTTTATTTTCGACGGATACGTCCTTTATTATCCCCGTTTTCGCCTCTTTTAGGCGATGCTTTTCCATATCTTGCTGGAACTTTATCTCATCAAAATACTCTGTCTTATGGGAAAAAACAGTGGGCGGGGAATCCTTGGTGTGGCATTCCAGCATTTTATAGGGTTCGGCCTTGAAGTTGGCAATAGCCAGGTCATTTTCCACAATTAAAGTGTTGGTGGGGGTCTGCACCCGTCCCAGGCTGAAAACCGAGTCGAGCCCCTGTTCTTTCAGCTTCACGGTGTAAAGGGGGCTGTAATTCATCCCCACTAAATAATCTGCAATTTGTCGGGCATTGGCTTCCTTGAAAAAAGACACCGTTTCCTTGGCATCCCGAAGTTGCCGAAACCCCCTCAGGATTTCGTCGGTAGTCAAAGAATTGATCCAAAGCCGCTTCATGGGCTTTTTGAAGATCGCCGTTTTGCAAAGCTTGAAAATATTATAGGCGATGTTCTCCCCTTCCCGGTCAGGGTCGGTTGCGATAATGATGGCATCCGCCCGTTCCACGCATTCCTTCACGACTTTAAATTGCTTGCCCTTCCCTTCTTGGACTTCGTAAAGCATTTCCTCTTTGGCAGGAAGGAATGGCAGGGCATCCAACCGAAATGTTTTGACCCCATATTTTTCAGGCATGGAAAGCCCCACCAGGTGGCCAACACCCCAAGTCACAATAGTCTGGCCGAACATGTCGCTGGCAAATTCAAATTTCCCATCCAAGTTCTTAGGGATTTTTCCTTGATTTAAAGCGGCGGCGAACTTCTTGCCCTGATCGGGCTTTTCCGCCAAGATAACTGTTGCCATCAGGCTGACCTCCAAGTGATTGAATACCCTAATTATATCAAATTTTAGGCATAAAAAAAAGCCGCCCAAACCGTCTGGGAAATCCTGCGGTTTGAGCCAGCCTAATTATTTTCTTGTGGGAATGCGTTTTTTTAGCCTGAGGTAGTTGATTCCTGCCAAGAGGATGCTAGCTGCCACGAAGAGGATTCCCCGAAGAGCCAAGGACACCCAGTCCTGTTGCAGGAACAAGCCGCCTACTAATATAAATACCACTGCCAGGTCCACCCCTACCCGGACCATTAAGTGGAAGAACGCTTTTGGGTCGTTCAGTTTTTTTGCGAAGCCTTCGATTCCCTTTTCTACCTTTGAAGCACAGTTGCATGTTGAATAGTGAGTTGTTTGATGATTACATAACATAATGCCACCTCCATATCAAAATGTCTTAATTACATAAAATACACCTCATTTTAACCGAGTTCAAAAATGACCTAAAGGCGGATTATAACGCATTTTAGATGTCTTTTTGACTTATAAGTAGTATAACATGCCCCGCAAGCGAAATCAAGTTAAAATTTCAAAAATATGTCTTTTTGGAAACTTAACAGATTCTGATAACGTTTTCCACATGCAATATTGAGAATTTTCGTCCTCCTTTTCGAAAAGTGTTAGGAAAAAAAAGCAAGGAAATTCCTGTTCCCTTCATGAATTTCCACATTTGGAATCATTAGTGGTATTTTGGTTGATTGAGTAACTTTTTAGCAGTTTTTGGTGCATTCACCTTGGATTCATGATAAAATGGAACAATAATCTATAAGAAAGCGATTGTCGCTTTCGGGAGAGGGGAAATACTATGCACTATTTAAACCGCGCTGTCACCAGCGTCAAAAGAAGGCCGGGCAAGTCGGTCACTTTGCTGCTTTTGCTTTTAGTTTTGGGCACCATCATTGCGGGGGCAATCTCCATCAGGCAAGCCGTCGCCAACACCGACGCCAACCTGCGTGCCCAAATGCCAGCGGTGGCTACTATTACTGCTGACAACGAAGCTTGGAACCTGTGGTGGGCTAGCAACCCAAATGAAAGTCCTGAAAGGGAGACGGTCACACCTGAATTGGTTGAGCGGATTGCTGCGTTGCCATATGTTGAAGCCTTCAGCTTCGCCATGCAGACTCAACTATTCAGCCGTGACTTAGATCTTGTTGCCGTTAATCCGCCTGAGGAATACATTCCTGAGTGGGTTTCTGAAGGTGATTTGGCTGGCTTTGGTCTTCGCCGCGAGGGTGCCCCAGTAGAAAACTTTTTCCTTCGCGGCTCAAATACAGCCGTGTTGTTCGATGTTGAAGCGGGCTTGATTACCCTACACTCCGGTCGGATGTTTACGGAGCAAGAAATCAATTCGGGAGAACCAGTTCTCATTATCTCCCGCCAATTTGCCGAACAAAATAATTTAAACTTAGGTTCAACAGTTACCATGGAAAACTCCGTTTGGGACAACACAGAAGCCAATGAAAGTGGTATGTGGGATGCTTCCGAGCGTTTCAATGATGAAGACCTCGTCCTTCAAGATGTTATCGACTTTGAAATTATCGGGCTTTTCGAACCGGCAGTGCCATTTGATTATTCTAATGCTAATGACTTCTGGCAGACGATGAATGACGAACGTGATTTGATTAGTCGCATTTACGTTCCTAACAATCTAGCACGTGAGCTGTTTGAAGACTTGTTTAATGCCACACTTCCATTGGACGAGTGGCTGTATGAAAATGAGAGATCAGTTGAAGATGCACTTTCCTTTGATGCCATTTTCGCTTTGGATGACCCACGAAACCTAGCTTCCTTTATCGAACAATCCAATGAAATGCTTCCTGAATTTACAATGATGGGCGACTTGTCCAATACATTTGGAACCGTTGCCTCCTCCATGGGGCAAATGCAGTGGATTGCCGACATCGTCCTTTGGGTAGCTGTTGGTGCGACCCTGCTTATCTTAACCTTGCTCATCACTTTATTCCTTCGTGACCGCAAGCAAGAAATCGGGATTTACCTGGCGCTTGGGGAAAAACGCAGCCGTGTCATCTCCCAAATCCTGATTGAAGTCCTCTCCGTTTCCTTCATCGCCATTTTATTGGCACTTGGGACTGGGACGATTATCTCCAACAACATTTCCGGGCAAATGCTTGAGAATGACCTGATTGCCCGCCAACAGGAAGAAATGATGACTACTGGCGGATGGGTAGATATCCCTTGGCAACTTCGTCCCTTTAGCCCTGGGACAATGTCCGTGGAAGATATGCTGGCCGCCTACGATACTAGCATGGATCCAACAGCGGTTGCCTTGTTCTTCGGGGTGGGGTTAGGGACTGTCCTCCTCTCGACGTTGTTCCCAATTGTTTACATCACACGCTTCGATCCAAAGAAAATAATGCTTTAAAAATATTTCAAGGCAAATGCTTCAAAACCAGCTGTTAAGCCAGCAAGCGGAAGACCCATGGTCCGTCAACCAAATGGATGTCCCTTGGGAACTGAGTGCCTTTGCACCGGCTCCGATGTCCATTGACGAAATGGTTGAAGCTTACGACACTTCCATGGATCTGACAACCATCTTCATGTTCTTAAGTGTGGGGATGGGGACGGTACTGGCTGCCACTGCGGTGCAAATCGGCTACATCACAAGGTTCAATCCGAAAAAAGTCATGCTATAAAAATAGGAGGCTGAAATGTTGGGAGATTTCTCCATATTTCAGCCTCTTTTTTTCTGTGGATGTGTTATAATGAATAGGAACGCAAAAAATTTTAAGGGGGATAAGAGCAGATGAACAAAGTTTTGTATACTTCGATGGTGGTGTTAGTCACGGTATGGAGCATTTTCTTCATTACCCGTACGCCGGAGGTGCCGACCAATTCCCAGGAGGTAGCGGAAACCATTTTCGTTTCCCAAGAACAAGCCCAGATTTCTTCGATCCAAGCGGTCTCCCCTGCGGTTGTCGGGATTGCCAATGTCCAGTCTGAACGCATTGCCGGGGAAGGTTCCGGGGTCGTTTTCCTAGTTGAGGATGGCAATACTTATTTAGTGACGAATGAACATGTCATCGACGGGGCTGATTATTTGGAAGTGGTATTCAATAATGGGACGCGCATCAATGCAGAAGTTGTTGGCTCTGATATCTTTACCGATTTAGCTGTTTTAAGGCTTCCTGGCTATGAAGCCTCCCGGATTGCGGCATTTGGCAACACGGAAGACCTTAAAATCGGGCAAACCGTCATCGCGATAGGGAATCCATTAGGCCTGACCTTTGCTGGTTCGGCAACCATGGGCATCGTTTCCGGGCAGGATCGCAGCGTGCCCGTTATGATAAATCCCGACGGGAATGAGCGCCAATGGGAAATGACCGTGCTACAAACCGATACAGCCATCAATCCCGGCAATAGCGGAGGCGCATTGATCAACCTTAATAGTGAAGTAGTAGGTGTCAATTCCATGAAGGTCTCCGCCCAGGATGTCTATGGCATGTCCTTTTCCATCCCCACCTACGTCATCTTGCCGGTCATCGAGGACATTAAAGAGCATGGAAGGGTGATACGCCCAACCCTCGGTGTCAGCATTATCGCCATCGAAAATTTACCACCCTCCATCCGTGAGGAACATGGCATCCCCGAAAACATCAGCAATGGCGTGTTGGTCAGCCAAATTTTACCCGATACGATGGCTGAGGCAATGGGAATCCTGCCTGGTGATGTCATTACCCATTTGGGCGAGGCCAGCGTCCAGACCGTCATGAATTTTACCCAGCAGCTGTTCACGTACCAAGAAGGGGATCATCTGACCCTGACTGTGATTAGGAATGGCGAGGAACTGGAACTGGAAACGGAAGTTATCATCCTCGGATAAAAGTAAGCCATAGGATTGTTAAAAGGCTCATGATTCTAACCGAATCGTGGGTTTTTCTCATTTGCCGTTTTTCTCATTTTAGCCACCTGACAAATGACAAATTTAACTTAATTTCGCTTTCCCTTCTTTTAATGTAAGCGATTTTCTGTTATAATGGTGAAAAAGGAGGTCGGCAAGATGAAGAAGATACATGCCTTTGTGGGCGACTACTATCATGAAGCGGGGCCGATAAGCACTGCCCTGCAAACTGCTGCGGTAGGGGTTGGCGAGGATATTGAGCTTTTGATTGATGACTTACAAACGTTATCCGAAGTGTTGTCCTCGAACCCAGCGGCTATCATTATCGCCCGGGAGGACCGTTTAAATCCTGTGGATGCCGAGATACATCATTGGCTGACTTCCGAAATCGACAAAAAATTGGAAAAGTACGTGCAAAATGGGGGGCGCCTGCTAGCGATTCATGCGGGTCTTGCCTCTTATCCTGAAAATTCCAGCTATGTCCAGATGCTCAAAGGCTATTTCATCACCCATCCCGAGGCTCACTGCCCGGTGCGCTACCACTCTCACGATATGGATTTCGTGGTCATTGACGAACACTATTTCACCCATGTGGAAGAGGCGGCCACCGAGGTATTTTTACGTTCTAATTCATGCCACGGGGAATATGCTGCTGGCTGGCGCCATCCCTTCGGCCGTGGGAAAGTGATGTGTTTGGTTCCGACTCATAACATGGAAGGGTACAAACACCAAGAGGTCATTAGGCTTTATAAGGAAGCCATCGAATACGCTATCAGTTAGCCAATCTAGTTTCGCAAGCCACTCCGAGGAAAAACTTGACCTTCCGAGTTGTCGTTTCTGGGAAACCCACCCAGATTCAACAACTCTACAGGCACAAATTTTTTCTCTTCATAAGAGGGCTTGTGACTACAGTACTCGCTTCGCTCCGTGCTGCGTCACAGAAAGAGCGTGTGCTGCACCTTTTATTAGAGGAGAAAAAAATGGAACGAAAAAAATCAGGAAATTCAAATCACATCACCCGGGAATACTTCGATTCGATTTTGGTTGAAATGCGCCACATCGATTCCGATATTCCGGACTTGACCTTTGAGGCATTCGGGGAAACCTTCTCGACGCCCCTTACTACCGCAGCCCTTTCTCATTTGAATAACGCTCATCCGGAGGGATGCATCGAACTGGCTCGGGGTGCAAAGCTTGCCAATGCCATGATGTGGGTTGGAATGGGAGAGGATGCGGAACTTGAAGGCATCGTGGCTACGGGAGCCAAAACGGTCAAAATCATCAAGCCGTATATCAAAAATGAGGAAGTTTTCCGAAAAATCAGGCATGCCGAGGCCCAAGGCTGCATCGCTGTAGGGATTGATATTGACCATTCCTTCGACCATCGCGGGCAATACGACAATGTCTTTGGGCTTCAGATGAACTGCAAGTCATTTGAAGAAATCAAGGCATTTGCCAAGTCAACCGATCTGCCTTTCATCGTTAAAGGGGTCATGAGCGCAGAAGATGCAAAAAAATGCCTGGAAGCGGGAGTCGCAGGCATTGTCGTCTCCCACCACCATGGCATTATGGACTATGTCATTCCTCCACTGGTTGCCTTGCCCCAAGTCCTTGAAGCTATAGCCGGCAAAATCCCTGTTTTCGTGGACTGTGGCATTGAATCCGGCATGGATGCTTTCAAAGCGATGGCCATGGGGGCGACCGCAGTTTCCGTCGGACGCGCCTTGATGCTTCCACTGAAAAAAGAAGGGGCTCAAGGCGTGGCAGACAAATTCAAGGAAATGGGCGAAGGGCTAAGCGCTGCCATGGCACGGACGGGTTCCAAAGACATTAAAAGCATTGACCCAGGTGTCCTCTGGTTAGGAGCGCCCTACCACAAATTCAGAAAATAAATAAGGGGCTGTCATTGCGACGGCCCCTTGTTTTATGTTTTTTCCTTGCAGGTCGTACAGTGACCTTTCAACAGCAAATCCACCGACAGGATTTCCCCGTGGGCCGACTTGCCGATTTCCGCTAATGGTGCCAGGTTTTCCGCTGGCAGGCATTCGAGGCTTGAACAGCTCATGCACCAAAAATGAAAATGCTCATGGTCTTTTGCAGGCTCGAACTGGTCTGGCTCCCCGGGGATACTGATTTTCTTGACCTGACCGGCCTCCACCAACTGCCCTAAATTCCGGTAAACGGTCCCCAGGCTCAACGTTGGGATTTCCGACTTCAATTTATAATGGATCGCATCCGCCGTAAAATGCCCCGCCTCGGACTCGCACATAAACTTATAAATCAACTCGCGCTTCTTGGAATATTTCACAATATCACCTCGACTTTATTCCTAACTTCCATTTGGTTTGGGCTGACTTGGCAGTCATATGCTAAAACCCTGACCCCTTTTCCAGAAGAGTGCCTTAGGGCATCTGCTAACTTGGGATCCATCAAGCGATTGGGCTCGAAATAATTGACGGGTGAGAATTGGATGACGAAAAAGATGATGCATTCATAGCCCTCATCAATGGCATTCGCCAACTCGTACACATGCTTCGTTCCCCGGGCTGTCGGGGCATCTGGAAACATGGCCACCCCATCACGTTCCAGGGTGACCCCTTTGACTTCCACCAAAATTTTTCGCCCAGAAACGGTTTCCAGAAAAATATCTATCCGGGAATTGCCATACTTATACTCCCTTTTAGAAAATGAAATCTCCCCCAAACCAAGTTTGCCAGCCAAAATGGCCTCATAAGCCGCCCCATTAGGGATTTGGCTGTCTATGTTGATAAGGAGCCCGCCTTTTTGGACGGCAATCAATGAATAATCCGTCTTGCGGGAAGGCGACGGGGCGTGTTCAAGGTAAACGGTCACACCTGGAATCAACAGCTCCCGGCAACGTCCCGTATTCTTGACATGGGCCACCACTTGAACCCCGTCCACCAAGCAATGGGCGATAAAGCGGTTGGGGCGCTCTAAAAAGGTCGCCGATACCACCTCGTTATAATGCATGGTTCACCCCATAGGCCCCTTGGTAGGATTCCGGCAACAATTCCGCAATGCGTCCCATAATGAGATTTAAGCAATGGTCGTCCCAATCCTTTTTGGATTGGTTTTCAGCAGCTTTTCCCAAAAGAAAGGGCTTGCCGATTTTCACATGGACATTGGCATCATAAAACGTTTCCCGGCTCATGTTGTCATTGATGGGCATGAATTTCTCGCTGCCCCAAATCGCCATGGGCACAATGACCGCCTTCGTCATCTTAGCAAACAGCACAATCCCCTTCTTGCCTTCGATCATCTTAGCGGTACGACTCCGGGTCCCCTCCGGGAATATCACGATGCTATTGCCCGCCTTAACCGTGGACACCACGCTTTTAATGGCCTCCATGTCCGCAGAACTAGGCGAAATGGGAATGGACTTCACGATGGAAAAGCCCAGGTTGGTCATGGCATTGGCTCCCAACTTCTTCCCGGCGATGAACGTCACATCCTCACGCTCCAAAACCTTGTTTAAGATAAGCCCATCGGAATTGCTCAAATGGTTGCAAACGAACAGGTAAGGCCCTTTTTTTTCGTCCAAATGCTCCATCCCGCTCACCTTCAAATTGGCTTTTTTAGCAATCTGCCAATCAATGTATTTCTTCATCTGGTTAGCCAGCAACTTCTCCGGTAAAATCCTGAAAAATCCTAAGACAAATTTATTCATTAAACTTCCCGTCCTTTTAAAAGGTGCATCCACCTGATTGAAAGTCTCGTTGATGTGATTAATAGTTATGCCATTCAATTATAGCATAAATCAAAGGCAATTTCTAATAAAATCAGACAGCCAGGAATTCGTTAAAATATCTTAATCTAGGTCATGCTTCCACATAAATAAAATATGGATTTCCTTGGATAATTCATCGACGTTATAAAAAATTCGGTGCTGACTATTGATCCGACGGGAATAAATGCCGTATTTGTTTATACATCCTAAACCTCTTCATGGGACAAAAAATCAGTTCGGTCCTGCTTCATGCTTTCTAAAAGACGAGCGTCGAGGTCAAATTTAATATGAACCCTCGGTTTCGACACAATAAAGCAATCAACGACAATAAATAACTATCAATTTTATGTCAAAAAAAGTCAAATGCTTGACTCAGTTGTAACCGCTTTACTTTTCGTTCGAAATGGGGTATTATGGAAATACCCGAAAGGGAATCTAAAACACCCAGTCCTGAGGAGTAAAATTCCTTCGAGTTAATTACCTAAAATATCCACTTCCCTTAAGCGCTTTCGATTTGGCAAAATTATACGTGAACTTTTA
>WRGF01000215.1 GCA_009787345.1 Turicibacter sp.
TTTTTCGAAAATTCCATTAATTTTAATAGGGACAGGGACATCTTCCTCAACACATTCAGGTTTTCAGCCAGGTTCTTGTTTATGACTTTCGAAGCATATTCGCGGAAGGTGACATCTAAATGCCAATGCATGCTTTCGATTTTCCAGTGATGCCGGATCACTCTGCTGAACAGTTCAATATCCCTTGACAAAGTAGTCATGCAGTACCAGTAGCTTACTGTCTTTTTGTCTTTGGTGATGACCGTACTTTTGACCATGCCGACCACTGGGATTCCCTCCCAGAAATCCTCCATGCTTAGTTAGGGGAATTAAATCGGCGGGAATTTCCCCTAAAAGTGGAAGTTTACTCCTAAGAGCTGGGATTATTGCTTAACAGCTACCATTATTTTTACGTATTGAAGTATGACTTTTAGTATAAGAGGGCATTATAAAAGTATTGTAACTGCTCAGCAATAATTTAGACAAGCTGAAAAAGACATATTTCAATGCCCGTCTTCTATAGACGTGTCTTTTAGCAATTCTTCCGACTTCCTGCCTTTTGAAACAGCTTCAATTCCCAATGAGTTTGTGGGCGGTCTGCTTTTTGAGGACAGATATGATGCCCCTGATTCTGGCAAAGTGCCCAGCGCCTGAAGGGAACAGAATGTGCCGGAGATTTTCTATTTGACCTTCGTCAACCGGCCGTCCCTTTTCGCCTGATTGTTCACGAAGGGGATCGAGGGGGTGTACATAAAGGCCAACACCTCGGTTTTAGTTTGGCAATCCTATTGAGCAACCTCTGCGGCGGAGTGTTTCCAGGTTTATTCTTGTCCTCGGAGGATTCTCCAACCACCCTTCCGCCAGGATATCATCACACCCTCTTTCGAAGCGGCCATAGCCGTCTTTTTTTTGAAAGACTCGGGTCATCTTGTCCACCAGATCCTTGGCTTCTGTTAGTAGACCGTCTTCTTCTTGCCTCATTCCTGCTTATGGAAATCAACCACGGCCTTGAATTCCCACAGGCGGTGCACGTTGCACAGGGCATGGTCACAGTTTTCAAAGCTGAAATAGGAAGACCGAGCAGCCACGGATGGCGAATCCGTTGAATTTGGTCAGAATGCCATGTCCTTGACGGCTTCCGTCCCCCCGCTTCGGATGGGATTTGGTATCGGATGTATAAAAATGCCGAGGCGGCGTTACCCTGCCCACAAAGCACCTGTTCTCGTTGAAGTTCAACATGTCTGGCTCGACCAGCGGGTTCATGATGTAAGTCTCCATCCTAACAAGAGTTTGGAAATCCGCTTTAGCGTGTTGGCCAAGGTGCCTGCATTGATTTTATGGCCGAAAAATATCCCGGAAGAATTCCTGCGCCTTTTCAAATGGGCCCAGCTGATCATGAATCATATAAGTACTAAGGACGTTCCTGTTCCCGTACTGCGGGCAAACGATGGCACGGCTCTTAAATTGGATCACGGAGGTTTTGGCTCGGGAATGTCCGTGATCTGTCGGCGGATAGCAACCCTTTCAAACTTGGCTCCAACCAGAATTTACCCGTTTGCCGAGCATTCGGCGGCACATGACACCCCCACCCTGCTGGCCGGATGTTTGACGGCTGCGAGCGTACTTCCGTCGTTTTCGACTTGACCGCCTCACTTTTCCCAATTTTTCCCGGATGGATTTCGTTTGACCTCTCTTTCCCCCGGCTGACGAGCCGTATGCGCAGAGGACAGGAATCTACTGTTGGTACTGTCTGGATTGACCTGCTTTCTTAGCCCGGGCATCTCGAATTTCAGCAATTCTATGGCCAAAGGGGCATGACAAATGACGCCAACTGTGAAAGCTGGGCTGCAAAGTGGGTGAATCGATAGTCCCTGTGGCCACTTTTCAATTTAAATTTCATGGATACACGTCCCTGTAGAACCTGTGGGATTAGTTTCCGTGTATGAATCATAGAAAAACAAGATAAGTTCGTAATAATTCATATATATTATTGCTGAATAGTTACAAAGTATTAAACTAAGAGGACGTGAACTGAATGGATACAAGGAAAAAAAAGTTGTTGACCGTTTGCTTATTGACCTGGTCGATGGTAGCGGCCTGTTCAAACGGAGATAGAGAGATAAAACTACGATTAGAGTCCGGGGATGCTACTTTCCATTCTACCAATTTGGAAAAGTTCACTTCACAAGCAGTTTTTGACAAAATGGTGTCCCATGAAGGGGTTTTTGTGTTGATGGAGTGGATGGACAGCCAGATTTTGAAAGATTTGTTCCCGGTCGACTCCGCAGAAATTACGGAACGAATAGACTCTATCCGTTCCATGCTCCCAGAAGGAGAGGAATGGGAGGCGTTTATCCGTCGGAATGGTTTCGATAGCGAAAAGCAATTAATTGAGTTTCTTGAATTAGAACAATTACGCCTGACAGCCGCCACGGAACAAATTTCGATTACCGAGGATCAAATAAGGGAGGAATACAATCTTTGGTTTCCAGCGCCCGCCCCTACGGTAGACGTGCCGGAGAACGAGTTGGAGGTGCAACAAGATATTCGCCCCGATTTTGAGGAAGTTCGAGACGAGTTGGAACAACAGCTTTTAGGCGCTGCTTTAACTGAAACATTAATTCACTCTACCTTGCATAGATTACGAACGGAAGCAAAGATGCGAATTTACACTCCCTTTTTAAACTCCCGTTATGTAGAGTTGATGTCGGGATATGGAGTAGAATTGGATGAATTTGAACATGTTCCAGAAACTGACGATACAATTGTCGCACAGATTAATGGCACTGATATTAATACCGCGGAATTTTTTCACATCATGCTCCAGATTTCTGGTCTGCCAACGGCGTTAGATATGGCTGATTTAAACATACTGCGTAACCATTTTACCTTATCCCGCAACGCTGTGGAAAATTTGGTCAACCAACAAAAAATTAACCTTGGCGCCAATTTTCATTCGACTATGGAGCAACAAGGCCTTAAGAGTGACCAAGAAATTTTTGATTTTTTTGAACTTCAGCTTTTAAAAGATGCGGCGTTTGATAGCCACTACCTTCCTACCGATGAGCGGGTTACACAATTGTATGATGAATTCCTCGCCCATAGGAAAAGCTTGATTAGCGTGCGACATATATTGGTAGAAGACGAGGAGCTAGCCAAGAAGCTGATTGTGCAACTGTTAGAAGCCCCAGATGCGGAGAGTCAGTTTAAGGAATTGGCTCAAAATTACAGCATCGACAGTTCTTCCGTTAACGGGGGGAGGCTTGAGCCTTTTTCCCTTGGGGAAACAGTCACCTCTTTTGAAGAAGCTGCTTTAGAATTAGACGTACATGAGTTTACAAAACAGCCGGTTCAATCAGAGTTCGGTTTCCATATTATCTACCGCGATGAGTTGGAAATACCCACATTTGAAGACATGGCGGGGCAATTGCGCCAAGAAGAAAGGAGCTTATTGAATACGCCCGAACGTATGGAATCGATTTTAATCCCCCTCCGCGAGAAGCATCAATTGCAATTTTTTTATTCGTTTATGCAAGAGCGCTATGACGCTATAGTCTCCCATATCCGCAAACAGTTCGCTGACTGAAGCCAAGAGGCTCCAGTTTTACTCCTCAGAACTGAACATCATACAGCACCTAGTGCAATACCTCCCCGAAATGACCCGTACAGAAAAATCCAAGCCTGCCGCCCCACTAGGAGAATACGCTAAATACCAAAACAACTTCACCCGTATCCCTGCGCTTTTCAACAAAACCTCAGGGCTCAAGACCCTGATTAAATCCATGACTTTTTAAGCCCACCGCTCTTCACAGACAGCATACAGTACATGCACCCAGTCATGTTTTAAATTCCATCAAAAAATAGTAGCGTTATATAAACGCTACTATTTTTGAATCTCCTTAAAAACTTGACACTAACACTACTATTTGTATTGAACGCTATTAATCGAGGCTCTCCAACAACTCCAGAGCAATTTCCCGATTGGCGAAGCGCATCATGGTTTCCTCTGCATCCCTTCCATAGCTTAACAGGTTTAGGCTCCCATACCAGACGGTTTCCCGGTCGATGACGATTATTTTTTGATGGATGGCTGATTTTTGGATGACCTGGATTCCTGTATTTTGCAAATTATCCAACAAGCCAATAATAACTTCTTGCTTCTTATGATAATCGGTTGCGGGCCGGGTGATCAGTTTTACTTTCACTTGCCTTTCAATTAGAGGGGCCATCATGGCGATAACTGATTTCACCCTTCCTGTCAGCAGGAAAGGGCTGACAATCACGATTTCCCTCAAACTTCCGGAAAAGTCAGCTTTCAATGGCATCAAAAAGGTCTTATGGTCGAATAACATCCCTGCTTTTTCTTCGGCCTGGCCATCATTTTGAACGATGTAGCCCAGTTCCAAATAGGCTTTCGCCCGCTTGCGGTACATTTTATCAAGCATGGCGACATTCACATCCACGTAATCAAATACCTGGACGAATTCCTTTCCCTGGTATTCCCGGTGAAGGCGGCCGGTATATTGGGAAAGGGTGCCTTCCCAGCTAAATGGCATGGCCAAAAACATCGTGTCCAAACGGGGATAGTCAAACCCCTCGCCAATATACTGCCCGGTTGCCACAACTACAAGGGACTCTTTTTCTCCAATCCCATACAACCGGTCCATTTGCCCCTGTTTTTGCTTCGGGGTTTTGTCGCCTGTCAGCTCGATGACCACATCGGCCAGTTTCCCCAAGGCTTCAGCCAAAATTTTGACATGTTCCTTGCGTTGGGTGAGGACGATGGGATTTCTCCCCTTTTCAATAGCCGCCTTGACATCTTCTACAATCCTGCGGTTCCTTGCTTCATTTTCCACCAATGCCCCATAGATATCCTGAATCCGAGGCTCTTCACCCTCTAAATAGGCGGGCATTTTAAAAGACGTAAACTTGGGAATCATAAAATGCCCGAATCCCCGGGACATGAGGTGTTTTTTAGCATCGGTCTGATAACGAATAGGCCCAAGCTGCATGAAAATAATGGGCGACATGCCGTCCTGCCTTTTCGGGGTGGCACTTAATCCATAAACGTATTTCGCCGTCGCTTCCCGGATAACCGCTTCAAAGGTACTTGCCGCCACATGGTGGCATTCATCCACAATGACCATCCCATAGCCCCGCATCAAGGTTTTCAAATCTTCGGACTTCCCTACTGAGTTGAAGATGGCCACATCGATTTGACCACTCAACGCTTTTTTCCCTGCCCCCAACTGCCCTAAAAATCCTTTTTCGGAACCATGCTGTGACACTAAAAATTTTGAAACGGCTGCCTGCCATTGACCCAATAATGCGGTGGTATGGACCAGGATCAGGGTATTCATTTGAATTTTCGAGATGAGATAAGTTGCCAATACCGTCTTCCCAAAACCGGTTGCTGCCGATAAGACCCCGGTCGTATGCCTCAGCATTTCATTCGCTGCTTTTCGTTGCCCATCTTGTAAATGCCCGTTAAAAGCAACAGGGAGCGGTTTACCAGCATATGTTTTCTCCAAAAAAAGAAATTGGGCTTGGTGGGCTTCCAGTAACTTGACAAGCGTTTCACGGCATCCCCTGGGAATCGCCAGATAATCCTTAAAATCCTGGGAGCAATCCACCACCCGGGGGACGTTGAAGGTGGAAATCCGTGCCGCCTGCTTCTTATAAAATTCAGGATTGGCAAAGGCCGCTAAACGCTTGATCCGGTTGAGTGCCATGGCCGACATTCCTGCCTTTTCCACGTAGAGCATATTTGCCGAAACGATGCGGACTTTTTGCGGGAATGGAATGATTTCCTTTATTTTGGGAGGGATTTCCCATGGCGCCGCCTGCCCTGCCAACTCCCCAAGCTCATCATAGCTTAAACGGTCGGCAAATACCTGGACTTGATTAGCGGTCAGTTTTTGGATGCTTGCAAGCACCGCCCACTGGTCAGGGAAAGGATTGAAATCCTCATCGACAAAAACGCTGTTCCCTTCCCTCATGGCTGCCCCTTGAAGGGGAAGGGCAATCAAGTTCCCTTTACCGGCTTTAGGCATCAAGTCCTGATTGGGAAGGAGCCGGTCATAGGATTCCATTTTCAGCTGATAATGGCTGTTCATGGTTTTTGTCAAAAGGACATTGCCCAATTTTCTGGCTACCGCTGCTTTAATAGGCTCGCTGAAAAAAAACCAGGCATGGGCACCATTGCCTGAACGGGAACGTTCAATGTACACAGGCAGCCCAATGCTTTGGCAAGTTTTCCTGAATGCCTTCACATCCAGCAACCAGTTTTCTTTATCAAAATCTACCGCTAGGAAGCGGCACTCATCCCCTTTTAACAGGGGGTAAATACCGATGACATCTTCCCCGAGTGGACTTTCCCCTAACAGATGTTTTTGAACCGCATCATAAGCCAAAGGCGCATCGCTGCGATGAAGGCAACCCCGACACTTAAAATCGCAAAGGTTTTTATCCCCACGATTGCCACAAACCGGTGCATAACCCGCTTTTTGCTCTCTTTTGCTAAAATAACGCCTCGCATACACATCCCGTCGCCCATGAAAGACATCCATGAACAAATCCAGCTTCTCCTTTTGCACGCTATAATGGCTGACGGGTTTTAAATCCGGTTTCGAACGATAAAGTGATTTGACTTCAACGTCCTGGATGTTGGCAGGAATCAATCCCACTAATTTCTGGGCAGATTGGAGTTCACGTTTCAAATAATCGTGCTCCCTTAGCAAATCGTAGTAAAGCGCCTTGTAATCCTCCATCGCTTGCGGCCCCCTGTTTTCATAGTCCTTTATTATGGGAAATTTCAAACCAGGTTATTCCAAATGCTTCGTTTTCATGCCCTCGATCAGCAAATAAGCCACCACCGCCTGCCCGAAATCCTTGACGTTGAGCCCCGTTGCCGCAATGAACTTGTCCAACTTATTCATAAAAGTGTTTCGGTGCATATGAAGCCCTTTCGCCGCCAGCGACAGATTGAAACCATTCTCAAAGTAAGCGGTAACTACTTTCAAAACATCCTGGGGCATTTCTTTTTGGATACATGCTTTAAACCCTTCATACCTCCGGTCATTGGATACGTCTTGGCAGAGTGACTCCAAAAGCAGATCCTGGCGTTTCATGACTAGGCGGCTTTTATTATGGTGGCTCTTGAACAATTCCAATTCTTCCTGGAATACCGTGCAAAGACCAGCACCAACATCATAAGATGCCGTTTCATAAAAGGTAAACCCATAATAAAAATCCTGGCGGGCGGCTTCCACGAAGGCTTCCAGCTCCCCATCTTCGGTAGATTCATTAAAATCCAGGATGACCCCATAGTGGCGGTCCAAGTAAAGGGTGAGGCAATTCTCATTGAATTCTTTAATGAGATGCTCAAAATCAGCCTTCCCTTCGGCTTCAAATTGATGGTTGAAAAAAATGAACTTCAACCGTTTTTGGCTGATTTTTTCCAATATGGCATCGTTTCCATTTAGGAAATCCAGCCAGAGCAGGCGGGTCTGATGGTCAAAATCCACGGCGACGATTTCATCCAGCATGACTGATAACAAGCGTTTTTCCGCCAAGCCCACCGTTTTGGATATCCCGATTAAATGTCGGTCCTCCGTTTGAAACCAATAGTAATCATTGGGGTATTTGGGCATTTCATCAATAACGCATTTATCTTTGTACAATTCTTTGAGTTTTCCAATCATCCAACTGCCCCTCCTTCTTTCCTTAATCATATCGGAAAACCAGGGGAAGTTCAACCATTATCACATATTTCCTGTCATCATTCCCTCCCCGCCGCATATAATATAGTAAGCAGAATACCATTTTTTATCCTGCCTTTCAAAAGGCAACCGGGTGGCTTGGCCAACTTCCCGGTATTTTGGACGACACCAGGATTTGAGAAAAAGACAGATGCTAATACTATACGAAGGGATTACAGGGGGAATCAGACAATGCCTAAAAGCATTACACTTCATCAACTAGCCCAATTGATGCCATCCAACCCAACTATTATTGACGTGAGGGAGCCATATATGTTCGCCAGATACCATTTGCCAACGGCGAAAAATGTGCCTTACCACAGCTTGACAATGTATCCGGAGCGGTTCATGAACATGCAAGAAACCTACTATTTGATTTGCGACCATGGCAGTGTCAGTTACCGGGCAGCAAATATCCTTGCAGCCTATGGTTATAAGACCGTCACTATTTCAGGCGGCTATGACTCAAGAAAATATCAGCCCAAAGGACTATAGCCCAGCTGGTTAAGGGTACCTCTATTAACTCGCTTTGTCCATATTTGCGAGTATTTTTTCGTAAGTCCGAGGAAGTGAACATGTGGTGAAGTGGAACTTCATGGCATGTTTGCTGACGACGGAATGGCGGAAAAAGACCGCAATGATGGATGAATTGGGGTTATTAGAGGTGCCCATAATTAAAAATTCCAACAATCATAAAAAGTTGATGGTGTTGGTCACGAAAAAAAGAGCCCCCAGGCTCTTTTTAATTTACTTCACCGCTGCCCTTCAAAGGCAATAAAGCGGGAGCCCTGATAGGTCAGTATGCCCTGGTCATGCTCGGCAAGCAGACCGTAATCATGGCCTTTGACCTTAAATTCAAGGCGGTTCCCATTTTGGAGTTCAAAGGTGGCGAAATAGGTAGTTGATGTATGATGTTGATGGATTTCCCCTACCTGATGAGGGTGGGAATCCACTTTCGTCCGTTTGCCAATTACTTTGGCAGCGGAGGTGGCAATGGGAGAATTATTATTGCGGCTCCATTCCCACACGTTTCGAATAGCGGGAAAAATAATAAAGGCAAAAACCATGAAAAACAAAATGGGAAACATTTCAAATATCACCCCCGATGATCCAAATCCCATTCCAAACGCCTCCTTTTCCTATATTATACGACGCGTGCCTGCGTTTTAGAAGGAGGCCCCACTAATTCCCTGGCTTCCTTTGAAATGTCAAAACCTCCCCCGTCATGGGATGGGAAAATACCAGGAAATAGCTATGGAGCTGTTGCCCGCCCAAAACCCCGGAGGCATCCCCATACAAACTGTCCCCCACTAACGGGCAGCCAATATATGCCATATGCACCCGGATTTGATGGGTCCGCCCGGTTTCAAGGATGCACTCCACCAAGGACGTTTCCCCATCCCTTTCAAGTACCTGATAATGGGTGACGGACGGCTGGCCATCTTCGCGGATTCCGCGCTTTACCGACAGCTCTTCCAGCCTGGCAATGGGCGCGTCCACTGTGCCGGCAACCGGGTCTGGGCAGCCAACCACCCGGGCCAGGTAACGGCGCTTCACTTGTTTGATGTCCCTTGTCAGCAAATGATGGATGTGCCGGTACTTGGCCACCACCAATAAACCCGACGTATCCTTGTCCAGCCGGTTCACGAAATGGACGGTAGACTGCAAGCCCGCTTCCAAATAATGATGGATGATAGCATTTGCCAGCGTATGGGTGGGGTAGCGCCGCGTGGGAATCACGGCCACCCCTGACGGCTTGTCAATCACCAACAGCCACTCGTCCTCGTAAACGATATTTAGGGGATAGTCCCAGGGATCCATGCTTTCACCAATCGGTTCGGGGGGGAACGTGATTGTCACTACATCCCCAGGCTGCAACTGGTAACGGACTGTCCGCTCGGTGCCATTGACCTCAATCCGTCCCCCCCGATGCTTAACTGCCGTCATTGCTTTTTTGGAAAGTTCCCTTGCGCGCAAAAACTCCAAAAGCAGGGCAGGCTTATCAGCGGTATACTCCAGCTTCATCATAGGAAATGCTGCTTTACCCGTTCCCAAAACAAGGTTTCCTTTCGTTTGACGAACATGATCTTGCGGTCAGAAACGCAAACTTTCACTTCGGTGATATCGTCAAAGCGGTCGGACATGTGATCCGTCGTCAAGATGATGTCCTGGAAATTCTCGGACTGGATGGTCAATACCTGCTCCTTAGGGATAATCAGGGGCGAACCGATGGTACGGTAAACATTGTTGTTGATGGACGCCATTTCCGTCATCTGAAAAGCTTCGATGCTAGGGTACAAAAGGGCCCCTCCCAATGATTTGTTATAGGCGGTGCTCCCAGTTGGCGTCGCGCAGCAAATCCCGGTCCCCCGGAAAGATTCAAAGAATAAATCATCAATGGTGATGTTCAGATGCTGGGTGCGGCGGGCATTGACCAAGGTCAGTTCATTCAGGGCAAACATTTCCCGGCAACCCACTTCCCCTGTGCAAAGGGTGATGGACAACAGCGGGTAATGGCTGACATGCTGCTTCTCTTTTTGAATGAAGTCCACCAATTCGTCAAGCTCTTCCGGCAACCAATCCGTGTAATAGCCTAAATGGCCGGTGTGGATGCCAATGAATTTCACCGTTTCATAAAGGTGCAGGTAATGATGCACGGCTTCAAGGACCGTCCCATCCCCTCCTATGGTGAAAACAATGTCCGGATTTTCTGCGTCCAGGGCAATCCCTGCCGTTGCAAGTTTCCCTTCCAGTTCAACCTTTACTTTTTGTGACTTTGGCCTTTCATTGGCAAAAATGGTTACTTTCATTGGGTTTCGTCCCCTTTGTATTTCTTCGTCAGGTAATCTTCATTCGTTGTAAAGCTGGTGGGCAATTCCAGGTCCTTGCGGTCCTCTGCCTGGCGCTTCTCAAACGTTTGCTGGGCCTCGGCGATTTCATCCCGGATGGCGGACATTTGGGCATCCAGCCAAGAGGCGGCTTCGGCCGCCTGTTTTAACCGGTCTTTGATTTCTTCTGGGATCTGGTCGTCGTATTTATAGTTAAGGGAATGCTCGATAATGGCCCAGAAGTTCATGGCCAGGGTCCTTATCTGAAACTCCACCATGACTTTTTTTAGGCCATCAATGGTTTCAAGATGGTAATAGGCGTGGATATGATAAGACTTATAACCGCTTTCCCGCTGGTTGATGATGTAATCCCTTGTTTCGATGATATCCAGGTCCTGGCGCTTGCTCAGGAGTTCGACCACCGCATAAATGTCCTCCACAAACTGGCAGTTGATCCGGATTCCCGCTATGTCGTACACTTCGTCAATGGACTTGATGGACAGCCCCATCTTGTCCAGTTTGTCTATGATGCTGGGGATGGTTTTGATACGCCCGCTGACAAATTCGATGGGCGAATGCATCCCTTTTGTTTTATACTGCTTCCGAATCCCCCTCAAGTTGATTTTAAGTTCTTGTAACGCAAGTTCATACGGCTCAAAATACCTTGACCATTCCATGTGCAGTTCTCCTTTTTAAGAGGCATCGCTTGCCCTGTCACCCCCATATGCTCTTGCCGGGGCTCCCCTGTTTTACGGCTCGCAAATCATCAAATTCTCCTCATTAACGATTTTTACCCTCTAATTATAACACGATTCCCTGTTGATTGGAAATATTGGGAAAAGATATTTCTCTTATAATCCAGTATTTTTGGCAGGCTTTCTTATTTTAATTTTTTGGGGTATAATGTTAGCAGAGGTGAATGCGATGCTTGAAATTGAATTTAAGAACATGCTGAGCGAGGCGGAATACCATTTTTTGATGGCTCATTTTGGCAAGGTGGGACAGGCGCTCCCGCAGACGAATGTTTATTTTGACACAGCTGGGAATGACTTGAAGAAGAACCGGATGTCTTTAAGGATCAGAAAAACGGTCAGCGGTTTTGAACTGACCTTGAAACAGCCCCATGAATCGGGCGGGAAGCTTGAAACGAACCAAGATCTTTCGGAGGTGGATGCTGAAAAGATTGAAAACCTCCTTGGATTTGTCGAAGGGCCCGTCAAAGCTATTTTAAATGGCATTGGCATCAACCCCGATCAGTTGAACGTGGTCGGCTATTTGGTGACGGACCGGGTTGAATTCCCTTATGAAGGGGGGACGCTTTTTCTCGACCATAGCAAGTACAATGGCAAAGAGGACTTCGAACTGGAATTTGAAGCAGAATCTTATAAGGAAGGCTTGCTGACATTCCAGTCGGTCTTAGCAAAATTCCAAATCCCCGTCCGTCATGGGGTGTCAAAAATCAAGCGGGCGACAACACCTTAAGGGCCAGGCGCTCGTCTTCTTGGAGGGCATTTTCCAGCGATTTGAAGAATTTCGGCGCCTTGGCATATAGGTAATATCCGGATTCAAGGTCCAAGATGCCTAGCCGGGCCAGGATGTGCAGGTATTCTTTCAATTGTGAGAGGCAGTCCGTGTTCAAGGACAGCTGGTGGAGGTATTTCAGCTTGTTGGCGATTTGGGACAGGGTGAAGGGCTCGCCGATGGCATATTCCGTAATGGACAATAAGACGTACGCCTGCCAGACCATCACATTTTTCCGAAATCCCCCGCCGCTGACGGGCCATCCCACTTCCGCAGGCAATAAGGACAGGTTGGTGCGAAGCCGTTGGCACTGCATCCTGAGCGGACGGTCATGCTGCATGTATTTCAGCCATTTGTGGACGCGGAATTCATGCTTGGAAGCCAACCAGCCATCAGGGCAAACAACCGGGTCGCTATCGTTTTCCTTCAGCAAGGTTTCGAGGGTGAGGGTTTTCAACCGTGTCTTGCCCACCTGGGCTTGGATTTCCCGGCTATTGACCCAAACCACGTTGGAAAATACCGACATCATTTCCCGCTCCATTTCCAAGTGGATGAGTGGCAACTTTTGGTTTAATGCCATCACGCTATTTAAGATGTAGGAGTGGCGCTTTTTCACGAGCTTGCCGATAAAAACCCAAATGACCCGGATGCCTGCTTGCTCATAAGCCTTCGTCCGGGCATTATATAGTTCCTCGCTAATGGCACTTTTTTGGATTTCAAAGACGAAAGCCTCCCCTTTATAATCGAAGGCCAAATCAGCAATGCGGCCGATTTTTGGGAAGGGTTTTTCAATTTGCGAGGCAATCCCCTGGCTTTTCAGCCAACCAGCCAACAGGTTTTTAGCGTGGATATGCTCAGGGGACTCGTTTTCATAGGGCTCATACTGGCAATTAGACACATGGGCAAAATGAGCCTGGCGGCGGGGACCCATTTTCAAAATGGTTGCCTCATGGCAGTATGGGCAGCTAAAACCGGTTTGTGATTTTAATTCTTGGATTTCTAGCGAAGTCAACTGGTATAGGTTGACTTCTTTTTTATGTTGCATGGCTTTTTTCATGGGTCACCTCATTCTTACTGGATGACTTAATAAGCGCCATTACGGGGAAGTTTCCTGCAAAACTCGTGAAAAAAAACGCAGTCACCCTAAAAACCGCGGGATGACTGCGTTTTGTGAAAGGCTGTTGCGAAAAGGCGTTTTCCCTTTTTGCAACAGCCAATCTTATCTCTAACTACTGATGGATTCAATATAAGAAGTGTCCCATGCCCGCTCCAGTGCCTGGATATAGGTGGTGTTCTCTTCTAGATATTCGTCCCCTAAGCGGGTCAGCTGACGGTATTTCCTAGGCAGGAAGCTTCGGATTTCCTCGTCATTGAAGCCTACTTGGAGGCGCCCTTTGTTATCCACTAAAATCGGTCGGCGAAGGACGCTGGGATTTTCTATGATAAAGTTTATTAATTGGTTCATGGACATGTCATCCGCTTCGATTTCATTATCCTTGAACGCGCGGGAACGGGTTGAGATAATATCCTCAAAGCCATTCTCGGTTTTTTCTAAAATAAGTTTCAGCTCCTCGGCGGAGATGCCTACAGTCAGGAGGTTTTTTTCAACGTAAGAAATTTCATGTGCTTCCAGCCAGCGCTTTGCCTTGCGGCAGGACGAACAGCTAGGAGTCGTATAAAGTTCAACCATGGAGCCTTGTACCCCCAATTCCATCAATTTAAACCATATTAATATGTCTTATTATACACTTAATCGGGGCACCTTTCAAGGGATGGCGCTAAATTTATACAATTACCGACTGCTCAAACTGCCCGGTATAAAGCTGATGATACTCCCCTTTAAGGCTTAAAAGTTCAACATGCGTCCCTTTTTCGACAATCTTTCCATCCTTTAAGTACAAAATCAAATCCGCACCGACAATAGTGGAAAGGCGGTGGGCGATAATCAAGCTGGTCCTGTCCTTCAAGAGTGCCTGGATGGCCTGTTGCAACAAGCTTTCCGTTTCGATGTCAATGGAAGAAGTCGCCTCATCCAAAACCAACAGCTTCGGGTCGCCAATGAGTGCACGGGCAAAGGAAATCAACTGCTTTTGCCCTGTGGACAGCCCTGCCCCGTTTTCACCTATTTTAGAATCGTACCCGCCTTCAAAATTCATGATGAACCCATGAGCGCCTACGATTTTGGCAGCAGCCTCCACTTGCCCGTCCGATGCACCAAGGGCACCATAACGGATATTTTCCCGGATGGAGCCACTGAAAAGTTGTGGCGTTTGGAGCACATACCCCAACTGGCTGTGAAGCCATTCCTGGGACCGCTCCTGATAATTGACCCCATCAATAAGGATCTCCCCGCTGGTCGGCTCGTAAAAACGGCAGATTAAATTGACCAGGGTGCTTTTTCCAGAACCGGTCGGTCCTACAATGGCAACCGAAGTGCCGGCTGGGATTTCAAGGTCCATACCGGACATGACTTCTTCGCCAGTCTTATACTTAAAACCTACATCCCTTAGCACGATTTCCCCGGCTAAAGGCTCCCAGTTTTTCTTTTTATATGCCCCGATAGCCCCGTACTTAGCTGCCACTTCCGGGGTATCCATAATGTCCGGGTCCGTATTCAAGAGGGAAATCACACGCTCCGCTGATGCCTGTGCCTCCTGAAGCTGGGTCAGCCTCCTAGCCAAAATCATCACCGGGTCGAAGAAGAAACGGGCGTAGCTTAAGAACATGACCAACTCGCCAAATGATAGGTCCCCAAAGCTCACCTGCATCCCGCCATTATAGATGATGAGGGCGGCACCTACGCTTCCCAATGTCATCATCAGCGGGAAATACACGGCGGACAGAACCGATGCCTGAACGGAGGCGCCCATCATATCGGCTGTAAACGCAGAAAATTCCTGTAAATTATCTGCTTCCGTCACCAGGGTTTTCGTCGTCACCGCACCGGTAATCCCTTCATTGAAGGCTCCCGTAATCCGGGAATTCAGCTTCCTGACTTGCCGAAATTGCTTGAGGATGCGGGTTTGGAACCAAAAACTGGCGAGCCCCATCACCGGCACGATGGCAATGGTAAGGAGGGCCAGCTGCCAGTTCATCAAAACCATGACCACGCCGATAAGGGACATAACCAAAATCCCCCAGCCAAAATCAACGAACCCCCAGGATAAAATATCCCCAATCCGGTTGGTATCGCTGGTCATGCGGGACATGAGCCAACCTACCGACGACGTATCGTAATAAGAAAAGCTAAGTTCCTGAAGCTTCTTGAACCCGGCTTTACGGATTAAATAAGTCGCTTCCTGCTTCACTAGGTTGGCCAGGAAAATAAAGGCCCACACAATAAACCCAAAGGCCGCGCTGAAAGCAAAGAACATGCCAAAGGCTTCCCAAAGCCCGTCCAGGTTCCCAGCCAAGACGTAATCATCGATGACAATCCGCACCAACTGGGGCCAAGCGGTATCAAGGAGTGCCAATAACACCACGGAACCGAACAATAATAGGAGGTTTCGCTTGGACGTCCTCAAATAATAAAAGATTTGCCGCCAGATTTTTAAATCCGATTTCGTGAATTCCTCTTCCGCAAACTGTTTAGCCAACTTGGGCACCCCCTTTTTGGTCTTGGATATCCCAAAACGCCTTATACAGCCCTTCCTCGCCAATCAAGCTTTCATGGGTGCCCTTTTGCACGACCCGCCCTTTATCAAGGACGACGATCAGGTCCGCTTCCTTGACCGTACTCACCCGGTGGGAAATAATAAAGGTCGTCACATCTTTTGAGCGCTTTGCCAATGCTTCCCGGATGTCTGAGTCGGTCTTGGAATCCACCGCACTTAAAGAATCGTCAAAAATCAGGATGGGCGTTTTGTCCATCAGGGCGCGGGCAATCCCGACCCGCTGCTTTTGCCCGCCTGAAAGGGTTACCCCGCGCTCGCCGACCATGGTGTCGTAGCCTTCCTCAAAATCCTCGATGACATGGTGGACCGCAGCCATTGTCGCTGCCTCATGGACTTCCTGTTCCTTAGCATCCTTCCGCGAAATCTTGATGTTTTGCCCGATGGTTTTCGTGTACAAGAACAGCTCCTGCATGACCACGCCGATGTTTTTTCTTAAATGTTTTTTGGAAATCTGCTTAAGTTCCATCCCATCTATTTGAATGGCCCCATGGGTGTAATCATATAACCGTAGCAGGATGTTCATCAGGGTGGATTTCCCTGAACCTGTCCGGCCGATAATCGCAACGGTCTGTCCCTTTAAGACCTCAAAACTGACATCCTCAAGGACAACCCCGTCAGATTCATCAGGATAATGGAAGCCCACCCCGTCAAAGCGGATATGGCCTTCGATTGGCTGTTTCAGCCCTTCTGCCAAATGCTCAGGCTCCTCATCCATGACTTCTTGTATCCGCTTCACGGAAATCGTCGACTTCCCAAGCTCGGTCAGTACGTTGCTAAGGCCGCGCACTGGCCAGACCAGCATGTTCCCGTAGACGATGAATGTTTGGAGCACCCCTAAGGTCACCTCACCCGTCATGACCAAATAGGCACCGAACAGGATAATGAGTGTCAGCTGCATGAAGCATAAAAAATCGGTGCTGGACCAAAATACGGAGCTGATCCGGGAGACTTTCAGGCTGGTATTGCGAAAATCTTGGTTGAACCTTTCAAATTTTTCAATCTCATGCTCTTGGTTATTGTAAGCCCGCACCACCCGCACGCCAGATAGGTTCTCTTGAAGCATGGTGGACATGGCCGCCTCCGACTCGTCGGAGATTTTAAATGCCGCCCGCACCTTGTTAAAAAATAGCAGGGAAAATACCAGTAAAAATGGCAGAAGCGCCACGCTGACCAGGGCATAAGCCACATGCTGGCGCAGCATGAAAATAAAAATAACCACAAATAAAAACAGGCAGTTGGCCATCTCCACCATCTGGGAGGTCAAGAAGTTGCGGATGGTTTCAATGTCTGAAGTACAGCGCTGGATCAAATCACCAGTTTCCGCCCGTTTATGATACATGAAAGGAAGCTTTTGGATGTGGTCAAAAATCCGGTCCTTTAAACCCTTGGCAAACCCTTCCGCCGACTTGGCGATGAACCGGCCTTGGATAAAGCTGGTCAGGGCATTAAGCGTTGTCAGGATGACGATTAAAATACCGGCTGCCAGCAACTGGGGCCTTAAGCCATCAATCCCAAGCAAAAAATCTGAAACAAAATCCCCCGCCGCTTCCGGGTTATGGACGATAACAAAGTCAATGGCCGCCTGATTGACCAGGGGGATGAGTGACGAAAAGACAATCCCGACGACGGTTGCCGACATCGCAACCCCCATCGCCAAGCGGTGCCCACGCATCCATCCCCATAACACTTTTATTTCTTTCATCGATTTTCTCCTTCTGAGAGGGCTGCTAAAAAGTTTACTTTACTGGAAATGGATAGCAGCTTAGCAAAATCCCCCATGGCAATGTATTTAAAATTAGGCCTGGAGTATGGATACACGCCCCGCTCCCCAAAGTTTTCCCGCTCCGCCAATACCCAGATTTCCTTGCCCTGGTTCAGCGCCTCGCCAATTTCAAAATAAGACGTCCCCAGCCGCGAAGGGTGCAAAAACAGCACATCCGCTTCTTTAAGGTCCGCCTTCAGTTTCGCCATCAAGCTATACATCCGGCTGGCCTTATCGATTTGGGCGCCGATGTACTCAACCTCCGGATGCAATTTACCCTCGATTTCCTCGTGCAAGGCATCCCTGGCAGGCGTATTCACCGCCCCATTCACATATGAACCCAAAAAATATATTTTCATGGACTGCCTCCTCCAACGGATTCGAATTTATGTTTTTATTATACACTAATCAAGGGGTTTTAGCCACCGTTTGAACCAGAGATCAAGACGCCAGTTACTTCCCCGGGGGTTCTTAGCTTCTTTAAGCCCCCCCTTTATTCCTCTGATGTGCATCAGTCCTTCATGGCTAGCAAACATTCCTGATTCAACATTTCCAAAACATTTTGCTAAAACCCTTGATTTTTTTACTAAAAAAGTGTATTATTTTACTATAACAAAAACTAAAACGCTTTTAGGAGAGTGACAGCATGCAAAATTCATATTTGAAATCCCGCTTTAACGATTTATTTGCCACTCCTTCGAACCCTACCCTATTCTTCTCGCCTGGCCGGGTCAACCTGATTGGTGAGCACATTGACTATAATGGAGGGTCTGTATTCCCCGCTGCGATTACCTTCGGGACTTATGCCGCAGCCCTGAAGCGAGATGACCAAACCATCCGGTTGTATTCTGGAAATTTCCCTGAACGTGGAATCATCGAATTTTCCTTAATGGATTTGGAGCATAAGGAAGACGCGCACTGGAGCATCTATCCAAAAGGGGTCATGGACACCTTTATCAAGGCCGGTTATCCTTTGGAACATGGTTTCGACGCTTATATCGAAGGCAATATTCCCAATGGTTCGGGACTTTCTTCCTCTGCTTCCCTAGAACTCCTTATCTCCCAGATCCTCGATGAGTTCCATGGTTTTGGGGTCAGCATGATTGACAAGGTAAAATTCTCCCAGATCGCCGAAAACCAATACGTTGGGGTCAATTGCGGGATAATGGATCAATTCGCCATTGGAATGGGAAAAGAAAATGCAGCGATCCGCTTGAATACCAATAACTTGGAATATGAATACGCCGAGGCCGACCTTCAGGACTGCTCCATCTTGATTATGAATACCAACAAGAAGCGGGAATTGGCAGAATCTGCTTACAATGAACGGCGACAACAATGCGAAGCCGCCCTTTCCCTCCTCAAGACCCAAAAAGACATCAACTTCCTTTGCGATTTGAATGTGATCGAATTCAATGGCATCCTTGAGGCCTTTGGGGAAAACACATTGCTTTACCGCCGCGCAAAGCACTGCATTACCGAAAACGAACGGGTAAAGAACGCAGTAGAAGCCCTTGCCGACGGCGATTTAGAAATCTTCGGAAAACTGCTGAACCAATCCCATATTTCCCTTCGGGACGATTATGAAGTCACTGGCTACGAACTGGACACCATCGTAAAACTTGCCTGGGAACAAGATGGGGTGCTAGGGGCCCGTATGACAGGTGCCGGCTTTGGGGGCTGCGCCATCGCATTGGTGAAAAACCAGAAATTAGAAGCTATCCAAGCAGCCATTGCCAAAGGATATCAGGAAATCATCGGCTACCCGGCAGATTTTTATGTGGCTTCCATTGGTGGTGGAACCCGGACGTTATCATAATTACCTTCAAATCAACTCAAAAAGGAGCATAAAACATGGATATCAATTATGAATTGAACCGCCTCGTCCACTTCGGCCTGCAACAGGGTTTGATCCAGCCTGAGGATACGGACTACACCGTCAATCAGTTATTGAATACGCTTAAGGTCGCTGATTTCCAACCTCTTTTTTTGGAGGAATGCTTAACTTCCGCTGAGCCTATTTTGAAAAATATCTTAGAGTGGGCCCTTTGCCACAAGCGGCTTTTAGAAGATACCATCGATGGGCGAGACCTCTTCGACACTCAATTGATGGCCCACATGATGCCAAGGCCTTCCGAAGTCAATGCCAAATTCCAATCCGATTATAAAATCAGCCCCAAAACCGCCACGGACCACTACTACCATTTAAGCAAGGCATCCAATTATATCCGCCAAGAACGGGTCGCCAAAGACAAACGCTGGAAAGTGGCTACCGACTATGGGCAACTGGACATTACCATCAATTTGTCCAAGCCGGAAAAAGACCCGAAAACCATTGCGCGGGCCTTGTCCCTCCCACAGTCCAATTACCCAAGCTGCTTATTATGCAAGGAAAACGTAGGCTTTTCCGGCCATTTGAGCCACCCTGCCAGGGGCAACCACCGCATTATCCCCATGACCTTAAAAGACGAGCAGTGGTACTTCCAATACTCGCCCTATGTGTATTATAACGAACACTGCATCGTCCTAAAAGGTTCCCATGACCCCATGAAAATCTCCCGTGACACTTTCGAGCGGCTTCTTGATTTCGTGGAAATACTCCCCCATTATTTCGTTGGTTCCAATGCCGACCTCCCTATTGTAGGCGGTTCTATCCTGACACACGACCACTTCCAGGGCGGTTCTTATACCTTTGCCATGGAAAATGCTAACTCCCTTTTGCAATTTGAAAGGGGAAATATCAGGCTCTCCTTCCTGAAATGGCCACTGAGCGTCCTTCGTTTAAACGGTTCCCATAAAGGGGAAGTCCTAGATTTAGCTGAAAAAATATTACAACAATGGCAGGGATACAGCGATGAGTCCCTGGGCATCAAAGCCTTTACAGGAGATACCCCCCATCACACCATCACCCCTATCGCCCGGTTCAAAGATGGTGTTTACGAACTGGACTTGGTATTAAGGGACAACCAGACTTCCGGGGAGCACCCAGACGGGATTTACCACCCCCATCAACACCTTCATCACCTGAAAAAAGAAAATATCGGGCTGATCGAAGTCATGGGCCTTGCTGTCTTGCCAGGGCGGCTCCTCCAAGAACTCGAAGCCGTTAAAGTGGCACTCGCTAACCGAAATCCCCAGTTGCTCATTGAAAAAGGTTTGGAAAAACACCTTCCCTGGCTCCATGAATTGCTATCCAGCTACGCTACCACCGAAGATGCAGATTCCATTATTGAACAAGAGATCGGCAAAAAGTTTGTTGAGGTATTGGAATGTGCGGGGGTTTATAAACAAAATGCCGCTGGGATAGAAGGGATTAAGCGCTTTTTAAGCTCAATTTAAATTGGAGGGATTTTATGAAAATTTTAGTAACCGGCGGGGCTGGATATATCGGTTCCCATGCTGTATATGCGTTGATTGAGCAAGGCCATGAAGTAGCCGTGGTAGATAATTTAGTAACCGGGCACCGGCAAGATGTACACCCGAAAGCAAAGTTTTTCCACGGGGATATTGGCAATTACCGTTTTATGCGAGACGTTTTAACGACAGTGCTGCCTGATGGGGTCATCCATTTTGCCGCATATTCCCTCGTAGGGGAAAGCATGGCCAATCCATTTAAATACTATGAAAACAATGTAGGCGCCACAAATAGCATGCTAAAAGCCATGAGCGATGCCGGCATCTCCAATATCGTCTTTTCTTCCACTGCCGCTACTTATGGGGATGTTTTGGAGATGCCCATTACCGAGGCTGCCCCAACTAACCCGACCAATGCATATGGCGAAACGAAGCTTGCCATGGAGCGGATGATGGATTGGAACCGTGTTGCCCATGGACTGAATTACGTGTCCTTGCGGTACTTCAATGTAGCAGGCGCCCATCCATCGGGGGCAATTGGGGAAAAGCACGACCCTGAAACCCATTTGATCCCGTTGATTTTGGAAGTAGCTGCTGGAAAGCGGGAATATATAAGTGTCTTCGGTGACGATTACCCTACCCCCGACGGCACTTGCATCAGGGATTATATTCACGTGATGGATTTGGCCGAAGCCCATATTTTGGCTATGAAATACCTGTTAGACGGCAACCCATCCACAACTTGCAATTTGGGAAATGGCGAAGGATTCAGTGTTTTGGAAGCCATAGAAGCGGCACGCCTTGTCACTGGCAAGCCCATTCCTATAAAGATTTCACCAAGAAGGGCTGGCGACCCGGCAAGGTTGATAGCCTCAAGCGAACGCGCCCAAAGCTTATTGGGTTGGATACCGAAGCAACCCCAAATCAATGATATTCTTAAAAGCGCATGGAAAATCCAAAAATTCTAAGGGACGGGCTGCTAAAGCTCTCCCTTCTTTTTACGGGCATCCCTAGAAATTTTACTAAATTAATGGTAAAATTGTCATAATCCCATTCAAATGAACGAGGTGAAACCAGCATATGGCCAAAATAAAAGACATCGCAGAAAAAACCGGCTTCTCGATCACCACTATTTCGCGCGTGCTCAACCAAGATAAAAGCTTCAATGTGTCCGACGAAACCCGGTTAACCATTATGACCGCCGCCGAGGAACTGAATTATAAGCCGCTTAGCCAACGGGGGAAGGCCAGCAAAAAGAAAAAAGGACTGACGGTAGGCCTCATTTACTGGTACTCGGTAGCTGAAGAATTAACGGATCCCTACTACCTTTCCATCCGGTTGGCCATTGAAAATTACTGCAATGGACACGATTTCAACTTAAAGAAAATCTACCTTCCCGACAAAACGATTCCCGAGCTGAAGGAGATGGCACTTCATGGGGTGATTGCAGTTGGGAAGTATAGTCCGCAAGAAATTCAGGGCTTAAAAAGCATTTCTCCCCATTTGATTTTGGTGGACTGCTATACAAAAGACTATGAAATTGATGTGGTCAAGGCAGATTTGGTGGAAGCGACTGAAGAAGCCCTCACTTACCTTGCCGAAATCGGGATTGCCAACGTCGGGTATATTGGCGGGGTTGAGTCTACTTTAGATGGGGAAATTTTAAAGGATGGGCGGATGCAAGCATTTCTTTCCCATGGAAAAGACAAGGAAGAGAACATCCATCTGGGCAGTTTTACCGCTGATTCAGGGTATGAATTGATGACTGGGATTATCCAGGCAGGCTGTCTGCAATCTGCTTATCTGGTGGGAAGCGATGCGATGGCTATCGGTGTTTTGAAAGCCCTTAACGAGCATCGGATTAACGTGCCGAAGGATGTATCTGTGGTGAGCTTTGATAACATTGCCCTTTCCCAGTATACCATTCCCGCCTTGACGACCATTGATATGAATACGACCATCATGGGGGAAACCGCAGCACAGTTGCTCGGGGAACGGTTGGCGACAGGGCGGACCGTGGCGAAGAAGGTTTTTATTCCCACAAGGTTAATTAGGCGGGACAGCACGTTTTAAGATTGAAAAAGAGTGTGAGAAATTGGAATTCCAATTTTTCACACTCTTTTTATTAAACTGGGATTAATGTAAATTTAAGTGCATACGGGTTGTTTGCTGGCAAATCATATGCTTCCTCTGGTTTTGCCCCCCAAGAATCGTCGCCACCGACACCCATTTCTTTTAAGTTGATGGATAGCACCGTTTTGTGTACGGCTGGCAAATCAAATTCATGAGTCGCGATTTCTAATTCATGGGCAGAGTAAGGCAATGCACAGAAGCTAAGAGGCTGCCCTAAAGGAGCCATGACCTGCAATCCTTTTCCCTCAGTGTTGACCACTTGTGCCCAGCGGACCCCGGTATGGTTACCGCAAGCCTGTGGTTTCACATAACCGGGTACTTGATCTTGCACCTTCTGGGTGAAAGTTCCATAATAGTTTCCAAATTCACGGTCTGCATAAGTTTCATCCGGGCCGAATCCGCGCCAAGTTAAAGTATCGAATGAAGCTGGGATTGATAAATCCATTCCGAATTTAAACATATCCGGCAGCCCCGTGGTTCCAGGATAGGACATCTGAACGTCGATTTCCCCTGTACTCTTTACAAAGTATGCAACCGTCGCTTCTGATTGGGGGACCGTATTTAAATCATAGGTAAATGTGGCATGAAGCGCGTTGTCTTGGGACGTAAATTCCATGGCTTTGCACGTGGCATAAAGACTGGCGATTTTCCATTGGGATAACTGGGAAGGCGCATTATGCCCACGGTCATTATCAACCGGTGCCCGCCAAAACCCAGGCATTAAAGATTGGTTAGGGTGATAAATGTATTCATTCTCCCCGTATTTAAGGGAAACTAAACGCCCGAGGCTGCGGGAGAAAATAACTTGGAAATCTTCCCCATGAACGCCGACATTATAATCCCCTTCCACAATACGGAATGGGTTACTTTTCGAGAGTGGTAATTGCTCCTGCTCTGTAATCTCTTGGCCAAAAGCAACTTCATGCCCCGCTTCCGAAAATAGGGTCGCTACTTTAAGATGGATAGAAACAGTAACTACTTGTTCCCCCACCTCGTGCCCCAGGCCAAGCGGCAATTCAAAAATTGAGGTGGCCAATGGAGGGAGATTCAAATGAAGGGAGTGGTTTTCAGCATTCCTTCCGTCAAGCTCTACTTTTACCCTCACTTCAAATTCATTCAAATCCGTAAACAAGTGCTTATTGAATATTTTCACCGTGCCGTCTTTGACAGTCACTCGAAACGGTTGGTAAGCCCCTTTCATCGCCAATGCTTTTGTGGTGGGCTCCCTAGTGGCATAGACAATTCCGTTAGTGCAGAAATTGTAATCGGAAGGACGGTCGTCAAAGTCGCCGCCATAAGCTAGGAATTTATTGCCAAACCGGTCTTTTGACCACAAAACCTGGTCGATATAATCCCAAATAAAGCCGCCCTGATACATCTCGTACGCATCTTCCAGCTCGATATAGCGGTTTAAGCCACCAATGGAATTAGCCATGGCATGTGAATATTCACAGAGGACAAAGGGCTTTTGCGGTTCATTATCCAAAAATTCCTTGATGTCCCAGACACGGGCATACATCCGGCTTTCCATGTCACTGGTATCATTGAAGCGGCGGTCCCACCATACCCCTTCGTAATGGACAAGGCGGGTATCATCACGTTCCCTGAACCATTGGGACATTTTGTAAAGATTCTCACCACCGTAAGATTCATTTCCACAGGACCAGATAATAATACTTGGATGGTTCTTATCCCGCTCGACCATGGATTTTGCACGGTCCATTATATTAGCCAGCCATTCTGGCTTTCCATCCGGCAACACATGGGTTGGACGGGCCTGGCCAAGGATTTGCCAGGTGCCATGGGTTTCCAGGTTGGCTTCATCAATGACATATAATCCGTACTGGTCGCAGAGCTCATAAAAATAAGTATCGTTTGGATAATGAGAGGTACGGACTGCGTTAATATTATGGGCCTTCATGAATTTGATATCCCATTCCATGTCCTCCCTCGTAATTGCCCGTCCACGGTCTGCACTGAATTCATGGCGGTTAATTCCCCGGAATACAATCCTCTGCCCATTGATCCGCATGACTTTATCCACCATCTTAAACTCCCGGATTCCCACTTTTTGGGTAACTGCCTCCCTAACTTGAATGGAATCAGTTAGCTCAAGGCGAAGTTCGTACAGATAAGGCTTTTCAGCCGACCAAAGGAAAGGATTTTTTACTGTTAATGCTAATTTAGCTTCGTTATTTTCAACATGGCATTCACCATTGGCAACTGGTGTTCCTTCTTTATCTACGAACGTTGCAGAAATTTTACCTGTAGGATTTAAACATTTAATGTCTATGGAAACGGTTGCTTCACCATATCCAGGTTCTAAAACCGTCTTAACGAAAAAATCCTGTAAATGGAAATCTGGCACTGTGTATAAATAAACATCCCTAAAAATTCCAGACATCCGCCAAAAATCCTGATCTTCCAGCCAGCTGGCACTGGAGTAAAAGTACACTTCCACTGCTAATTTATTGCTGCCTTCGCGGTTAACATAAGGGGTTAAATCAAAGTTGCTAGGAGTAAAAGAATCTTCGCTATATCCTACATAATGGCCATTAAGCCATAAGTTGAAAGCCGTTTGAACCCCTTGGAAAGAAATGTTAACAGTCCCTTCCCAATCTGCTGGTACTGTAAATTCTTTTACGTAAGAAGCCGTTGGGTTTTTCGTTTTGGGAATCTGGGGCGGGATCAGGTTTTCGTGCCCGTCCCATGGATACTGGGTATTGACATATTGGGGTTTCCCAAATCCTTGCAGCTGCAAATGTCCGGGTACTTTGATTTCAGTAAAATCACTGCTATCAAATCCTACCGCATCAAATCCTGCGGGTCTGCTTTCTAGATTATCGCTATAAGCGACTTGCCACGTCCCATTCAAGGATTTTCGCCAAGGCATTTCACCCTGCTTGATGGCAGCTTCCAATGTTGGATAATACCGATGGTCGCTATGGGCCGGCAACCGGTTAATATTGAAAATTTCTGGGTTTTCCAAAAGTTCCTGGAGTTGCTGTGTAGTATACATTATTTACTCCCCTTTCTTAAAATGGATAATGGTACTGGCATAATCGCCTTCTAGTTTTAAGTCGATTCCATGATTCATCAAATAGGCACCTGACTTGGTTTTTGTTGTTAAATTTCCGGACTTAAGGCCTTCATAAATTTCATTTGCCGATCTTGCAACTGGAATTGAAAAGCTATAATCCACATTTTCATCCAATCCCTGAAGCTTAATATTAACGGACGCCCTGTAAATATGGGATTGCGGCAAGAAAGCAAATAAGAGTGCCTCTTCCCCGTAAGTATATTCAAATAAATGATAGGCATTGGTAGAATTGTGCTCAAGGCGGTAAAAATCCCCGTTTTGAATGATTGGGCGAATTTTTTTGTACGCCTCGATAAATTGTTTGGATTCCGTTATCTCTTCTTCAGAAAAATTCAGGATATTGCAGCCCATTCCCAGGGATCCCATCATAGCACTATGGAATTTAAAGGATAAAGGCAAATGGGGGCGGTAATGATGATCAGTTACCCATGCACGCATGGCTTTAATGGGATAGATATAGGAATAGGTTTTATGGATTGTCAGCCTGTCAAATGGATCCGTGTTGTCGCTGGTCCAAAAATCGTCGAAATAGCTGAGGCTTCCGTAGTCAACCCGGCCACCACCCGAAGCACAGGCTTCAATAAGGAGCTGAGGATATTTTTGCTTAATCTGTTGGACAATTTCATAAACAGCTTCCACATGGCGGATTCCCGCTTCTTTAGTCATCCCTATTTGGGAAATAGGACGGTTGGCATCCCACTTAATGTAATCAATGTCGTGATTAGCCAACAAGTCGTCAATCATATTAAAAATAAAATTTTTCACTTCAGGAAGTGTTAGGTTTAGCACCATTTGGTTCCTGGAAGTATCCGGTTGGCGGTTTTTACTATGATAAATCCAATTAGGATTTTTTTTCATCAATTCTGTTGGCGGATTAACCATCTCTGGCTCAATCCAAATCCCAAACTTCATTCCCAAAGACTTGACTTCCCGAATCAGTGGGTTCAACCCATCAGGAAACTTTTCAGGGTTGACGTACCAGTCCCCTAATCCATCAGCATCGCTATTTCGGTTTCCAAACCATCCGTCATCGATGACAAAAAGTTCCACGCCCATTTCACTGGCTTTTTTAGCCAATTTGATTTGTTCCTCGCTTTTAACATCAAAGAAAGTAGCTTCCCATGAATTATAAAGGACTGGCCGATCCGCCCCCTGAAGTAAATTCTTCCTAGCATAGTCATGGAGATTGCGGCTCATGGTGCCAAAACCACCTACTGTGTAACCAAAAATCATTTCAGGGGTTGTAAATGAATCTCCCGCTTTTAAAGTAAGCTGGCAGTCATGAGGGTTTACCCCCATTTGAATAAGGGTAGTTCCATATGGCCGGGGTTCGATGACTGCTTTAAAATTCCCACTCCATTTCAATGCCCCATAGTAAACATCGCCCAACGTTTCCGTAGCCCCATTGTCAAGGATAAAAAACGGGTTATGGTTATGGGTGGAAATCCCCCGCCTATTCTCCAAGACGGTTTTTCCCATCCCAAGTTTTTGTTTAAATTCCTGAAACTCGGCTAACCAATGGCCGTGGGTGGCCGTCAGGGTTAAATTTTGGTGCGGGATATGAAGCTGTCCACTGTAAATAGCTTCAATGGCTACATCTGTATCCATGTGATTAGTGACTGTTGCTTTTCTTTCTATTAGATCTTGCGTTTCGTGGATCGTATAATCCAATGAAATTTCAAGTCCGTAAAACGTATCTCGCAGGATGACCTGAAGTGAATTATCTTTTAATGCATACTTGACATATTTATATTCCAAATCCCTCGTACCGTCTGAAAAGCAGGCCTTTAGGCACGTTTCTTTATAGCGCATGCCACCAAAAACAGGAAACTCTTCCAGGGTCAAGTCCAGTACCGGGTCATTGCTGGAAATTTCAGCGAGATCAGGAATTTCAAAATCAGCGATGTGGTCGATACGTTTCCCCCAGTAAAGGTGGCGTAGAAGTCCCAGATTATCTATACCAAAAGCATAAGTGGTTTGAGCTGTGTGGAGAACAAAAATATTCTTTTCTTTAACGAATTGGATAGGCATAGTGGTTTCCCCCTGATTTTATTTTACTGATCCGGTCATACCTGCCACGAAGTGCTTTTGCAAGAGGAAAAATACTAGGGCAACCGGCAAGGTTGTAATGACAATAGCTAGCATGATAATTCCAAAGTCAGGTGCATAGCTTGAACCTAAATTGGCAATCAATAGAGGCAATGTCTGGCGGTCTTGGGTTTGAATCATAATAAGCGGCCACAAATAACTGTTCCAGCTGCCCATGAAGGTAATGATAGCTGCCGCAGCATAAGTGGTTTTCATGGTCGGTAGGTAAATTTTAAAGAAAATCCCCAACTCACTCAGCCCATCAATGCGCCCTGCTTCCAAAATATCTTTCGGAAACATTTTGGTACTTTGGCGAAAGAAGAAAATCAGGAATGCTGTTGCCAATCCGGGAAGGATAACCCCCATTTTAGTATTCAAGCCCAGGAACGGAAATGTCCCTGATAGATTAGCAAACATCCTAAATAAAGGAATCATTAAGGCAGCAAAGGGAATCATCATGGAGCCTAGTAAAATATTAAACACTAAATCTTTGGCACGACTCTTATAAATTTCAAAACCATATCCCGCCAGCGAGGCGATGAGCAGTGAAAGTACCGTCGTAGCAAGTGAAAGTTGAAGGGAATTCATGAAGGATTGCCCAAAATTAACCTGCCCCATGAGGGTCTGCCAGTTTTGGAGCAAATGAGTTCCCGGTAGCATTCTTCCTCCCGTGACATCTACTGAGGTATTGGTTGAACTCACGATCATCCAGTAAAATGGAAAGATAGAGACAAATGCGGCAATGGACAAAAACAAGTAGGTTATGATTTTTCCGATATTTTTCATTTTTTATCACCTGTCACTTTGAATTGGATAATGGATAAGACGACAATCATGATGACGATGGCAAAAGAAACTGCCGAAGCATAGCCAAAGTCAGGGGTCCACCTGAAGGATAGGTTATAAATGTATTGCGAGATGGTCAGCGTCGAGTTCCCAGGTCCCCCGCCAGTGATATTCATGACCTCATCAAACAACTGAAGGGTACCGATGGTCGAAGTAATGGATGTAAACAAAATAATAGGTTTTAGCATGGGAATCGTGATTTTGAAAAACTGCTGGATGGCATTGGCCCCGTCAATTTTTGCGGCTTCATAGATGGAATAATCCACATTTTGCAAAGATGATAGGTAAAAAATCATATTATAGCCTGTCCAGCGCCAAGTGATTACAATAATAATGGCAATCCGTGCAAGCGTGGGCTGAGTCAACCAGCCAAGAGGACTGTCAATAATCCCTAAACCCAATAAGGCCATGTTGACAAGCCCCTGTTGCCCAAACAAGTACCTAAAAATGGTGGAAGTGGCAACCAACGAAGTAATGGCTGGCAGAAAAATTGCTGTCCGGAAAAACCCCTTCCCCTTCAAGTCAGGACGGTTTAGCACAACTGAGAAAACCAATCCCAATACAATCATCAGCGGAACTTGGACGATTAAGTAGGTAAAGGTATTGGTAACCGCTGTAATGAAGGTTGCATCTTGGAAAAGCCTCAGGTAGTTTGCTATCCCAACGAATTGAAGGTTATTTCCCATTCCCGAATGCAGGGAGAGATAAAATGCTTGAATCATGGGATAAAACGAGAATACGGCAATTAAGATGGCAGCCACCGCTACAAATCCCCATCCAACCATGGTTTGAGCCAGTTGCTGTTTGCTCATTTTTTTCTTTGCAGACAATGCTTTTGGTATACTTCGTGATAGATCCATTCCGACCACTCCTTTAAGTTTGGGGGATATGAAATGAAGCGGGATCAACTGTTCCCGCTCCATTCCCCAATGATATTAATTCAACTGATTATTAGCCTGGGCTTGAGCATCCCTTAACACTTGATCTAAATCTTGGCCATTCAAATAACTTTGCATCGCTACTGCTAAAATATCTTCCAAGGCATAGGTATGAAGCCCGAAGTTTACTTGTGGGATTTGCTGGGTCCAATCTGCGAAATCACTGAAGATGCGTTGCCCTCCAAAGAACTCAACTTCTTGGTCCATGACACTGCTTGCCAGTGCCGGGATAAACGTTCCGATAGCACCGATTTCATTCAATAAGCTTTCATACAACTCAATACTTGAACCAAAAGTGCTAGCCAAGAACTCTGCAGCTGCTTCTTTGCCGTCTACGTTCAAGACATACCAGGAGCTGCCGCCTAAATTAGATGCATTGACTGAGTTTGCAAATCCCGGAAGCCTAGGTTGGGAAACAACTGCCCAATTACCCGCTTGGTCTTCTGCTGCCATGATGGAAGCCGTAATCCAGTTCCCAGTCGGGACTGCCCAAACATCGCCATTGTTAAACCCGCTGACAAATTGGCTCCAATCGGTTACCGGAAGTACAATTCCTTCATCAATTAAACGCCTGAATACTTCAAATCCTGCTTTCAACTGTTCATTGCCTTCAATAAATGGGGTGATACCATCCTCTTCTGTATACCAAGTCCCCGTCGTTTGGATCATACTGCGGATAATCCCCAAATCACTTGGATCTAAAGTCATCATTGGAAGCCCTGTCGCTTCTTTCACCTGAAGCCCTACCTCAATCAATTGATCCCAATCAAGATCAGTGACATCTGCTACGCTAAGGCCTGCACTTTCTAAAATATCAGTCCTTACGTAAAGGCCTGTGGCGCCTGTATCGAAGGGAACCCCATATTGGCGCCCGTCAATGCTCGTCATTGGGATTTTGTAAGGTGCAAACTCGTTAACATCGATAAAGTCTGACATTTCAAAAAACATATCAGGAAAAGCCTGTAAGAATACCTGAGCACGGTAATCTTCGATTAATACGATGTTTGGCAAGCCGTTGGCTGTCCCTGAACTCATCATGACATTTAATTGCTGGATAATGCTATCCTGGGCATTTTCCACCACATTAACTGTGATATCCGGGTTAATTCCTTCGAAGATTTCAGTTGCCAGGTTCAAGGCACGGATATTGAAATTAGGATCCCATGCCCAGGCAGTGATTTCCTGTGTGCCCCCAACTTGAGTACCGCCAGTGCTTTCTTCCCCCGCACAGGCCGCTAAACCTAAGATTGTGACGGACGCTGCAATTGCTGTTATCATTTTTTTCATATAAGATTCCTCCTAGTGTTTTGAAATCGCTTTATTTACTACACATAAATCATACCATGGAATGTAAGCGTACATATAGGACTATTTTTAGAGGGATTTGGACTATTTTTATAAATAATAGCCCTTACTAATAGAGCATCCCTTATCTCTAAAAAGCGTTTCCTTATATATGGCAACTTACATACCGGCTTCTTGGTAAGTAGTTTCCCCAAAAATTTCATTTTAAAAAGGCCCGCGGATTACGCATGGCCTTGATTATCTATGGGTAGTTCAATAATAACTGTTGTCCCTTCTCCGATTCGGCTAGACACTTCAAGTTTAAAACGATTCTCATAAAGCAGTTGGAGCCGCTCCTTGATATTTTGGATCCCAACACCCGAAAAATAAGTTTGTTTGGGATGGGGTGCCTGCTTTTGATCCTTTATTTTTCGAAGCCCCGATTCTGGGTCGAAACCCTTTCCATTATCCACAATCTCAATCCTAAGCATTCCCGACTCCAAATAAATAAATACATTGATGTCTCCGTTCATACCTTGGGAAAAAGCGTGGACAAAAGCATTTTCGATAAATGGTTGGATGAGCAGTTTCGGGATTTTGAAAAATTTTGTCTCTTCTTCCACAAAAAAATTGACAGCCACCCTGTTTCCATAACGCCGCCCATGAATCTTGACATAACTGTTCAAGCATTCCACTTCCTGATGCAAAAATGCTGACTCATTAGTATCACCTACCGTAAATTGCAGTAAAGAAACCAAATCATTGATGGTTTCAACCGCTTCTTCCTTATCGCCTTCCCTCACCAATATTTTAATGGCAGCCAGTGTATTATAAAGAAAGTGGATATTAATCTGGCGCTGAAGGCTGGTCAGTTCCGCTTCATGTTTTTTACGTTGGATAGTCATTAAGTCAGCGGTATACCTTTGAAGTTCTTCGAGGGTGTGGTTAAATGCCTCTGCAATTTCTCTGGTTTCAAGTGGGCCCGAGACTTCCACAGCCTGCTTAAATTTTGAGTGGGAAGCTTCAGAAATTTCAGTGGCAAGATGGGATAGGCTTTTCGTCGTCCGTTTGGTAATGACAAACATGATTGCCCCAAAAAGCATGGTAATCCCCAGCACAATGTAAAATATCTCACCCTTATTAAAAATTCCATCTAAAATCAGATGTTCCTCAACCACGTTGAATAGATACAAATTCATATTTGGCAATGGCTCCATCATAATGAGTTGCGGGATACCCTCAATTTCCAATTCATAAACTTCCCCAACTGGGAATCCTTCAATCAAACTCGCCAATTCCTCCTGAAAGGTACCTATAGAAGCCTCAACATCGCTGGAAACAACATAACCGTTTTCCGATAATAAAAAAACATGGTTTCCCCTTCCTATGTGGCTATTGTAAAACTGGGAAAACTCTTCATTAGAAATCGCCAAAAGGGCAGTCCCATAATGGTTATCGGACCGGAAATTAACGAGGGACTGGGTAATAATGACGAAAGGAATATCTCCCTCACCAGCAAAATCCCAACGATACTGGATTTTCCTAGTATGTTCATCGAACCCTTTTTCCCTAATTTGGTATTTTGTGTTGGTCCAAATCTGGGAATTGGCGACAAAAATAAACTCGTTATCTTTACCAACCACTGTCAAGCTGACGGGAGAAGGCAAAAGATTGGTTTGGATAAGCTCCACCCGCCGCTGCAAGTCCAAAAGTTCAACCATTAATCCACTATTGGCAATGGTTTCCCTTGAAGATAAAATATTTTCGATGACGGTAGATTCCTGTAAATCAAGCATAGTAAGCGAGACCGATTGATGAAATGACTCCAAATTACGGCGGATTTGGTTGAGCACCCGCTCATTTTGCACGGAATAAGTCGAAAGATAAAACCGCTCCGACATATGGATGACCGTAGTCGTTATTACTAAAGATACGCTTATCACCATCACAAATGAGAGAGCCATTAAAATAGAAAAGAACCTTATTTTCGGCTTAGGCATGGCTATCACTGCTTTCTAATTATTTTTCCTATAGGCGCTCGGTGAAAAGCCTGTTGTTTTCTTGAATACCTTGCAAAAATAGCTATGCTCCGAAAATCCAACTTCATTCCCGATTTCAGCAATGGTTTTTTTAGTTCCCATTAATAAATAGGTTGCCTCCTTCACCCGGATTTTATTGACATAATCTATGAATCCTTCGGGATAATGGGATGAAAAATAACTGGATAGGTACGACGGGTTAAAATGAAAATAATCCGCAACATTTTTCAAAGATACCGGCTTCTCGTAATTTTTTTTGATGTAGTCCACAATTAAGTGAATGTTCTCCACTTCCTTTTCTTCTTGGCAAGTGCCGAAGTGCCTCTCGACATCTCCTAAGAACTCCTTGATAATGGCACAACCTTCTAAGGCAGACTCAATCTGATTGACTTGCTTAATGAATTTCAACTTCTCCCGGTTAACGTTATATGCAGCAGAAGCCTGATTACGCAGTGCCAAGCTCGCACTAAAAATGATACTGGATAACAACCTACGAAACTCTTCTGGTTTAATTGCGCCTTCCCTGCTAATTGCCTTTAAACTTTCCAAGGCATGGACTTTCCCTTTTGTGTATTGCCCCTTCTGGATGAGTTCAATGAATCCCTCCATTTCAAAGTCAGCGTTTTCCAAGTCCTCTTTCAAATGACTGGAGCTGGTATAGCAGGTGTTTTCCACTGAATAAAACCCCGCATCCAAAAGTTTCGGCAATATTTCATGATAGGCGGCAAACACCGCTTCTGCATTTTTCAAACCTTCCACCCAATAAATTTTTATTGCCAAGGAGTCTGCTAATTCCTGCCATTTTTTGAATGTGAGGCTAGTAGTCCCACTTCCCAGCCATAGGTTTAATTTCGGATGGCCCTCGTAAGTATAAATCCTGCCATCGGAAAAACCTTTTATAAAAGAAGCTATTTTCTCGGGATTTTCTGTTTTTGGGAGTCCCATCAAATAAACCTCACTACTTCCAAAAAGTTGCGAAAACCCATTCCCTTCAAGTGCGGAAGGGTTTTCTTGAAGTAATTTTTCCAATAAAACCTGTTTCACCGTTGCTTCGTCCATGCTTTTTTGTAACTGTTTTGCTTTCAAGATGCTTAGGGACTTTTCTAAAATCGCACTGAGCTCTTCCCCTCCCATTTTCGGCTTAAGCATATAATCAAGCACTCCATGCTGGAAAGTTTTTCGGACATAATCATAATCGGCGTAACTACTTAAAATAACAACTTCCATCTCCGGGTATTTTTCCTTAATTGCCGATGTCAATTCCTCTCCACCCATTTGGGGCATGACTATATCGGTAAAAACCAGATGGGGCGAAAGGACTTCAATTTTTTCCAACGCTTCATGTCCATTGGAGGCTTCCCCGATAATAAAAAATCCTTTTCCCTCCCAATCGACAAGGGATTTGATTCCCTCCCGCATAAGCGGTTCATCATCTACCAGCAAAACTTTGAACAAGCCTTCCATGCCATCCCACCTTCCACTTGATAAGAAATACACAAACAATAGCGGATACATCTGATTTCAGTATACCATAAACCAGTAGGATTAGCCACTAAAACGCTTTTCTTAGGTAGTGTAAACTAATTAGGGAGAAGACGAAAAATGGAAATTCCTGTATAATTGAGAGTGCTAACCAACAATTAGGGGGAATTTCCATTATGAAATATTTTCTATCACACCTTGTCCACGCATTACCGCCCCATGCGGGTATCTTTTTTCGTTTTTACTATCTTCACACCATATGCATTGAGGATAATCTCTCCACTTACACTTTCATCCGCAATTATATCCCTCGCTTCTTGTTCCAGGAAAACTTTTTGGCTGTTTTCTGTAAAATTCATGATAAACACATATTTATATTGCTCGTCCTCACGTACTTGAATGGAAACGCCTTTATCATGTTTAATGGCGAAAGGTGGGACTATTTGCAATTCATCCAAAACATTTTGGTAAAAGTCCTTATGAAAATTGTCTTCTAAGCGCGCTCCGATAAAGTAGGTTGTCCCTTTTCCAAAAATATTTTTAGTGACTGCAGGTGACCCTTGATAGAATTCTTGTTGATAAGTTCCGAGCGAATCTACTTGTTGAGACGTTTCTAAAATCGTAGCATAGTCTTTGGCATTATATGTTTTCCCAAAATATTTTACTGCGTTTGTATCTTTCGGGTAATATGTATCAGTTTCCAGTACATTAATACTAAATAGTTCTTGCAATTTCTTTGGCCAGCCACCGGTGTAAGTTAAATCATGCTCATCAACCAATCCACTTAGATACGTCATGACAAGTGTACCACCGTTGTTAGCGAATTCCTGGAAACGTTTCATTAATGACTTTGACATTAAATAAAGCATTGGCACCACTAGCAATTTGTACTTTGAAAAATCTTGTTCTTTCGTAATCACATCGACGGGAATATCTTTTTCCCAAAATGCTTTATAGTGCTGTTGTAAGGTTTGTGGATATTGTTTTGATTCTAAACCGAAACCTTGGGCATCGTTAAGCGCCCAGTTGCTCTCCCAATCGTATAAAATCGCGACTTTTGAATCAGGCATTGTCCCTACTATATCTGAAAGCTTTTCTAGATTTTTTCCCACTTCTGCCACTTCTTTGAAAACACGGTTGTTGGGATTTCTGTCGTGATCAATGACTGCACCATGAAATTTTTCAGAAGAGCCTCTTGATTTACGCCACTGGAAGTACATAACACTGTCTGAACCATGTGCTAAAAATTGCATGGAGGAGAGTAAATGCATTCCCGGACGTTTCGTTTTATTGACAGGGTGCCAGTTAACCCCGCTTGGCGTACATTCTAAGATTAGAAACGACTGTTGCTTTAAGCTTCGGTATAAATCGTTGATAAATCCAACTTTCATTGCCAGATTAGCCGTTGTTTCCCAGTCATTGTGCCATGCGGGGTAGCAATCCCAACTAAGGATATCCACATGTTTTGAAAATTTGCTATAATCCAGTGCTTGAAATGGAATAAGGTCATTTGTATCTGCCATGAAGTTAGTGGTGACGGGAATATTCGGCGTCAACTCCCTTAATGGTATAATCTCATTTTCATAAAAATCAATTGTTTGATCGGTTACAAAACGTCTCCAATCCAGGTTCAACCCATGAACCATATTTTCTCCAATAGGCGAAGGTGACTCGATTTGCTCCCAATTGGTAATGGTATGGCTCCAAAACGGTCCCCACCATGCAAGATTTAATGCTTCGAGGGTGGCATATTTTTCTTTTAGCCAATTTCTAAATGCTTGCTGACAAGTCGGGCAATGACACTCACCACTATATTCATTTGAAACATGCCACATCATTAATGCCGGATGGTTTCTATATCGTTCTGCTAATTTACGATTCATAACCACTACTTTTTCGCGATAAACAGGTGAGGTTAAACAATGATTATGGCGACCACCATGCAGCATTTTTTCTCGTCGCTCGTTGGTTCTTAGAACTTCAGGGTATTTATGGGACATCCATGCTGGCCGTGCACCACTTGGAGTAGCCAATGCGACTTTTGCCCCATTAGTTGCAATATTATTCATAATATTATCTAGCCACTCAAATTCAAATCGACCTTCTTCTGGTTCCAGTGCTGCCCAAGAAAAAATCCCGATGGAGAAGGCATTTGTATGGGCTAATTTCATAAATTTCAAATCTTCTTCCAGTATTTCTGGATTGTCTATCCATTGATCTGGGTTATAATCACCGCCGTGAAGCATGTGCTTGGCGACTGCATTTTTATTTTTCATGGTTAGTCCTCCGTCAAATTATCTCATACCTAACTTAATTACTTCCCAGTATAAATGTACTTAAACACATTCAACGATGGAAGCGGGTGACCTTTAAAATCAAATAGCGCTTGATTATCCCAAGAGCTGCCACCATAACAGCTTCCAGCGTCCTCATCGTACTTTCCAGAATAGCTGCTTGCCCAACCTGAACCATCTTTTTCCCAAACCAATTTATTATTTTCTAGTTCTGAAGCTGGGCCGACTGGGAGCCAAGCTGGTTCCCATAAAAATATACCTAAGCCGCTTTCCCCTACATTGGCAACAGCGGCCGCTACGTCACGAATTGCTTCTGCTTGGCCCTGAACTGAAATCGGATAAGAGTAAATTTGCTCTTCCCATGGAACAACATTGGGATTTCCATCTCCATTTTCTAACGTATAGGCATACGAAGTTTCTGCGACCAGAACTTTCTTATTATACGTAGTGGAAATTTTAGTTAGAAGATTTGTTAAATTTTCAAGGGTGCCGTGCCAAAATGGATAATAGGATGTGGCAAATACATCGTAATCTACTTTTCCATCATCGAGATGCTTAGCAATTTCTTCGTACAGGCCTGGAGTTTCCGGATTAGTAAAGTGAAGCGCGACTAAAATATTGGGGTCAATGGTTCTGACTGCTTTGGCACCTGCATTAAATAATACAGCCATCTTAGGCCATTCGGATTCACTCGACATTCCTGTCGTGTTTTCATTTCCGACTTGTACCATCCCAACATTTATGCCTTCCTTTTTCATCTGTAACAATGTGTCGAGTGTGAAATCATGAAGTGCACTCGCCTTTTCTTCTAAATTCATATTTTCCCATGCTCTCGGAGCCTTTTGCTTTTTAGGATCTGCCCAAAAATCTGAATAATGAAAGTTTGCCAAAACTTTCATACCAGCTTTCGTAGCCCTTTTCCCAATAATAATGGCATTTTTTACATCATTATTCCCCCCACCAAACCCATTTCCAGCTTCATCATAGGGGTTATTCCATATACGGACACGAATATAATTAACACCCGCTTCCGAAAAAATACTAAACACATCGTCCTCTGCACCTTGTGGGTTGTAAAATTTAACACCGCTTGTTTCTAATGCCAAAATACTTGAAATATCAGCTCCACAAATAAAATTCTCATTTAATCCTTCAATTTTTTGGATTTTGATTTCCTCATTCTTTTTTAATGACCCGCAGTTGGCAGATTGTAATACTAAATTTTCTGAACTCATTTTTTTTCGCCTCTTTCTATTATACTTTATGACTTACCCTTTGCTAGCACCTGCCATAATACCCTCTATCAAATATTTTTGTAAAAACACGTAAATACATGTAATAGGAAGGGCTACCAATACTGCGCCCGCAGCAAATGAAGTATACTGGTTGGACGCATTTCCATTAATCATATCAAAAAGTCCAATAGCTAACGTAAAGTTTGAATTGGTGCTAATAATTAGGCGGGGGAAGATAAAATCCATCCACGGAACCATGAAATTAGTAACCGCCACGAAAGAAATAATCGGTTTCATTAAGGGAAACACCACATAACGGAATGTTTGGAACTTTGAAGCCCCGTCTAACATTGCCGACTCATCCAACTCCTTGGGTACTGAGGATAAATACCCTTTAATTAACCAAGTGTTGAAGGGGATTTGCCCAGCAGAATATAGCAATATCAATGCCCAATGGTTATCCAAAAGGTTAAAAGTTAAGAACAGTACATATAAGGCAGTCATAGCCATAAAACTTGGGAAAATTTGAAGAATCATTACGGATAACAATGCGGTTTTTTTAAACTTAAAATTGAACCTTCCAAAAATATAACCTAAACTCGTGGAGAGGAAAACATTAATGACCATTGTAATCACAGCAATTTTAAAGGTATTCCAATACCACCTCAAGTAATTCGTATTTTGAATGAGGTTAATGTAATGATTCAAAGTAGGATTTTGTGGAATGAACCTCGAACTTGCAAGGGAGTTTCCTGGATTAAATGAAGACCCCACTATCCAAAGTATTGGGAATAGGACGATGACGGACATAATAATCAGTTCTGTGTAAAGTGCAATGTGGGTAATTACTTCTTTAAACTGGCTTTTATTATTTAAAGCGCTTATATCTGTCTTATCTTTTATAGTACTTTGAGAATGCCTCATACTTTATGCCCCTTCCTTAAAGGATTTTGTTCGAGTAAAATTCCATGCTGAAATTGTTCCGATGACTAAGAAAATAATGATTGACATAACCGCTGCCATATCATACATTCTTTGATCCAAGGTTAATTTAAAAATCCATGAAATTAGGATATCCGTTTGTCCAGCGTGGATGAAGTTGGGGTTAATCGGTCCACCACCCGTTAAAAAGTAAATCAAACCAAAGTTATTGAAATTACTGGCAAAATTCATGATAAGGAGAGGAGCCGTAGCGGATAAGACCAACGGGAGGGTAATTTTCCAAAATTGTTGTTTTTCATTGGCTCCATCAATCTCCGCTGCTTCGTAAATATCCTTTGAAATCGAGGTCATGACCCCAGACATTAAAGCCATAAAGTAAGGGAACCCTAGCCAAATACCAATTAAAACAATTGTCATGCGGGGCAACCATGGGTTATTAGGGTCACTTAACCAAAAAATTGGGGAATCAATCACGCCTAAGTTTAAAAGCATTCGGTTTATTGGACCAAATTGACCATTTAAAAGTTGTTGGAAGTTTAGTTGTGATAAGATTGCAGGCATCGCCCATGGCAAGATGAGGACACTTCGCCAAACTTTTTTCGCCTTAACCCTTTTATTATTCAGTACCACCGCTTGAAATAGGCCAAGGAAAAATGGGATGACTGTTGATAGTACTGCGAATAATACTGTCCAAAGAAAAACATGTAGGAAAGTATGGAGCCAAATATCCCCGCCGAATGTGCCGCTTTCGTTACCCAAAGAAAATAGGCGACTAAAATTACTTAACCCCACCCAATCGAGCAAATTTGTGGGAGGCATATTATTATTGTTATAATTCGTAAATGCCACCAAGAAAGAAAAAATCATAGGCATCACTACGAACATCAACAACATGAACGCAGATGGAATCATAATCAAATATTCAAATGAATTTTCCCATGTTTTTTTCAGCCACCCTCTACTTGAAATCGCTATGTTGGATTCCGAGATTTCCTTGGCAGTAACATAGGCGTCTTTTACATTCAAGTACCATACTCCTACAATAATTGCTAACAAAATAACTGCAATAATTCCTTGAATTAATAGCATGACAGAATTATCACCCGCCGATAGTCCTCTTTCAGTTAAAATTGAAGTTTGGGTACCCAATGTAAGAATCCCCCAAATCCCTTTACCAAAAAACCCCATATTTCTAAATGCGAACTGCTCATTCAAAAAATAGTTTCCTGTTAACAATTCAATCAGTAGCGTCCCTATTTGAAGAACAAAAAAGAAAATGGCTTTACCCACTTGCCCATTGTACAGTTGTCCAGTTCCCCATAATATTAAAGAGGAAAATGCTGCTATTTTTGGATTTTTCATAGTAAATCTCCCTTCCGAGTTTTTCACAACAATTCATTTGACAACGAATTTTTCGTTAAAATATATCAGCTGATGGGGACAATGTGTTTTTTATACACAGCGTATGCCCAGAAGGGAGTCCCTATATTATAAATGATGGTTAAAAATGCTGGTGTGAAAAATAAACCTATTACTAAAGTCACGATAACAGGTAAGACCGACGAAAACAAAATAAGATTAAAAACTTCCTTGTAACTAGGAAATTTCACGTGTTGAAATTTCAACAGCATGGCTAGGCCCGAAACAGTGACTGAATAAACCAATAGCATCAAAAATCCACTTCGATACATATTAATGATGTTGGGGACAATCAAATGTTGGCGCAAACCTGCAGCCACTGTCGTGAAAAAGTCATTTTCCAGCTCATTTGTCCTAAAATCTTCAAAGTCGATTCCTTCCCAATGACTGTACGAAAGCTTATATACTTGTTCTTGTGCGACTAAAATCAATCCATCTCTTTGAAAATGAATTCCTTCTGTGAAAATAACGGAATTATCGTTTACACTCAATCGGAAATCATCTGATATGGGAATATTCACCACTTCATGACACCTCAGCGCTCCTTCTAAAACAGAGCAATTTTGGGGAAGGTTCAAGATGACTTCATGCATTTCTTGCTCGCTTAATACCCAAACTGTATTTTCCAACTGATAAATATCTAAGTCAAAAAGACGAATTACAAAGGGAAGCATAATCAAATTCCCCAAAATTGCTAGCAGAAAAAACGCATACCAAATCGGTGACTCCCTTAGACAGTAAACCGCTTCGGTTGAGTAGATAGCTTTGAAAGTCAATCTTAATTTCTTCAACTATTTCAACCCCTTTGTAAAAACATCCTGTGCTATCATTGAAAACGAATGTCCAAAGGGCTAGAATATTTATACCTCACCCTTTAGGACTCCCTTACTTTTATTGCAAAGAGGCAGCTTGCTTGAAATCTATTTCTGCTCTATCTGCTGCTTCTTGCGGGGTTGCTAAACCATCCCAGACTGATTTTAACATTAATTCAGCGGGTGTCCACCAGTACTGAATTTCTGGAATTAAAGGCATCGGAATTGAATTTTGAGCTTGCTCCAAAATCCCCAGCATATACTCATTTTCATTTAGTCCTTTAATTGTCGTCCCATCGATAATAGCTGGAATCGAACCCCGAGCCTCAAAAATTATTTGCAAGCCTTCATCGGAAGCCATAAATTCAAGTACAGCACGCGCTTCATCAACATGATGGGAAAAAGGACTGACAGCCCCTATGATATGACCAGAAAAGGTTGTTCCTTGAACCCCATTGATAGTTGGCAAAGTAGTCACCCCAAACTCGAAATCAGGGTGTCCCATAATATCCGATAATGTCCAAGGTCCTGTAAACAAGTACGGCGTTTCTCCTTTTACAAAGCTACCAACCGTACTATCCCAATCCAAGTCCCCTGATGGCACAGGTAATATTTCACGAATCTGTTGAACAAACTCCAAAGCAGCAATCATTTCTGGGGAGTTAAAGTTTACTTGATTGGGATCTTCATGTTCCGGACCGAATAACTCATAACCGTGAGCACTTAAAATAAAATGGCTTGTATAAGCATCCCCCGCTTGATATCTTAAAAGAAATCGATTGTTGGACGGTTCGTTAAATATTGCTGCTTGTTCCAGCAATTCCTCAAAGCTAGTCGCAACCTCTAACCCATATTCTTCCAACAAAGTCTTATTGTAAAATAAAGCAATAGATTCAGTCGTTAATGGAACACCGAAATAATTTCCTTCAAAAGAAACTGTGGAAAGTGCACTTTCCGGCACTCTTCCTTTCATTAATTCCCCAAAACTCTCTCCAAGGGGAAGCAACAAATTTTGATTTACACCACGGGACATCAAGTCGTGGGGAAGTAAAAATATATCCCCACCCAAGTTTGCTGGACCGTCGAGACTTAATTGATTCAAAGTCTCGGACGGACTGATTTGCTGAAAATTAAAACTCATGTCTGGAAATTCACTTTCCAATGCCTGAATTAAATCAGCTGCATACGTATCTTGATCCAACCAAAGGGTAAGCTCTACGTGACTTTCATTTCCATCTTGACTAACTCCAGGGGTATCATTGTTCCCTGAACAAGCGCCTAAAAGCATCAACGTCAAGCAACTTCCAATAAGTGTTCCAACATGTTTTTTTCTTCGCATCATTCTTACCTCCAATTTTAGTAACCGCTTCATGACTATATCGTAACCCCTTTCCCTCCGAAAGTAAAGCATTAATTTAATTTATTTATCGTTTTTAATAAAAGTTTTACCAGGAGGAGAAAATGAAAACAGCATGAAAAAGATTCGTGCATCTCTCATGCTGTTTTTCATCCTACCTCTCGGAGCTTCGCCTTGCTATAAGCGTTGCCCCCACAAAAACGGATTTCGGTATATCTCTATTGTCATTAATTCTTTCGAGGAGTAACTTGATAGCTGTTTTACACATCTCAGGAATATCCAACCTGAAGGTCGAGAGGGGCGGGGAAACATATTTTGCCACACTCATGTCATTGACGCTCAATATGCTAATTTTTTGAGGAATAGCAACGTGACGCTCATTCAATAATTGCAAACATCCTACTGCCAATACGTCAGAAGCAATAAAGAAAGCAGAAGGAATTAATTCTTCCCCTAGTGTATCCAAAACCGTCCGCATCAATTCGTAGCCATTTTCTACCGTAAAATGCCCCTTACCAAAAATATACTCCTCATTTAGCACCCCTTTTCGTTCGGAATAGTTTCTAAATTCAGTCTCTCGAATGTCCTTAAATGCCGTGCCAGTATTTGGATCATAGTACCCGCCACCTATGAATCCAATTTTTTGATGACCTTTTGTTATAAAAAAATCCAACGCTGCTTTTACAACGTTTTCCATATCTGGCCTAACTGAGTCAAAAATAACGGGATCGGGAGAACTATCCAAGAAAACCCCATGATGTGTAATAGCTTTCAAATATTCCAATTCTGCTTCCTTAAAAGCCCCAACAGCTATAAATCCATTCAAATCTCTCGGTACGCATTCAATTCCGTCCTCAATCGAGTAGAAATCTATGTCGACATTATGCTGCCCAGCCGACGATTCCACTTCAAGCCGCATCTCCTTAAAATATAAATCTTGAAGTTCCTCTTCATCCGTTATCCAATATAAAAACGCAATTTTACGAACTAATGGTTGAAAATTTCCTTTTTTATAATCCAATTCCAAAGCAGCCTTGGTTATTTTATCCCTTGTTTCAGGCAAGACATTTAAGGTTGAATCATTACTTAAGACCCGGGAAACTGTCGCCACTGAAAAACCCGACTTCTCTGCAATCGCTTTAATTGTTGCCATTTTCACTCCTCCTGACTTTCCTAGGCTATTATTTCCTCCAGATAAGACAGAAAAAATTCTCTAACTTATCCTTCATCACTCATTATACCTCATCCTCCACGTCTTTTCACTATTTTTGGTAAAAAATTTACTAAATAAGATTACTGTAACACTTAACAGCCTTAAATGGACGATAAATACCAAATCCCCCCCAATTCATGATAAAATGGATAATGGATATTCCAAAAAAGTGTTGACGCAGCATAAATCCAAGGGGGGAAACACATGAAGAGATGGATTGGCAAGGTGGCAATTTTAGGGAGTTTGGCAACGGCTTTTCCGATGGGGATGAATGCTTTGGGAAACGAGGTTGATCGAAATGGCTTGCTGGATGAGGTGGCGGGACTGACCCGCTTGGTGGAAGGGTTTTACTTGCATCCGAAGTTTGTCAATGAGGAGCTTTATACGTGGGAATCGGTGATGGGGCTTCAGGAAACCTGGCTTTTGGGGCGGGATTTTCGGGAGTTGGAGGAGGAGCGGTTAATGGAAATCAGCCAGTCCTTACGGGCGGCCATCCAGGGGCTTACTCCTGCTACCCAGAGTTTTGGGCGGATTTTGCCCAATACCATCAACGTCAATTTCAGGAATGCGCCGTCCCGTTCCGCTGATACGGGGCGATGGCCGGACGGGCTGGCCCCGGGCACTATTTTGGAGGTCATCAATACCGGTGTGCCAGGCTATAATGTGGTAAATACGGAGGGTGTGGGCAATCCGTACTGGTTCGAGGTCCGCCATAACGGCCTTCGTGGCTTCGTCCATTCCGGCTACATGCAAGTGGAATCCATGTCCACCCAACGGCTCGCCCTACTCACAGCCATCAACCGGGAGTCTTTATGGATTCGTTCCAAAATCGAAGGTTGGAGCACGCTTTTCACCGAGGAAACAACAACGGGCCTACAAGATATTTTGGATGGGGCAGAGCTGCTAAAACCACATAATTGGTCGTATAACCTGGGCTATGAGGCGCTGGGCCAAATTTACCAGGCACTGAACATTCAAGGCATCGGGCTGGTAACACGGGAGAGGGCCCGGTTGATTGAAGACATTACCCGCTTGGAGCAAGGCATCCAGGCAAACCTCGATGGCATCGGTGCCCATGATGAAGCCGATTACACCCCCGAATCATGGGCAGAAATGGCAAATTCCCTGGAAGTTGCCCGCTCCCAGCTAGTGGATGGTTGGCAGGAATCCATGCCCGATGAGGAGTTGCAAGAGGTGATGGATTCCTTGCGCCATGGGCTTCGAAGCATCCGGCGGTACATCCCCGAAGCAGCAGTTGCATACAGCGAAGAAAGCACCCCCTCCCCTATTCTCTTTTGGCTTATGGCAGGTGGGATCCCCCTTTTGATAGCGGGAATTTTCATCGTCGCAAGGTTTTTAAGGGAAAAGGCCTATGGAAAAATACAGCCCCGTTAGAATTGTCCCGCCTCTCCAAATTAAAAGGTATTCTGACAGGGGATCTGTGGTATAGTTGCTGTTAGAAAAGGAGAGGTATCCATGAACAAAAAACTAATGATGGCGGCGATGAGCTTTGCCTTGCTGGCTTGCGGGGCGGACACCGCGTCGGTGGTGATACCCGAAACGGAGGAACCCCGTGAAACACCCGTCGTTTCCATGGCTGATTTGCCGGAGGTCTACTATGCCCTGTCCCGGACCATTGATGGCTATTTGAACCTTCAGGAATTCAATGGCGTGGCTTTGGTGGCATCCAGCGATTCCATCCTGCTTTTGGAAGCTTATGGGATGGCCGATGTGGGGCAAAAAATCCCACTGGAAACCGATTCCAAATTCCAAATTGCCTCCATTACGAAGCCATTTACCGCTATTGCCATTTTACAATTAGCGGAAGAGGGGCTTTTAGCATTAAATCAGCCGATTTCAGACTTTTTGCCGGGCGTCCTTAATGGCGAGCACATTACCCTGCACCATTTGCTCACCCATTCGTCGGGGCTTTTTGCGGGGGACAGCTTGGCGGACTATAGCTATTTTGCTTCTTCGGCTGAGTTGATTGAACCGGCATTCGGCAATTTCGCCCTGCACTTTTGGGAGCCGGGAAGCACTACCATTTATTCGAATCTAGGCTATCATTTGCTCGGTGTGGTGATTGAGCAGGTTTCGGGGCTGGCGTTGGAGGAATTTTTTCAGCAGCGGATTTTTGATGTTGCCCAGATGGAGGATTCGGGCTTGAACATGCCCGGCGCACCCATAGAAAAAATGGCCATCGCCTATACGGGATTTGCAGCCGGCAACGATCCCGCACCCGTTTTCCACCCATCCACAGGCTTCGCCGCTGGGGGCATCCATTCCACGGCATATGACCTCTTCAACTTCGGGCAGGCCATTTACGGGAATGCCCTCCTAAACCCTGAAAGCACCCAACTGATGTTCACCCCCAATTACAACATGGGGCTGACTTATTACGGCTACGGCTGGTTCTTGGAACCCCGTGGCATTCGTGGAGGATTTACCCATCCCGGGGTATTGGCTGGTTGGCGCACCTTATTCCTAGGCCATCAAGACAATAAAGTAACTGTCATTTTGCTGTCCAACCAGGATGAGGGAGATTTAATGACCATGGGTGTAACCATCGCCCAGCTGATTTTGGAGTAACAAGGAATACGCAAACCTTTACATTCCATCATTTTCAGGCTATAATTAAAGCAACCAAAAGGAGTGATTGTTATGGCTGAAATAGAAATCCGTGAAAGACAAAAAGACAAGCTGTTTACCCTTCTGAAACTGGAAAAACTAAATAAGGGAAAAAAAGTTATTGGCCTAAAAAATGAAATTATTGAAGCCAAAAATAAAATGTCCGATGAAGATATTGCCCTTGTGGAAAAAAACATCATGGAATTCGAAACTGAATAACCTATACCAATATGCGTCAAATTTTTAGACATAACAAAGCCCGCAAAAGTTTCCTTTTGCGGGCTTTCCCTATTATTTAATCTGCAATTTGCCATCCACTGCGTCAATAACCACCGCTGTGTCAGGCACGATTTTTCCTGCGATGATGCCGTGGGCGACTTGGGTTTCCACGGCGCGCTGGATGAAGCGGCGCAGTGGGCGGGCACCATATTGCGGGTCGTAGCCTTCTTCGGCGATGAGCTCGTGGGCGGATGGGGTCAACTGGATTTGAATCCGTTGCTCGCCTAAACGCTGGTTGAGTAAGCCGATGAATTTGTCCACAATCTGGTTGATGACATCTTTGGACAGTGGGTTGAAGGTGATGATTTCGTCGATGCGGTTCAGAAGTTCAGGCTTGAAGTAACCTTTTAACACCTCTTGGACTTCTGCTTTTGCCTCTTCGAAATTTGAATTTTCCAACAGGATGTGCGACCCGATGTTGGAAGTCATGATGATGATGGTGTTCTTGAAATCCACGGTGCGACCCTGTGAGTCGGTAATCCGTCCATCATCCAGGATTTGAAGCAAGATATTAAATACATCCGGGTGGGCTTTTTCGATTTCATCCAATAACACGATGGAATATGGCTTGCGGCGGAT
>WRGF01000216.1 GCA_009787345.1 Turicibacter sp.
CGACGCTTATTATTATATAACATTCAACACCTCGTGTCAAGCGTTATTTTTAAGTTTTTTCGACACCGTTTTTGACGACTTAATTATATTACCACATCGCCACAACTGTGTCAATAAGTTTTTATAAATTTGTTTGTCGATTTTTGCCGATGTTTTGGCGACTTGATAATAATACCATGGATTTTGGGTCTTGTCAAAGGTATTTTAAAATATTACCTATAAAAAAATCAGATACAGGATTTCAGCTCCCGTACCTGATGATTTTGTGCCTATTAACTTAGTTCTTGCTCAACGACTGCTAGGATTTGGTCGACGTAGGCTTGGCACAGCTCCTGGGTTTCTGCTTCTACCATGACCCGTACTAGCGGCTCTGTTCCGGAAGGGCGTACTAAAACCCTTCCTTTACCGGCCATCTGTGCTTCCACGTTCCCAATCTCAGCGAGGATATTAGCATTTTTCAGCATCGCTTCCTTGTCCTCGACCTTAAGATTTTTAAGGAGTTGTGGGTATTTTTTCATGTCGGCAGCCAAAGTTGCCAGTGGTGTTTTCGTTTCGACGACGATTTTAGCCAATTGGACCGCACTCAGCAAGCCATCCCCTGTTGTTGAATGATCAAGGAAAATCAAGTGGCCGGATTGTTCGCCCCCAAAATTATAGCCATTGGCGAGCATTTCTTCCAACACGTAACGATCCCCAACTTTTGTAGGAATGCTATTCAATCCGTTTTCTTTAATGGCATTATAAAAGCCCAGGTTGCTCATGACAGTGGAGACAACGGTGTTGTCCTTAAGGAGCCCTTGTGTGTTCAGGTAGCGGCCCACCACAAACATAATAAAGTCCCCGTCGATGATGTTCCCTTCGTGATCGACGGCAATCAACCGGTCGCAATCGCCATCGAAGGCAAACCCTAGGTCAGCCCCCTGGTCAACGACTGCTTTTGCCAGGTTTTCAGGATGTGTCGAACCGCATTTTTCGTTGATATTGACCCCATCTGGGTTAGAGGCAATGGTCACGATGTCGGCATCCAAGTCTGCAAATAGCTGGCGGGCAAGGGCTGATGCTGCCCCATTTGCACAGTCTGCTACGATTTTTAGGCCAGATAAATTCGTCGCGCCTGCTGTTCCTTTAATAAAATTCACGTATTTTTGAGCACCGACCCTAAAGTCTTCAACCCTGCCGATATCACCGGCAATAGGGCGCGGCAAGTCTAGGGAATCGTTGTCAAGGAGTGCTTCGATTTCAAATTCTTCTTGATCGCTCAGTTTGTAACCGCTATGGCTGAAGATTTTGATGCCATTATCCTGGACTGGGTTGTGGGAGGCTGAAATCATGATGCCCGCTTCCACATCCAAGCATTTTGTCAAATATGCCACTCCCGGTGTGGTAATGACGCCAAGGGTCAAAACATCTGCCCCTGAGGACGTCAAGCCCGCAATCAGGGCGCTCTCTAAAAGTTCCCCAGAAATGCGGGTGTCCCTGCCAATCAAGACTTTTGGCCGTGTGCTCTTTGCTTTTAATTGGTGACCTAAAATACGGCCCAGTTTCATTGTGAATTCGGCTGTCAGATCGGTGTTTGCCACGCCCCTGACGCCATCTGTTCCAAAATATTTACCCATGAAGTCTATCCCTCGCTTTTACTCGATTAGTGTTATTTGAAGTATGGGCTCGTTTAAGTCCCCATTAATGAATTCCGGTGTTTCCATGCGGATGGAAAGGTTATGGTCTCCTGCTTGCAACTGGTTTAAATCCACGTGCAGGCGGATGTCTGATGCCGACATTTGTTCAAGGAGGCGTTGTGCGCCACGGACGACCACATCAACGCGCATGACCTGGTTTTGATCCTCGATTTCAAGGTCGGAAGCCAGGTTGAGTGCCTCTATCGGCACATTCCTAAAAGTCCGGCTGGCGGTTGATGCGAAGATTATCCTTGCCGTAACTTCCCGCTGCCTGATGTACTGGGTCCCTTCCGGGGCTCCTAGCAAAATAATCTGTTCCCCATTGGCATTTAACTGGGATGTGTCCAATGGAATTTCATATTGGCTAATACTTTCCAACACGCCCGGTTCCCCGAACACTTCGGCTTCAGCCGGCGAAAAAACGACTTCGCTAATGCTCATGCCGGGTGGAGGGTTTCCACGGATGCGAAAAGTGAATGGCACCATCCGGCTTTCTGTAAAGACTTCCACCCGGATGGTTGCCTCGTATGGCAGTACTTCAAGGTCCAAGTGATTCATTTCAGCATCAAAAGCGCCAAGGGGTACGGTAAATTCCCTTTGCCCATTCAATATGTCGTTAGCATCGATGGTGCCCTGGACGACTGCTACTTCTGAAAGCAAGGCACCCGCTCCCCTCAAGGTGACGGATTCCAAATCCACTTGAGGCTCGGAAATAATCCAGTCCACTTCACTGAGAAGGTGCCGGTTGACAATCAAGCCCTCTACTGGGAACTGTATTTCTTCTTGATTGGCGATGGTAACATTGAACGTGCTCGGATTGGTCCGGACCTCAACCCGCCGGTTGACATTGGCATGCTCAACGTGGACGGTATAAGTGCCTGACCCCAACTGCCGAAGATCCACGAAAAATTCCATATTGGATTGGAGCAACGTCATTTCCACTTGGTTACGTTCGCCAATCACTACGACTTCGATGGTACTGGGGATAAACCCGTCGACAATGATCTGATCCGGGTTTTGAAGGACAGTGAGGGCATAGTTGGGGATGACCTCGGAAGCCCGGAAATGAAATTCCTCAGGCATGTATCTCGTATTGATGACGATGATGAACGCCCCTAAAAATGCCAGTAGCTTCAAAAGCATCTCATTCTCAAAAATTTTATTGTAAATGCCATCCAAATTCTTTAGGCTCAAGAATCCGACTAAGAGTGTTGGGGAAGTAAAGAATTTCCAGGCCCCTTTCAAAGCCTTGCCCGTATTTTCAAAGAATAGCTTCAAGCCGCGGGTTGAGTTGTTGCTGGATTGCCTCATATTTTTTGTCCCCCTAACCGCTGCTCAAGGTCGGCCCTGAACAATTCCAGGTCGGCATACATTTTCAATTGGCCATTGTGGGCGATAGAAAAACGGCCGGTTTCTTCGGAGACCGTCAGGGTCACACTGTCTGAAATTTCGCTGATGCCAATGGCGGCCCGGTGCCTGGTCCCTAAATCCTTGCTGATGTCCTCACGGTGTGTAGACGGCAAGTAGGCCCCCGCACAGTGCAATTTTCCGCCGCGGATAATTACCGCGCCATCATGAAGCGGCGTCGTCGGAATGAAAACAGTGGTTAAAAGTTCCTTGGAGAGTTGGCTGTCCATAATGGTCGATGGCGTGACAAATTCATCTAATTTGACATCCTGCTCCAAAACGATAAGGGCACCGATACGCCGCTTAGCCAAAAATTCAATGGACTGGGTCAAAATAGAAATATTGCCATCTTCCTTCTCCGAATGCTGCCCGCGGCTTATGAGGCTATTTCTGCCAATCTGTTCTAATCCTGCCCTTATTTCAGGTTGGAAAATAATGATAATTCCTAAAATCCCCCACTCAATGACTAAGTCAATGATGGAATTCAGCGTATGGAGGTTGAGCCAGGTACTAATAAAGTTCAGCAAATAAACAAAAATCAAACCTTTTAAAATCTGGATGGCCCGCACATTTACCTTGATGAGTTTTAGGATATAGTAAAGGATCAACCAGACCAAATACGTATCCAGGGCGAGGGTTGCCAAGCCCAAAAAACTAAACTCCTCAGGCAATGTAAAAATACCCGGCAAAAGAGATGACACGCTACCGGACCTCCTTTCTGATATGTTGCTGCACTTCCATTATATCACAATTTTTCCTTATTAACCTATGTTAAAACCAATTTTTTATGCGTGCCAAAAACAAATGCACCAAGGCTTTTAACCTCGGTGCATCTAGGGTATCTCTATTAACCCAAATATTTCTGATAAAGGGATTTGGCTACGATTTCGTCTTTGGTCCCATGGACCAGGGCCCGGCCATCATTAAAGACGACCAGGCGGTGGCTTTCTGCTTCAAACGACATCAGGTAGGGGTTTTCGGTGAAGCCGATGCCTTGCTCCCCTAGCGTACGCTTCAATTCTTTAAGGCTGATGGGACGCTGTGCTGCCGGGCGCACCTGGACCGTATCCCTGCCGCACAGTGCCAGCGTCTTCGTTTCATTTTCAAATTTAAGGAATGGGTAGTTAGCATCCACCCCGCAGCTTGTGCAGTTGGATTTTTTGAGGGAGCTTACATTCAGCGACTGGTGGCGATTTTCCCAAAGGTCAAAGCTCACCAGGGTTGGACGGACGGCTTCCCAGTCTCCGACGAGGATTTTAAGGGCTTCGGCTACCTGGTAGGCGGTGACCATCTGGACGGCCGGCATGATGATGCCTGCGGTGTCGCAAGTCGCCCCTCCAATCGGCACACTCCCCATCAGGCAGCTTAGGCAAGGGGTTTTACCAGGGATAATCGGATAAGACATGCCATAGCTCCCCACGCAGGCGCCATAAATCCAGGGAATGCCATGCTTGGCTGCCACATCGTTAATCAGCATGCGCACCTCGAAATTATCGGTGGCATCCATTAAGAGATCAGTTCCTTCGACGAGGGTGTTGATTTCCCTTGCGACAACATCCATAACCAAAGCGTTGATTTCCACTTCAGAATTGATGGCCTGCAACCTGTTTTTCGCCGCAATTGCTTTTGGCAACCGGTTCATGGCATCCGACTCGCTGTAAAGCTGCTGACGGCCCAGGTTGCTTAACTCCACATAGTCCCTGTCAACGATGGTCAGCTTGCCGACTCCCGCCCTTACTAACGCTTCGGCATTTCCAGTGCCTAATGCGCCGGCACCTATAATGAGGACATGCTTTTCGCTTAAGGATTGTTGCCCTTTGGGACCAATTTTAGGGAATAGCTCCTGCCTTGAATAGCGTCCTGCCATTATTTGCTCATTCCTTCTAGCGGGCTGCTGGCAGTCGCGTAGTCTTTTTTCGGGATTCGCCCGGCTTCAAAGCCTAGGCGCCCGGCCTCGATGGCAAGTTTCATGGCCTGAGCCATTTTAACAGGGTCTTTTGCCCCGGAAACCGCTGTGTTCAGCAAGACCCCGTCTGCACCTAGTTCCATGGCAGCTGCGGCATCAGCTGGAGAACCAATCCCCGCATCCACAATAATCGGGACCGTCGCCTGCTCGATGATAAACCTGATGTTAAGCGGGTTTAAAATCCCCTGTCCCGAGCCAATCGGTGATGCTCCCGGCATAACGGCGTGGACACCCAGTTCTTGTAGCCTGCGTGCCAAAATAACGTCGTCCGCAATGTATGGCAAGACGATGAAACCTTCTTCCAACAGGATTTCGCATGCTTTATAAGTTTCAATCGGATCTGGCAATAATGTTTTTTGATCGCCAATGACCTCTACTTTGATCATGTCGCATAAACCAGAAGCCTTCGCCAAACGGGCGATACGGACTGCTTCTTCTGCATTGGCAGCCCCGGCTGTGTTTGGCAATAACTTAAATTTCTTCAAGTCAAGCATTTCTAAGAAATTGGGCTGGTTTGCCTCCCAAATATTCATGCGGCGGACTGCAAACGTCAAAATCCCAGATTCCGATGCGTCTACCGCTTCTTTTTGCACATCAAAACTTGGGAATTTCCCTGTCCCTAACAATAATCTCGATTCAAATTCATATGGTCCGATTTTTAGCATTTTAGCCGCCTCCTACAAAATGTACAATCTCAATTTTATCCCCATCGCAGATCCGCGTAACCGAATGGGCTGTCCGGTCAATAATCAAGCCATTGGCTTCAACGATGACCACTTTCTCCTGCATATTGAAAAGCCCCAATAAATCGGTGATGGTCGACACGGTATCAGCGACCTTCACCTGCTCTCCATTAATAATCAAGTCCATGTGCTTTCTCCTTTATCTTATGAAGTATGCCGGTCCAACCTGAACGCATGCAAGTCTTCGTTTTCGATGCCATCTAGTAAGTCTGCAATTAGCTTTCCCGTCACGGCGCTCAACAAGATTCCATTCCGGTAATGCCCAGTAGCGATTGCCAGGTTTTCATAGACCGGGTGCATCCCTAAATAGGGCAATCCGTCATCGGTTTGCGGCCGGATCCCTGACCAGGCCTTCTCCCATTCCGTTTCAGCAATGGCCGGCAACAGCTTTTTGGCCTTTTCCATTAAGGACTGCACCGACTGGAAACTTACTTTTTTATCTGAAGTGTGAGGGATCGCCGTCGCGCCTACCAGTAACCGGTTTCCTTTTTTGGGGACGATGTAGCAACCATGGGAAAAGACGGTGGATTCCAATAACTGCTGTGAGGCTAAGACTGAGAAGCATTCCCCTTTGACCGGGTATGTTTTCAACGGATAGCCATGGCTTTCTAACAGGTTTTTGCTCCATGCGCCAGCAGCCACGACCACCTGATCTGACCGGAAGTTTTCTGTCAGGGTTTTGACTCCCACTAACTTGCCGTCCTCAATTAGCAAGTCATCAACCTGGGTGAATTCTTTGGTCGTCGTACCTAATGCCTCCGCTGATTTTGCGAACGCCAGTGACAATGAGGGGGCGTCAACTTGGCCGTCCTCCAACACTTCCATCACTTTGGATATATGCTGACCCAGGTTAGGTTCCTTGGAATGGGCTTTTTCGCACCAACTGACCTGATGACCCAGGCTCCCTTGCAACTTGATGATTTCCTCGAATTCAAGGGCTTCAGCCCCAGTCAGCGGCACTTTCAACATGCCTTTGTCCACGAAACCGATGTCAATCCCACTGAGCGCCCTCAATTCATGGGCAAGCTTTGGGTACATTTGCCTACTCTTAAGGGCAAGCCGGAACAAAGGACCTACTTCCAAGCCCATTTCCACCAAGGCAGCCAGCATTCCAGCAGCCGCACCCGAGGCTTCCGAGGCTAAGCGGCCCCGTTCCAATAAAAGGACCTTCTTGCTTCGTTTTGCTAATTCATAAGCGATGGAAGAACCAATAATCCCACCGCCGATAATAATGACATCGAACTTATTCATCTGCTTCCTCCATTGCACGGCGATAGGCCTTAGTCATTTCCAGGGGATTCTCGGCTTCCAAAATCGTTGATAAAACGGCAATGCCAGCAGCGCCCGTCTTTAAAACGTCCTTCACATGATGGGGTTTAATCCCTCCGATAGCAATGACTGGAATCTGGACACTTTCAACGACTTCTTGCAATGCTTTTAGCCCCCTTGGCTCTAACCCTGGTTTAGAACCCGTCGGATAGATGTGGCCAAATAATAAATAATCTGCGCCTTGGGATTCTTTCATGATTGCTTCTTGTGGGCTATGGATAGAAGAACCTGTCCTAAGCGCTGGAAAAGACTGCTTAACTTTGTCGACATCCAAACTATGATAAGCCAGTTGAACGCCTTTCGCATGGCTTGCGGCAGCGACATCAATCCGGTCGTTAATCATAATTTGAGTCAGACTCACACCACTTTTTAATAGCATGGATACCCCGTCAAATAACTCCCTGGCAGTCAAATGCTTCTCCCGAAGATGGATTGCGGTTAAAAGAGGATAGATATCAGCGATAATTCGTGCCAATTCATCCAGTGGCATCTTCCCAGTGCTGATTACATGAAGCTCTTTAATACTCCCACCTCCACAAAAAAAGCCCACCTCGTCAAGAAGTTGGCTCATTGTCCTAAAATCAACAGTCGTTTCGCCACTTCCCTCCACCGGTTATTAGCCGGCCAGGTTCAAAGGGTTTAATCTCAGCCTAAAAAACAAAGGCACCCCTAGTATAATTATTTACCTTATGGGCACCTCTATTACCTCCAATTCACTCGTATGAGTAGTCTTTTCCGCCCATCCTTCGTCAGTAAAAATGCCATGAACGCTCCGGTTCACTGCATTTTCACTTCCTCGGCTGGACGAAAAAATCCTCACACATACGAGCAAAGCGAGTTAATAGAAGTACCCTTATAATATTTTATCAGTTTTTGTAGATGATTGCGAAGGATATGCTCATTAAAATGAAAAAATCCCCAGGGCAAAAAAGTTGTCCCGGGGATTAAGAATTATACTAATTCGATAACTACCATTTCAGCTGCATCCCCACGACGAGGCCCAGCTTTAATGATACGAGTGTAGCCACCGTTACGCTCAGCGTAACGAGGAGCAATATCACCGAATAATTTTTGAACAGCAGAAGATCCAGCTTCGCTAGCCACTTCGTTACGTACGAAAGAAGAAGCCTGACGACGAGCGTGTAAATCACCACGTTTACCTAAAGTAATTAATTTTTCAACTACTGAACGTAATTCTTTAGCACGAGCCTCAGTTGTCATAATGCGCTCATTAATAATTAAATCTGTTGATAAGTCACGCAACATTGCTTTACGTTGGTTACTTAAACGTCCTAATTTTCTGTAAGCCACTTTAAATTCCTCCTTCCATTAAAAAATGGAATTTATATATATAAATTATTTAGTGCACCCTAAACTCAAGCCTAACTCATCTAATTTGTCTTTTACTTCTTTCAAAGACTTCTTACCTAAGTTACGTACTTTCATCATATCCTCTTCAGAGTGACGGGCTAATTCTTCAACAGTGTTGATGCCAGCACGACGCAAGCAGTTGTAAGAACGCACGGATAAATCCAGTTCTTCAATAGGCATTTCCAAGACCTTGTTCTTTTCTTCATCTTCACGTTCAACTACGAAAGAAGCCAGTTGTCCAACTTCATCTAAGTTAACTAGAATGTTAAAGTGCTCAACCAAGATTTTTGATGCAAGGGAAATCGCTTCTTGAGGATTAAGGCTACCATTTGTCCAAACTTCAAGAATTAGTTTATCATAAGAAGCATCTTGCCCCACACGAGTTTTCTCAACATCGTAAGAAACACGGGTAACGGGTGTGTAGATGGAGTCAATTGCGACTTCGCCTACACTTTCAAGTAATTGCTTATTATCCTCTGCCCCAACATAACCATTCCCACGACGGGCTTTTAAAGTCATGCGAAGGCGGCCATTGCTGGCAAGTGTTGCAATATGAAGGTTAGGGTTGATTATTTCAACTTCATCATCGCATTCAATATCGGCAGCGGTAACTGCACCTTCTCTTGCAATGTCAATACGAAGTTCCTTAACTTCCTCTGAGTCGATGGAAAGAATTAAATTCTTTAAGTTAAGGATGATTTGAGTTACATCCTCAACAATTCCATCAACCGCTGTAAATTCATGTTGAACACCTTCAATTTGGATAGAAGTTACCGCTGCTCCTGGAAGGGATGACAGTAATACTCGACGCAAGGAGTTTCCTAACGTAGTACCATACCCGCGCTTTAGAGGTTCAATAACAAACTTTCCATAGAACTTATCCTTGATATACTCTTCAACATCAATTCTTGGTTTTTCGATTTCTAACATCGACTTCCCTCCTCAGGATCACTTAATCGTAGGGTACTACTTTCAAACTGCTTCCTGATTATTAACCACGTGGGTGTTTTGGCGGGCGGCAACCATTGTGAGGAACTGGAGTAACATCTTTGATAGCTGTTACGTCTAATCCTGCTGCTTGTAAAGCACGGATAGCTGCTTCACGTCCAGGACCAGGACCTTTAACTGTTACATCTACTGCCTTCATACCATTATCCATAGCCGCTTTAGCAGCAGCTTCAGATGCCATTTGAGCAGCAAATGGAGTAGATTTACGAGAACCTTTAAATCCTAATGCACCTGCACTTGACCATGAGATTGCATTACCATGAGGATCAGTAATCGTAACAATTGTATTATTGAAAGTCGAGTGGATATGTGCCATACCTGTAGCAATATTCTTTTTAACACGACGTTTTGTTCTTACTTGTTTACGTGCCATTGTCATGACCCTCCTAACTATTTTTTCTTATTAGCGACTGTCTTACGAGGTCCTTTACGTGTACGGGCGTTATTTTTAGTATTTTGTCCGCGTACTGGTAAACTACGACGATGACGGATTCCACGGAATGAAGCAATCTCCATTAAACGCTTGATATTTAATGTGATGTCACGACGAAGGTCACCTTCTACTTTTAATTTATCGATTTCTGTACGGATACGGTTTAACTCATCTTCAGTTAAATCACGTACACGAGTATCTTCTGATACACCAGCGTTAGCTAGGATCTGTTGGGAAGTTGGCTTACCAATCCCAAAGACATATGTTAATGAAATTACAACGCGTTTATCGCGAGGAATATCTACACCAGCAATACGTGCCATTTACTGCACCTCCTAAACTTATCCTTGTTTTTGTTTATGTTTTGGATTTTCACAAATTACCATTACTTTACCTTTACGGCGAATAACTTTACACTTATCGCACATTGGTTTTACAGATGGTCTTACTTTCATGAATTAAAACCTCCTCATTTATACTTTTCTCGGAGTTCTATTTATGTCGATATGTAATGCGCCCATGTGTTAAATCATAAGGAGAAAGTTCTACGGTTACTTTATCACCTGGTAAGATGCGTATGTAATTCATACGGATTTTACCAGAAACATGAGCGATTAATTCATGACCGTTGTTCTCTAATCTTACTTTGAACTTAGCATTTGGCAAATTATCGATAACGGTACCTTCTACTTCAATAACGTCTTGCTTAGCCATTGATTATGCCCTCCTTACTTTTATATCTTAGTTAATATTTCATAACCATTATCAGTAATGACAATAGTATGTTCGAAATGTGCGGCGAGGCTTCGATCACGGGTAACCACGGTCCAATTATCCTTCAGCGTTTTAACATATCGCTCACCGGCATTTACCATAGGCTCAATAGCCAAAGTCATCCCATTTTTTAATCTTGGCCCACGTCCCGGAGGACCATAGTGAGGGATGGTCGGATCCTCATGAAGGCTCTGACCAACACCATGTCCGGCATATTCACGGACAATCGAAAAGTTAAATGATTCCACATACTTTTGAATCGCATTTGAAATATCTGACAATCGATTGCCTGCTTTCGCCTTTTCTAAGCCAATAAATAATGATTTTTCCGTTACATCCAACAATAGTGCAGCTTCATTTGAAATTTTACCGACAGGATAGGTCCAAGCCGAATCGCCATGATAGCCATTTTTTTTCGCTCCGATATCAATGGAGATAACATCACCATCTTTAAGCGTACGCGAACCTGGTATTCCGTGCACTAGTTCTTCATTAACTGAAATACAACTATTGCCTGGGAAGCCATGATAACCTTTAAAGGAAGGTATTGCGCCATTTGACCGGATAACATCTTCAATGATCTTATCTAGTTTTTTGGTTGTAATTCCAGGCTTAATGTGTTTTTTTACCTCTAGATGAGATAAAGCTACAATCTTTCCCGCCTCACGCATAATTTCAACTTCACGTGGAGTCTTGGAAATAATCATTATTCATTCCCTCCGAGAACAGTTTGAATATCCGCAAATACGAGATCAATTGATTGCTGACCATTAATATTAACAAGATTCCCAGCTTCAGAGTAATAATCTAGTAGAGGTTTGGTTTGCTTAACGTAAACTTCCAAACGATTACCTACAGTTTCTTCATTGTCATCCTGGCGTTGATATAATTCTCCACCACACTTATCGCATTTCCCTTCCACTTTGGGAGGATTGAAAGCCATGTGATAAGTAGCTCCACAGGAGCGGCAAATCCGTCTACCGGTTAACCGTTCTTTAAGAATACCTAAATCAACATCAATATTAATTACATAATCAATTTCTGTATTTAATGAAACTAAGATTTCATCTAATGCATTTGCTTGCTCTACTGTTCGAGGAAAACCATCCAATAGGAAGCCTTTTTGACAATCTGCTTCAGATAGGCGTTCTTTTACGATGCCAATTGTAACCTGATCAGGTACAAGTGTACCTTGATCCATGTTACGCTTAGCTTCCATACCTAATTCAGTTTGGTCTTTTATAGCTTTTCTAAACATATCCCCAGTTGAGATATGAGGAATTTGATAAGTATCAACAATTTTTTCTGCTTGTGTCCCTTTCCCAGCACCTGGAGGACCCATGAATACGATTTTCATCATATCACCTCAGTTATTTAATGAATCCTTGGTACCTTTGATCCATTGTTTTAGTTTGGACTTGCTTAGCAGTTTCTATCGCTACACCTACAACAATTAAGATTGTTGTCCCACCGATCCGAATGCTTTGAGGAATCTCAGTCAACATGGAAAGGACAATTGGAAGGCAGGCAATAACTACTAATGACAATGCTCCAATAAAAGTGATACGTGATAAAACTTTAGATAAATATTCTTCGGTATCCGCACCTGGGCGTACCCCAGGGATATAGGAACCTTGTTTTTTCAAGTTCTCAGCGACTTTTTCAGGACTTACTTGTACGAAAGCGTAGAAGTAAGTGAATCCCACAATAAGAATGATGTATATCAACAACCCAATAATGGAATTGTTAAAATCGAAGAGAATCCCCAAAACATTTGTAAATCCCGATTCCGGGAAGAAGTTAATAACAGTCAAAGGCAAACTTAGAAGCGTGCTTGCAAATATGACCGGAATAACACCAGCCGAATTCAACTTCAAAGGAATGAAAGAATCCTTCCGACCGGATAATTGAGCGGAATTATGGCGGTTAGCATATTGAATAGGTAATTTTCTAGTTGCAAGTTGCAGGTAAACTACACCGATGACAGTTAGTAAAATGAGTGCAATAATTGCAACAACAGCTAATATGTTAGGAATAGTAAGATTTACAAGGTAATAGCTATACAAGTCGCCGATCATTCTCGGAATTTGTGTCACAATACCAGCTACGATAATCATTGAAGTTCCATTACCAATCCCTTTAGCAGTGATTTGGTCTGAAAGGAATAACATAATAGCAGTCCCGGCGGTTAAGACAATTGCAATGTAGAGATAGACAAGCCATCCCTGGCCTAATAGGAATATCCCATTGTTCATCATATTAAATCCGATTGCCATAGCAAGAGCTTGGACAAAAGCTAAAATCAACGACAGGTAACGGGTTACCTGATTAATCTTACGCTTTCCGGATTCTCCTTCTTTCGACCACTCAGCTAAAATAGGAATAACATCCATTTGTAGAAGCTGAACGATGATCGAAGCATTGATATAAGGGGAAATGGACATTGCAAAAACGGAAAAGGTTCCTAGCGCACCACCTGTAAAAGCATCAAGAAATCCAAATACAGGTTGTTGCATAGTTGCCCTTACTACCTCTGTGTTAACACCCGGTACGGGAATAAAAACACCGATACGATAAACTATAAATATCATAGTGGTAAAGAATATTTTTCTTTTCAAATCTGGATTTTTCCAAACTTTATTAAAAGTAGCCATTATTCCACCTCGATCGTTCCACCTAATGCACCAATTTTTTCCTCAGCTGTTTTAGAGAATTTAGAGGCCTTAACCGTTAATTTTTTCTCAAGGTTACCTTGGGCTAAAATTTTAATACCAGAGTATAATTTTTTAACCATTCCAGTTTCCATTAACAATTCTGGAGTAACAATTGTTCCCTCTTCGAATTGATTAAGTTGATCCAAATTAACGATAGCGAACTCTTTACGGGTAAAGTTTGTAAATCCACGCTTCGGCAAACGACGGAATAAAGGAGTTTGACCACCCTCGAAACCTAAACGAACTCCACCGCCAGAACGGGCGTTTTGTCCTTTGTGTCCTTTACCAGCAGTTTTACCTTGACCTGAACCGTGACCGCGTCCGATACGTTTTCTATCTTTACGAGACCCTTCAGTATAAGTTAACTCATGTAATTTCACAGAAGTTCACCTCCTTGTTATTTTTCTTCGACTGCTAATAAGTGTGATACTTTATTAATCATTCCACGGATACGCTCATTGTCAGTTTTAACTACTGTTTGACTAGTTTTGCGTAATCCTAAGGCATGTACTGTTGCACGTTGAGAATCAGTTTGACCGATTACACTACGCTTTAAAGTAATGTGTAATTCTTTAGCCATTGGAGTTCCCACCTTATCCTAAGATTTCTTGAACAGTCTTACCACGCAATTCAGCAACGCGCTCAACTGTTTTTAAGTTTTCTAAACCGCTGATAGTTGCACGAACCATGTTAATCGGCGTATTGGATCCTAAAGATTTAGATAGGATATCCTGAACACCAGCTAACTCAAGCACCGCACGAACTGGACCACCAGCGATAACACCAGTACCAGCAGAAGCAGGTTTTAGTAAAACATTTCCTGAACCAAACTCACCAATAATTTGGTGTGGGATTGTTGTTCCAACTACAGGAACATGAATCAAGTTTTTCTTTGCACTTTCAACTGCTTTTTTAATTGCTTCTGGTACTTCTTGGGCTTTCCCCGTACCGAAACCAACGTGACCATTTTTGTCACCGACAACTACTAATGCAGCAAAACGGAAGCGACGTCCACCTTTTACTACTTTCGTTACACGATTAATGGTAACTACACGCTCTTCAAGCGTTAAATTACTCGGGTCAATGATTCGATTCATCTTTGTCCCTCCCTCTTATTAGAATTTTAATCCATTTTCGCGTGCAGCTTCAGCTAGAGCAGCAACGCGTCCATGATAAATATATCCACCGCGATCGAATACAACAGATTCGATATTTTTCGCTAAAGATTTTTTAGCAAGCGCCTCACCAACTAGTTTAGCTGCTTCCTTATTTCCTGTAGAAGTAAATGTTAAATCTTTATCTTGTGTAGAGGCACTAACTAAAGTTGTACCGGTTACGTCATCAATGATTTGAGCATAAATGTGTTTACTAGAGCGGAAAACATTTAAACGTGGGCGCTCAGCAGTTCCTGTTACCTTAGACCGCACACGGAAATGTCTTTGTTTACGTAGTTCATTACGTGAAACTTTCTTAATCATTCAGGCCACTCCTTTCAAATTATTTTTTAGCTTTTTTACCTTCTTTACGACGAACGAATTCGCCTTTGTAACGGATACCTTTTCCTTTGTAAGGCTCAGGAGAACGAACCGCACGGATGTTAGCAGCAAATTCACCAACAACTTGCTTGTCAGTACCTTTAACGATTACTGAAGTTTGAGTAGGTACCTCAACAGTAACGCCTTCTGGTGCAAACATTTCAACTGGATGAGAATAACCAGCACTAATTACAAGTTTTTCCCCTTGTTTTTGTGCACGGTAACCTACCCCGATGATTTCCAATTCACGTGTAAAGCCTTCTGAAACACCAACAACCATGTTGTTTAAAAGTGCACGAGTCGTTCCGTGAATCATTTTAATTTGTTTCTCGTCGTTAGGGCGAGTGATAATCACTTCATTACCTTCAACTTGAATACCTAAATTAGAGTTAAACGTACGTGAAAGTTCCCCTTTAGGGCCCTTCACAGTAACGGCATTATTTGCAGCAACAATAACTTCAACTCCAGAAGGTAGTGCTACTGGTTTATTACCAATACGAGACATTTACAATACACCTCCTGTCTTTGTAATTACCAAACGTAAGCGACAACTTCGCCACCAACTTGTTGTTGACGAGCTTCTTTATCAGTCATGATTCCTTTAGAAGAAGATAAGATTGCAATTCCCAATCCACCTAATACTTTTGGAACATCTGTATTTTTCACATACACACGTAAACCTGGTTTAGAAATACGTTTTAAACCTGTAATAACGCGCTCATTATTTTTACCGTATTTAAGACCAACACGCAAAACACCTTGCTTGTTATCTTCAATATATTCTACATCGCGAACAAAACCTTCGCGTTTTAATACTTCAAGAACCTCACGTTTCATTTTAGAAGCAGGCATTTCTACCACTTCATGACGCATTTGGTTAGCGTTACGAATACGTGTTAACATATCTGCAATCGGATCTGTCATTACCATTTGTTGTTCCTCCTTCCCATATGAAGAGAATTAAGTTTTTTTACCAGCTTGCTTTTTTTACACCTGGAATTTGTCCTTTATACGCTAATTCACGGAAGCAAATACGGCATAATTTGAACTTACGAATTACTGAATGTGGGCGCCCACAACGTTCACAACGCGTATATTCTTGAACAGCAAACTTTTGCTTACGCTGTTGTTTGATAATCATAGATTTTTTAGCCATGATAAGATGCCTTCCTTTCCTTAATTATTTTTGAAATGGCATCCCGAATTGCGTTAACAACTCACGAGATTCTTCATCTGTGTTTGCAGTTGTAACAATTACGATATCCATTCCGCGTACTTTACTTACTTTATCGAAATCAATTTCAGGGAAAATTAATTGTTCTTTAACACCTAATGTATAGTTCCCGCGACCATCAAAAGATTTTTTTGAAACACCACGGAAGTCACGCATGCGTGGTAAAGAAATAGAAACTAATTTATCCAAGAAGTCGAACATACGGGTTCCACGTAAAGTTACTTTACACCCGATTGGCATTCCTTCACGAAGACGGAAACCAGCGATGGATTTTTTTGCACGTGTTACAACAGGTTTTTGCCCAGTGATTAATGCTAATTCAGCTACTGCTTCATCAAGCACTTTAGAGTTGGATACTGCTTCACCAAGCCCCATGTTGATTACGATTTTATCAATATTAGGCACTTCCATTACAGAAGCGTAATTGAATTTTTCAGTCATTGCTTTTTTGATTTCTGTATCAAATTTAGTTTGTAAACGATTCATGTAAGTTTACCTCCCTTCGTTGTAAAATATTATAGAACTTCACCTGATTTTTTAGCGAAGCGAACTTTTTTACCGTCAACGAATTTAATGCCTACGCGAGTTGGTTTTCCGGTTTTAGGATCTGCAACCATAACGTTTGACGCATGGATTGGCGCTTCGAACTCAACGATTCCACCATCCGGGTTCATTTGAGAAGGACGGATATGTTTTTTCACTACGTTGACACCTTCAACAACAACTTTGTTTTGAGATGACTTAACGGTAGTTACAACGCCTTCTTTACCTTTATCTTTACCTGAAATGACAACAACTTTGTCTCCAGTTTTTAAATGCATACTGTGCACCTCCTAATCCTAAGGATTCAGTTTAATTAAAGAACTTCAGGAGCTAATGAAACAATACGCATGAAATCTTTATCACGCAGTTCACGAGCAACTGGTCCGAAGATACGAGTACCACGTGGAGATTTGTCGTCTTTAATAATTACTGCTGCATTTTCATCAAACTTAATGTATGATCCGTCAGCACGACGAGCTCCAGTTTTTGTACGTACGATTACGGCTCTAACTACATCACCTTTTTTAACAGTTCCACCAGGCGATGCTGATTTAACTGTAGCGACGATGATGTCACCGATGTTTCCAACTTTCTTTTGGGAACCACCTAAAATTTTAATTGCCAATATCTCTTTAGCACCAGAGTTATCTGCAACTCTTAAACGTGTTTCTTGTTGAATCATGATTGGACCTCCCTTCAAGACTTAACTGTGTTTCATTTATTTATTTAAAATTAGATAATTACTGCTTTTTCAACAATTTCAACTAAACGGAATTTTTTAGTTTTTGACATTGGGCGGCATTCTTCAATACGAACCACATCGCCGATTTTTGCTTCATTTGACTCATCATGAGTTGAATATTTTTTTGAATACTTAACTCGTTTACCGTATAGAGGATGTACTTTATAAGATTCTACAAGTACTGAGATTGTTTTATCTGTTTTATCTGAAACTACACGTCCAGAAAAAGTTTTTTTGGTACGTTCCATAAGTGAACCCTCCTCTCAAGGTTTTTATTTATTGTTTGCGCGTTCGTTGATGATTGTTTTCATACGAGCGATAGCTTTACGAACTTCACGAATGCGACTAGTGTTTTCCAATTGACCTGTAGCTAATTGGAAACGAAGGTTAAATAGTTCATCTTTCATTTCACTGATTTTCGCTTCGATTTCTGTAGTGGTTAAATCACGGATTTCATTAGCCTTCATTACTATCACCACCATTTACTCTTTTTACAAACTTAGTTTGCACTGGTAGCTTGTGAGAAGCTAAGCGTAAAGCCTCACGTGCGATTTCTTCTGTCACACCGCCAATTTCAAACATTACTTTACCAGTTTTTACTACAGCAACCCATCCATCTGGAGCACCCTTACCAGAACCCATCCGTACTTCCATAGGTTTAGCAGTTTTTGCTTGATGAGGGAAAATTTTAATCCAAACACGACCGCTACGTTTCATGTAACGTGTCATGGCAATACGCGCTGCCTCGATTTGACGGTTAGTAATCCAAGCACCGCTTAGTGCTTGTAAACCATACTCGCCGAATACTACTTCTGTTCCGCCTTTAGCTTGTCCATCATGGGACAAACGGTGAGGGCGACGGTATTTTGTACGTTTAGGTACTAACATACTATTTCCCCTCCTTTACTTGACGTTTTGCAGGAAGTACTTCTCCTTTGTAGATCCATACTTTGATTCCTAGCTTACCATATGTAGTATCTGCTTCAGCTGTAGCATAATCAATGTCCGCACGAAGAGTATGTAAAGGAACGTTTCCTTCAGAATATCCTTCAGCACGAGCCATATCAGCTCCACCTAAACGACCAGATACTTGTGTTTTAATACCTTTTGCTCCAAATTTGATCGCACGTTGAATAGCAACTTTTTGAGTACGACGGAAAGAAGCACGGTTTTCTAATTGTTCTGCAATTGACCTTGCAACTAATTGCGCATCAGTTTCAGGGCGTTTGATTTCAACGATACGTACGAAGATACGTTTTCCAGTCATTTTTGACAATGCTGCAACAGCTGCATCTTTTTCTGAACCGCCACGTCCGATAACCATACCAGGCTTAGCAGTGTGGATAAGAATATTAACACGGTTTTTAGCGCGTTCAATTTCAACACGTGATACCGATGCTTTTTTGAATTTGTTATTGATAAAGTCACGGATTTTAAGATCCTCATGAAGTAATGTAGCAAAATTTTTATCATTTGCGTACCAACGAGCATCCCAATCACGGATAACACCAACGCGCAAACCAATAGGACTAACTTTTTGACCCACTACGTATCCCTCCTTTGATTAATTTTTCTCTGCAACCACTACTGTGATGTGAGAAGTTCTTTTGTTAATTTGTGAAGCCCGTCCTTGTGCACGCGGACGGAAACGTTTTAAAGTTGTTCCTTCGTTTACGTAAGCTTCTTTAACAAATAATGAATTAACATCTAAGTTTAAGTTATGATCAGCATTTGCAATCGCTGAATTTAAAACTTTTTCAATAATTGGAGATGCTGCTTTTTGCGTATTTTTCAAAATAGCAACTGCTTCTCCAACTTGTTTTCCTCGAATTAAGTCAATCACTAAGCGTGCTTTACGAGGAGCAATGCGTACTGTTCTAGCCATAGCTTTAGCTTCCATTGCCAAGTCCTCCTCTCAATATTAACGTCTAGTCTTTTTATCTTCTTTGACGTGCCCTTTATAAGTACGGGTTGGTGCGAACTCACCTAATTTATGTCCTACCATATCTTCAGATACATATACAGGAACATGTTTGCGTCCATCGTATACAGCAATTGTATGCCCTACGAATTGAGGGAAAATTGTTGAGCGGCGTGACCAAGTTTGGATAACTTTTTTATCACCATTGGCGTTAGCAGTTTCAACTTTTTTCATTAAATGATCATCACAGAAAGGTCCTTTTTTTAAACTACGTCCCATTCTTAAATTCCTCCTTTCGAACGTTAATAATAATTATTATTTATTTCGTCCGCGGACGATTAATTTGCTTGATGCTTTTTTCTTATCACGTGTTTTAAGTCCTAATGCTGGTTTACCCCAAGGAGTAACTGGAGATTTACGTCCGATTGGCGTACGTCCTTCACCACCACCGTGTGGGTGATCATTAGGGTTCATTACTGAACCACGTACAGTTGGGCGATTGCCTAACCAACGGTTACGTCCTGCTTTACCAATGTTAACTAGTTCATGGTCAGCATTGCCAACTTCACCAACTGTTGCACGGCAAGTACCTAAAACTTTACGAACTTCACCAGAAGCCAAACGTACTAACACATAACGTTCTTCACGACCAAGGATTTGCGCTGAAGTCCCAGCAGAACGTACCATTTGCCCACCTTTACCAGGTTTAAGCTCAATGTTGTGAATCAATGTACCAACTGGAATTAACATAATTGGTAGTGCGTTACCGATTTTAATATCAGATCCTTCACCTGATTCGATCGTCATTCCGACTTTCAAACCTTTTGGAGCGATGATATAACGTTTTTCACCATCAAGGTAGTTGATTAAAGCGATATTTGCAGAGCGGTTTGGATCGTATTCGATTGTAGCAACACGTCCTGGAATGCCGTCTTTTGCACGTTTAAAATCGATGATACGATATTTACGCTTATGTCCGCCACCATGATGACGTACAGTGATAACACCATGATTATTGCGTCCAGCTTTTTTCGGCAATGCTGTAAGCAAAGACTTTTCCGGTTGATTCGTCGTAATTTCGTCAAATGTTAAAGTTGACATGTTACGGCGACCGTTGGTGGTTGCTTTATATTTTTTAATAGCCATCTTGTTTCCCTCCTTCGATTAATTATTAAACTTCAAATCTATCGATTGTTTGACCATCAGCCAATGTGATAATAGCTTTTTTCATTGAAGGAGTGAAACCTTCGTAGCGTCCAACACGGCGTTTTTTAGGACGAACGTTAATGACGTTAACTTTATTAACTTTAACGCTGAATAAAACTTCGATAGCTTTTTTAATTTCAATTTTATTAGCTTTTTTATCTACTTCGAACGTGTATTTATTATCGTTCATTAGGTCATAAGACTTTTCCGTGATAATTGGGCGCTTAATGATATCTCTAGCATCTTTCATTACGCAAGCACCTCCTCAATCTTTTGAACTGCATCTTTAGTGATAACTAATTTTGTAGCATCTAAAAGATCTAAAACATTAATTGAAGTTGCAGTCAATACTTTAACACCTGGGATGTTACGTGCAGACAACGCCACCTCTTGGTTTTCTTCAGTTGTTACAATAACAGCTTTTGAAGTTACATTTAAAGAATTTAAAATCGCAACCATTTCTTTTGTCTTAGGAGTTGCTAACGAGAACTGATCTAACACTAGGATTTCATTTTCAACAACTTTCGTTGATAATGCTGATAACAATGCTAAACGACGAACTTTTTTGTTCAATTTGTAAGAGTAGCTACGCGGAACTGGTCCGAAAACTGTTCCACCGCCACGCCATTGTGGTGAGCGGATAGACCCTTGACGAGCACGCCCTGTACCTTTTTGTTTCCAAGGCTTACGTCCGCCACCGCGTACCTCAGTACGAGTTTTTGTTTTATGTGTTCCTTGGCGCATAGATGCACGTTGCATGATAACAGCATCAAACATAGCTTGTTTATGAGGCTCAATTCCGAAGATAGCGTCGTTAAGGGCAACTTCTCCGATTTGAGCACCGGTTTGGTTAAATAATGCTACTTGTGGCATTACAATTCCTCCTTCCCTACAGTACTAAACTAATTTGCTTTTACAGCTGAACGTACAGTGATCAAGGCTTTTTTAGCTCCTGGTACGTTACCTTTAATTAATAAAACATTACGTTCTGCATCAACTTTGACGATTTCTAGGTTTTGAACAGTAACGATATTTCCACCAGTTTGTCCAGGTAATTTTTTACCTTTCAAAACACGGTTCGCAGCGATAGACCCCATTGAACCTGGACGGCGGTGATAACGGGAACCGTGAGCCATTGGCCCGCGAGAATGTCCGTGGCGTTTAATAACCCCTTGGAAACCTTTCCCTTTAGTTTTGCCAGTCACGTCAACAATTTCACCTTCTGTGAAAGTATCAACTTTGATTTCTTGACCAGTTTGATATTCCGTTACATTAAGTTTGCGGAATTCACGAATGAAGCGCTTAGGCGCTGTGTTAGCCTTCGCAACATGTCCTTGAGCAGGCTTGTTTGCTAGTTTTTCACGTTTGTCTTCAAAACCAACCTGGACAGCTTCGTATCCATCCGTTTCAATTGTTTTAACTTGTAAAACAACGTTAGGCGTTGCTTGAACAACAGTTACTGGGATTAATTTCCCTTCTTCTGTGAAAATTTGAGTCATTCCAATTTTTCTACCTAAGATTCCTTTGGCCATGAGTTACACCTCCTGTTTCTTGCCGATAATTATAATTTGATTTCGATGTCTACACCAGATGGTAAGTCTAAACGCATTAATGAATCAACAGTTTGTGGTGTTGGTTCAACAATATCAATTAAACGTTTGTGAGTGCGCATTTCGAATTGCTCACGAGAATCTTTGTATTTGTGCACCGCACGTAAGATTGTATACACTTGCTTCTCAGTTGGTAGTGGAATCGGTCCTGCTACTTTCGCACCAGTCCTCTTTGCACTCTCAACGATTTTTTCAGCAGACTGATCTAAGATCCTGTGATCGTAAGCTTTTAAACGGATTCTGATTTTTTGTTTTGCCATTTGTAATTCCTCCCTTCGCCTATATTAGAAATAGACTAGCTCCACGAAAATACCCCGCTACACCGCCTTGGCAAATCGGCCTGGTGTGTCGGCAACCTTTCGCTTCAAAGCTCAAGTCAACATATCTATTATACATGAGTTCAGCTGAAAATGCAAGCTTTTTTTAATTTTCATTGCATTTTATGCATATTTGAAAACTCACTTTAACTACTTTATCACGAATTAACTTCAAAAGCAATACTCTTTAACCTTTTTCGACAATAATTGTATTTCATCAATTAAACCAAATAGGATCCAACAATGTCGTTTACACCCAATTTAAAAAAAGAGCATCATTGCCTAAGCAATGACACTCTAATTATTCAATTAAGCTAAGATGTCAACTACAGTTCCTGCTCCAACTGTACGTCCACCTTCGCGGATTGAGAACTTAGTATTTTGCTCAACAGCGATTGGGGCGATTAGTTCGACAGTCATTAGTACGTCATCACCAGGCATAACCATTTCAACACCTTCCGGTAATTCGATAACACCAGTAACGTCAGTAGTACGGAAATAAAACTGAGGACGGTAGTTACCAAAGAAAGGAGTGTGGCGTCCGCCTTCTTCTTTAGATAAGATGTAGCAGTTAGTTGTAAATTTGGAGTGTGGCTTAACGGAACCTGGTTTCGCTAATACTTGTCCACGTTGGATATCTTCACGAGCAACCCCACGAAGAAGTGCTCCGATATTATCCCCAGCTTCAGCTTGGTCTAACAATTTACGGAACATCTCAACACCTGTCACAGTAGTTGATTTAGATTCTTCTTCGTAACCGATGATTTCGATAACATCACCAACTTTGATTGTTCCACGCTCAACGCGTCCTGTTGCTACAGTACCACGTCCAGTGATTGAGAATACGTCCTCAACTGGCATTAAGAAAGGAAGGTCAGTTGCGCGCTCAGGAGTCTCGATGTACTCATCAACAGCAGCCATCAATTCATTGATTTTTTCTTCCCATTGAGGCTCACCGTTAAGTGCTCCTAATGCAGAACCTTGGATTACTGGAACTTCGTCACCTGGGAAATCGTACTCAGATAATAGGTCACGGATTTCCATTTCAACTAATTCTAATAATTCTTCGTCATCAACCATGTCACATTTGTTCATGAAAACAACTAGACGTGGAACACCAACCTGACGAGATAAAAGGATGTGCTCACGAGTTTGTGGCATTGGTCCATCAGCAGCAGATACTACTAAGATTCCGCCGTCCATTTGAGCAGCACCAGTGATCATGTTTTTAACGTAGTCAGCGTGACCTGGGCAGTCAACGTGTGCGTAGTGACGGTTTGCAGTTTCATATTCAACGTGTGCTGTAGAGATTGTGATACCACGCTCACGCTCTTCAGGAGCACCATCGATTTGATCGTATGCACGAGCTTCTGCTCCGCCAACTTTTGCTAATACAGAAGTGATTGCAGCAGTTAAAGTAGTTTTACCGTGGTCAACGTGACCAATTGTACCGATGTTAACATGCGGTTTTGTACGTTCGAATTTAGCTTTTGCCATTTCTTGAGTCCTCCTCTAAATTACATTTTATAATTTCAACCATTATTATTTTACAACACCATGAATAAGAAAGCAAGTAATTACTGACCTATTCATGTATATTGTAGGTATGAATATCAATTAACAAGGATTAACCTTTATGTTTTTTGATAACTTCATCAGCGATTGATTTTGGAACTTGCTCGAAGTGATCCATTTCCATTGCATAGTTACCGCGTCCTTGCGTATTAGAACGTAAGGCAGTTGCATAACCGAACATTTCGGAAAGTGGCACGTATGCACGGATAACTTGAGCGTTACCGCGTGCTTCCATTCCGTCTAAGCGCCCACGGCGAGATGTAATGTCACCCATTACGTCCCCTAGGTACTCATCTGGAATAGTAACTTCAACTTTCATGATTGGCTCTAATAGAACCGGCTTACATTTATCGTAAGCATTTTTGAATGCCATGGAAGCAGCAATTTTATAGGCCATTTCCGAGGAATCCACGTCGTGGTAAGACCCATCGAATAAAGTCGCTTTGATGTCAACAGCAGGGAAACCTGATAATTGACCGTTGTTCATAGCATCTTTCAAGCCGTCCCCAACAGATTTGATGTATTCACGAGGAACAACCCCACCAACAACTGCGTCAACGAATTCAAATCCTGCACCAGCTTCTTGCGGCTCGAAACGAACCCAAACGTGTCCGTATTGTCCACGTCCACCTGATTGGCGTACGAATTTACCTTCAATTTCAGCAGTAGCTGTGAATGTTTCACGGTATGCAACCTGAGGAGCACCAATGTTAGCTTCAACTTTATATTCGCGCTTCATACGGTCAACGATGATGTCCAAGTGAAGCTCACCCATACCTGCAATAATAGTTTCACCAGTTTCTTCGTCTGTGCTAGCACGGAAAGTTGGATCTTCTTCAGCAAGTTTTTGAAGTGCCGTAGCCATTTTATCTTGGTCAGCCTTAGACTTAGGCTCAACAGACAAACGGATTACCGGTTCAGGGAATACCATTGATTCAAGGATAACTACGTCATCAGGCGAACATAAAGTATCACCAGTAGTAGTATCTTTAAGCCCTACGGCAGCTGCGATATCCCCAGCGTAGCAAATGCTGATTTCTTGGCGGCTGTTAGCATGCATCTGTAGGATACGGCCGATACGCTCGCGTTTTCCTTTAGTTGAGTTCAATACATAAGTACCTGACTGTACAACACCAGAGTAAACCCGGAAGAAAGTCAGTTTCCCTACGAATGGGTCAACCATTACTTTGAAAGCCAATGCAGAAAACGGTTCTTCATCAGATGGGTGACGCTCAACTTCAGTCCCATCTTCTAATTGTCCTTTGATAGCGGCAACGTCAGTAGGAGCTGGAAGGTAATCGATTACTGCATCTAGCATTAACTGTACACCTTTGTTTTTGAATGCTGAACCACACACTACTGGGAAGAATTCAACATTGTTTGTTGCGCGGCGGATAGCTGCTTTTAACTCTTCAACAGAGATTTCTTCTCCTTCTAGGTATTTCATCATTAATTCTTCATCTAAGTTTGAAACAGCTTCAACTAATGCTTCGCGTTGTAATTGTGCTTCTTCTAAGTGCTCTGCATCAATTTCACCGACACTGATATCAGTTCCAAGGTCATTAGTATAAGTGTGTTGTTTCATTTCGATAAGGTCAATGATACCAGTGAAGTTATCTTCAGCACCGATTGGCAATTGGATTGGATGTGCATTTGCACCTAAACGGCTGTGGATAGTTCCAACAGAGTAAAGGAAATCCGCACCGATTTTATCCATTTTATTAACGAATACGATACGAGGAACGCCGTAAGTTGTTGCTTGACGCCAAACTGTTTCTGTTTGAGGTTCAACACCTGATTGAGCATCCAATACTGCTACAGCACCATCAAGTACACGCAGGGAACGTTCAACTTCTACTGTGAAGTCTACGTGACCAGGGGTATCGATGATATTTACGCGGTGACCATTCCAAGCTGCAGTTGTAGCTGCAGATGTAATCGTGATACCACGTTCTTGCTCTTGAGCCATCCAGTCCATTTGAGAGGCACCTTCGTGAGTCTCTCCAATTTTATGGATTCTACCAGTGTAGTATAAGATACGCTCAGTAGTAGTTGTTTTACCCGCATCGATGTGGGCCATGATTCCGATATTACGTGTGTTTTCTAAGGAAAATTCCCGTGCCATGTTGTTACTCCTCTCGTAATGAGATTACATTTTTAGGATTACTGCATTTGCAGTAATCCTAAAAACCATTTTATATTACCAACGATAGTGAGCAAACGCTTTGTTCGCTTCAGCCATTTTATGAGTGTCTTCGCGTTTCTTAACGGAAGCACCTGAGTTATTGGCTGCATCGACGATTTCATTAGCTAGACGTTGTTCCATTGTTTTCTCACCGCGGTTGCGAGAGTATTGAACCAACCAGCGAAGTCCTAGAGTGATACGGCGTTCAGGACGAACTTCAATTGGGACTTGATAGTTTGCACCACCGATACGGCGAGCTTTAACCTCAAGAACTGGCATGATGTTATCTAAAGCCTCTTCAAACACTTCCATTGGCTCACGGCCAGTTTTCTCGGCAATCATTTCAAATGCACTGTATAAAATAGTTTGGGCTGTACCCTTTTTACCATCTTTCATGATTGAATTGATCAAACGAGATACTAATTTTGAATTATAAATTGGATCGGGCAAAACGTCGCGTTTTGCTACATGTCCTTTACGTGGCATAAGTTAGCCTCCCTTCCATGATATTAACAGAAAAATTACTTCTTAGCTGCTTTTGGTCGTTTAGTTCCGTATTTTGAACGGGATTGCATACGTCCATCAACGCCTGTGGCATCAAGCGTACCCCGAACGATATGATAACGTACCCCTGGTAAGTCTTTAACACGTCCTCCACGGATCAATACAACACTGTGCTCTTGTAATTTGTGTCCAATACCAGGAATGTATGCAGTTACCTCTAGTCCATTTGACAAACGTACACGGGCATACTTACGTAAAGCCGAGTTTGGTTTCTTAGGTGTCATTGTTGCAACACGTGTACAAACCCCACGTTTTTGAGGTGATTTAATGTCAGTCTGCTCTTTCTTTAAACTGTTGTATCCAACGTTTAAGTGACGAGACTTTGATTTTGTTTCTTGCTTTTGGCGTCCTTTGCGAACTAATTGGTTAATAGTAGGCATATTCGTCCTCCTCTCATAATCTTGTTCCACTTATCCAGGTGGTTCATTTTTTACTGTAAAAATAAACTTCAAAGTTAAAAAGCTTACCTTTACAACTTTAAAAGCCTTGACTAGTTTAACATCATTTTCACCTAAAGTCAACACTTTAGGTGAAAAAAATGTTATATTTTGATTTTTATGCTTCGGTAGTAGAACCGTAAACGAGATCTGTATCCGTGTAGCCCTGTAGCGGAAGATTCATTTCTAATTCACTTTGCGGCTCTGTTTCGATGAATTTTGGTTTGGGGGTCATTTTAGGTTCCAACCTAACTTCTTCGGTGTCAAATTCTTCAGTATCCTCGTGGACGGCACGAATATGCTGTTCATTTAGGACACCTGTCCCCGCAGGGATAAGCTTCCCGATGATAACATTCTCTTTAAGCCCGACAAGTTCATCGACTTTCCCTTTAATTGCCGCATCGGTAAGGACACGGGTCGTTTCTTGAAAAGATGCTGCCGATAAGAAAGATTCTGTTTCGAGGGATGCCTTGGTAATACCTAAAATGGTCGGGATACCTACTGCTGGCCGTTTTCCACGCCCAATTGCATCGCGGTTAACCCTTGTGTAATGAGTAATGTCGATTAATGATCCTGGTAGGATGTCTGTATCCCCACCGTCAATGATTTTAACTTTTTTCATCATCTGGTGAACCATGATCTCAATATGCTTATCGGATAATTCTACACCCTGTGCACGGTAAACGTTTTGAACTTCTTTTAGGATATAAGCCTGCACGGACTGAACATCTTTAACGCGCAGTAGTTCTTTAGGATCTAATGAACCTTCTGTCATCATATCCCCAGATTTAACATCGTCTCCTTCTGCTACTAATGGTTGTGCCCCATAAGGAAGCAAATAGCTGCGGGATTCGAATTTGTTAGTTAATAAAATTTCGTAACGGTTTTTAGTATTTGGCTTTACAGATGTAATTACACCGTCAATTTCGGCGATAATGGCGCGACCTTTTGGGTTACGAGCCTCGAAAAGTTCCTGGATACGTGGTAGACCCTGTGTAATATCGGCCCCGGCAACACCGCCGGTATGGAATGTACGCATGGTTAACTGAGTTCCTGGTTCTCCGATAGACTGGGCAGCCATGATTCCTACGGCCTCCCCGACTTCAACGTCTTTGCCAGTTGCCAAGTTGCGGCCATAACATTTTTTACATACACCTTTTTGTGCATTACAAGAATAGATGGATCGAATGAAAATCCCTTCAATACCCAATTCAACAATTTCTTTGGCGATTTCGTCAGTAATATACTCGTTACGGTCGATGATTTTTTCAGTGCTTCCAGGACGCAGCACAGGCTTTGCTGTGTAACGGCCCACAATGCGGTCGAATAAATTTTCGATGGTTTGGCCACGTTGTTTGATTTCTTCAATATATTGGGCGCGGTCGGTCCCACAATCTTCTTCGCGGATGATAACATCCTGTGCAACATCTACCAGACGGCGGGTCAGGTATCCTGAATCGGCTGTTTTAAGGGCTGTATCGGCAAGGCCTTTACGGGCACCGTGGGTAGAGATGAAGAATTCGGTTACGGTCAGACCCTCACGGAATGAAGATTTGATTGGCAATTCGATGGTTTTCCCTGATGGGTTGGCCATCAATCCCCGCATACCTGCAAGCTGGGTAAAGTTTGAGGCATTACCACGGGCACCGGAATCAGACATCATATAGATATGGTTTTCCATTGGCAACTCGCTCATTAGGACATTCTGGATTTCATCTTTAATCTTGGACCAAACATCAATGACCAGGCGATAGCGCTCATCTTCGGTCAGTAGCCCGCGGTTAAAGTAATCCTGAATTGAAGCGACTTTTTCGTCACCAGCAGTCAATAATGCTTTTTTCTTCGTTGAAACTACAACGTCTGCAACCCCTACGGAAATTCCCGCAATAGTGGAGTAACGGAACCCTAAGTCTTTCAAACGGTCGAGCATCCTTGAAGTTTCCGTAGTCTTGTAGATCCGGAATACTTCCGAGATAATATCCCCCAAGAATTTTTTCTTAAATGGGGATACAATTTCTGTTGTTTCCAAGAATTGTTTAATGTTCGTCCCTTTGGGAACGAAATATTGATCCGGGGTTGCTTTTTGAAGATTGTTCAACGACGGCTCATTTAGATAAGGGAATGTTTCCGGCAAGATGCTATTAAACACGACTTTTCCCAAAGTTGTAATCAGGTATTTCTGATTCTTCTCTTCTGTAAATGTCATGTTATTCAACGAACGCGCATCAACTGCCACACGTGAGTGCAATTCAACGTAACCGTTGGCATAGGCCATCATCAATTCGTTAGTATCTTTATAAATATTACCTTCACCACGGGCCCTTTTGATTTCCATGGTTAAGTAGTAGTTTCCTAGGACCATATCCTGAGACGGTGTAACAACTGGCTTTCCGTCTTTCGGGTTAAGGATGTTATTGGCAGCAAGCATTAGCAAACGCGCCTCTGCCTGGGCTTCTTGGGATAATGGGACGTGAACCGCCATCTGATCCCCATCAAAGTCGGCATTGAAGGCAGTCGTTACAAGGGGATGCAAGCGAATAGCGCGCCCTTCAACGATTTTTGGTTCGAATGCCTGAATCCCTAAGCGGTGAAGCGTTGGTGCGCGGTTAAGCAAAACAGGGTGCTCGCGGATAACATCCTCTACAACATCCCATAAAGCATCGTCCATGCGCTCAATCATTTTTTTAGCACTTTTAATATTTTGTGCTAGCTCGCGCTCAACCAATTCCTTCATAACAAATGGCTTGAACAGCTCCAATGCCATCTCTTTTGGAAGGCCACATTGGTACATTTTCAAATCCGGCCCTACAACGATAACAGAACGACCAGAGTAGTCAACACGCTTTCCAAGCAAGTTTTGGCGGAAGCGCCCTTGCTTACCTTTTAACATGTGGGAAAGAGATTTCAATGGACGGTTCCCTGGACCTGTAACTGGACGGCCACGGCGACCGTTGTCGATTAGTGCATCAACAGCTTCTTGAATCATACGCTTCTCGTTGTTGATGATGATGTTAGGCGCACCAATTTCCAAATAGCGGATAAGACGGTTATTGCGGTTAATGACACGGCGATAAAGGTCATTTAAGTCAGAAGTCGCAAAGCGTCCCCCATCTAATTGTACCATCGGACGGATTTCAGGCGGGATGACTGGGAGGACATCTAGAATCATCCAATCTGGCGTATTTCCTGAGTTTAAGAAAGATTCCACGACATCTAGGCGCTTAATGACTTTGCCTCGTTTTTGACCCTGGGCAATCTTTAACTCGCTTCGAAGTTCCTGAGCCAATTTTGGCAGATTGATGGTTTGAAGGATTTGCTTGACAGCTTCTGCTCCCATGCCTGCTTGAAAAGAACCGTAACCCCATTTATCAATGGCTTCGCGGTATTCTTTTTCAGTTAGAACTTTTTGCTTGATTAAATCCGTTTTCCCAGCGTCGATAACGACGTAGTTGACGAAATAGATGACTTCTTCAAGTTCGCGTGGGGACATGTTTAAAAGAAGCCCCATACGGCTTGGAATACCTTTTACGTACCAAATGTGGGCAACAGGCGCAGCCAACTCGATGTGCCCCATACGCTCGCGGCGTACTTTTGCAACAGTTACTTCAACCCCACAACGGTCACAAACGATTCCTTCATGACGGATGCGCTTGTATTTCCCACATGCACATTCGCAATCTTTTTGCGGTCCAAAAATCCGCTCACAAAATAACCCGTCTTTTTCCGGTTTTAATGTACGGTAGTTAATGGTTTCCGACTTCTTTACTTCACCATAAGACCATTTTCGGATTGTATCGGCTGACGCCAAACCAATCTTCATATATTTGAACTTATCAACATCTACCAAGGCGGACCCTCCTTGCGGTATTTTCAAACTTCCCTATAATAAGGGAGCTGTCAATTCCATTATTTAAAGTGCGTCTTGAAATCCCCATTCCAATGAATGCATTGAAACGAGGATTGACCAAAACACAGCATTTTATTAATTTGCTACTGCTTCTTCTAATAATTCTGCGGTGTCAGGGACCACAATCTGATGGGTTTTGACACTTTCGAAGTCACGGATTTCAATCTCGTCTTTCTCGTCAGACAAGATTTTAACATCCAGCCCCAGTGATTGAAGTTCTTTGACCAATACGCGGAACGATTCGGGAATGCCTGGTTCAGGGACGTTCTCACCACGGACAATTGCCTCGTAAGTTTTAACACGCCCGCTGATATCATCAGATTTAACCGTTAGGATTTCTTGAAGGGTATAGGCGGCACCGTAAGCTTCAAGTGCCCAAACCTCCATCTCACCAAAACGCTGACCACCAAACTGGGCTTTACCACCCAATGGCTGTTGTGTAACCAATGAGTAAGGGCCAATGGAACGGGCATGGAGTTTATCGTCAACCATGTGGGCAAGTTTGATCATGTACATGACACCTACAGAGATACGGTTATCGAATTTATCACCTGTTCGCCCATCGTATAAGACGGTTTTAGCATCTTTGTCCATCCCAGCTTCAGCGATGATTGCTTCTAAGTCTTCGTTTTTAACCCCGTCAAATACCGGCGTTGCCACGTGGATGCCTAGTTTTTTTGCAGCCATGCCTAAGTGGATTTCTAAAATTTGCCCGATATTCATACGTGATGGTACCCCAAGTGGGTTCAACATAATGTCGACTGGAGTCCCATCAGGCATGTATGGCATATCTTCTTGTGGCAGAATTTTTGAAATAACCCCTTTATTTCCATGACGCCCAGCCATCTTATCACCTTCAGAAATTTTACGTTTCTGAACGATGTAGATGCGGATGACTTCATTTACCCCTGGGGATAGCTCGTCGCCATTGCGCCTGGAGAAATACTTGACTTCATGGACAATCCCATCCCCACCATGGGGTACACGAAGAGAAGTATCACGGACTTCACGGGCTTTTTCACCGAAAATTGCATGTAAAAGACGTTCCTCAGCTGTTAATTCCGTTTGTCCCTTAGCAGTAACCTTACCAACTAAGATACCCCCTTCTTTGACCTCAGCACCGATGCGGATAATCCCACGATCGTCTAGGTCTTTTAGGGCATCGTCCCCAACACCAGGGATGTCGCGGGTAATTTCTTCTGGCCCAAGTTTTGTATCACGCGCTTCGAGTTCATATTCTTCAATGTGGATGGAAGTGTAGACATCGTCTTTCACTAACCGTTCACTCATGATAATAGCATCCTCATAGTTATAACCGTTCCATGTCATGAAGGCTACGACGACGTTACGGCCTAAAGCTAGTTCGCCGCTTTCCATTGAAGAACTGTCAGCTAAGACTTCGTCAACGCCAACATGATCGCCGATTTCGACGATTGGGCGTTGGTTCAGTACGGTACTGGAGTTTGAACGGGCGAATTTGGTCAAAGGATAAACATCCATTTTCCCATCAACGTCCCGGCGGATACGGATTTGTTTGGAATCCACATACTCAATCGTACCGGCATTCAATGAAACAACAGCTTGTCCGGCATCTTTGGCATTAACGTATTCCATACCTGTCCCAACAAATGGGGCCTCTGGAATCAATAATGGAATTGCCTGGCGCTGCATGTTCGCTCCCATTAGGGCGCGGTTGGCATCATCGTGCTCCAAGAAAGGGATACACGCAGTTGCAACAGAAACGATCTGTTTAGGGGAAACTTCGACAAAATCAACACGATCAGACGGAATGATGTTGGTCTCACCGCGATGACGGGCGATAACCGTTTCTGGAAGACAATTGTTTTCATCAAGTTGCAAGGCTGATTGGGCTACAACATAGCGATCTTCTTCATCAGCTGTTAAGTAAACTATTTCATCTGTAACTTTCATTTCCGTTTCAGATAGTCGCTTCACTTTACGGTAAGGCGTTTCGATGAATCCGAATTCATTTACCTTGGCAAATGTTGACAATGCATTGATTAGACCGATGTTCGGCCCCTCGGGCGTCTCGATTGGGCACATGCGTCCATAGTGGGAGTAGTGAACGTCACGCACTTCCATGCCGGCGCGTTCCCGGGTAAGCCCACCTGGCCCTAAAGCGGACAGACGGCGCTTATTGGTAAGCTCAGAAAGCGGATTGGTTTGATCCATGAACTGTGACAACTGAGAACTACCAAAAAATTCCTTAATAGCCGCTGTAACTGGGCGGATATTAATCAAGGAGGATGGCGTAATCCCTTCTGTTTCCTGAATGGACATCCGCTCTTTTACAACCCGCTCCATACGGGATAAACCGATACGGAATTGGTTTTGCAAGAGTTCACCCACTAGGCGCAAGCGACGGTTTCCTAAATGGTCGATATCGTCTAAATAACCAACTTTTTGCAGAAGATTAAAGAAGTAGCTAACAGAGGCAAAGATATCTGCTGTTGTAATGTTTTTGACAGTTTCGCCTACAGTTCCTGTAATTTTGACAATTGGCTCTTCACCATTCTCGTTTATTGGAGCGTAAATTTCAAATTCCTGGATAACAGTTTCTGTTTCCTCTAGTGGATTTGATAACTCGATTTTTTTCAAGTTCAAGCGATCCATTTTATCGGACAACACTTCTTCAAAGAGGCGACGGCTGATAATCGTACCTGCTTCAACTAAAACTTCGCCCGTTTCTGAGTCGAAAATATCACTGGCAAGGCGGGCATTCAGCAAGCGTTCCTGTGCATTAAGTTTTTTATTGAATTTATATCGTCCAACATGGGCTAAGTCATAACGTTTCGGATCAAAGAACCTTGACACAAATAGCGTGCGGGCACCGTCGATGGTCGCATGCTCCCCTTGGCGAAGCTTATGGAAAATTTCCATTAGAGCCTCATCGGAGTTAGTTGTTTGGTCTTTTTCAAATGTATTTAAAATAAACTCGTTTTCACCAAAAATTTCAATGATTTGCTCTTTAGTGGAAAGCCCTAAAGCCCGGAGCAAAACAGTAATCGGGATTTTACGGGTTCTATCGACACGGACATAGACAATATCCTTCGCATCAAGCTCATATTCAAGCCATGCACCACGGCTTGGGATAACCTGTGCTGCATATTTTTCCTTTCCACTTTTCTTGTCCACATCCTTGTTGTAATAAACTCCGGATGAACGGACTAACTGTGAAACAATAACACGGACGGAACCATTGATGACAAATGTCCCTGTCGGAGTCATTAATGGGAAATCACCCATGTAAACTTCACTTTCTTTAACTTCCTTAATTTGACCTGTTTCTTCATCTTTTATATGTAAACGGACCTTAACACGCAAAGGGGCCGCGTAGTTAGCGTCTCGTTCCTTAGACTCCAACACAGAATATTTTGGTTCTCCTAAACTATAATCAACAAACTCCAACGCTAGATTTCCATTATTATCCTCAATGGGGGAAATGTCTTTAAACATTTCACGGATTCCTTGATCCAGGAACCATTGGTAAGAAGCGGTTTGGATTTCAATTAAGTTGGGGAGGTCGAGGGCTACGTCAATCCTTGAATAATTACGCCGCTCTCTCTTTTTACCATATTGAACTATTTTCCCTGCCACGCGTTTCACCTCTTTGTAAGTGTAAATATTGTCGCCTAGATTCTTTGATAATCCCTATTTCAACCGACTTAGCTCATAAAAATACAATCAGTATTAGGCATTTTATAATAATAACATTTTTTTGCAACCAGGTCAATCTTTTTTTGACTTTAAAATAAAATAACCCTTCTTTTTTTCCACAATCGAACAATTACCGAAAACTTCGACCATCTTTTTCTCCGCACTGGGTGCTCCCTGTTTTTTTTGGATCACAATCCATAATTCACCGCCGGACAGCAATTTTTCTTTTGCACCTTCCAAAATAGCATGGACAACTTGTTTTCCAGCCCGAATGGGAGGGTTGGAAAGGATGGCTGCAAACTGATTCTTCACCTCGTTATAAATATCAGACTGGTAGACATCGATATTATGGACATCGTTGATGATGGCATTTTTTTTAGACAATCCCGTTGCGCGTTCGTTGACGTCTATCATCTCAATGTTGCGATCAGGATAGGTTTTAGCAAGGCTTAGCCCGATAGGGCCATAGCCACACCCAACATCTAAAAAACTTCCTTCAATGGGTGGTTCTGAAAAAGAATCAATTAGTACCCGGGAACCAAAATCCACCTCATTTTTAGAAAATACACCAATGTCCGTCTTGAACTTCATCACGAACCCACGAAGGGGAAATTCGAATACCTTCTCTTTTGATGCAGCATCCACGTTATTCGTATAGTAATGCATCTCGCACCCCTCCAAAATTTTAGTACAACACGTCACATTATGTACATTTCATGTCGTTTTTATTCATAAAAGGTCAAATAAAAACCTGAGTACGTTTGCACTCAGGTTTTTATAAGCGTATCTAGTTAAATTATTTAACTTCGATTACAGCTCCAGCTTCTTCTAATTTAGCTTTTAATTCTTCAGCTTCTTCAGGAGTTACTTTTTCTTTGATTGCTTTAGGAGCGTTGTCAACTAATTCTTTAGCTTCTTTCAATCCTAAACCAGTGATTTCGCGAACAACTTTGATTACAGCGATTTTCTTCGCTCCAGCAGAAGCTAAGATAACGTCAACTTCAGTAGGTCCAGCATCAACAGCAGGTCCACCAGCCATTACCATAGGGGCAGCAGCAGTTACACCAAACTCTTCTTCGATTGCTTTCACTAAGTCGTTTAATTCTAAAACAGACATTTCTTTGATTGATTCGATCATTTCAGCAGCAGTTAATTTTGCCATTTTATTTTCCTCCTTCAAATAGGTGAGTAGTTTATTTTATTTAGATTATTCTGCAGGGGTTTCTGCAGTTTCTTCTGCGACAACAGTTTCTTCAACAACAGGGGTTGGCTCAACACCAGCTTCTTTTTGCTCAGAAACAGCTTTAACAGCAAGGGCGATATTGCGCATTGGAGCTTGTAATACAGAAAGTAACATAGATAATAAACCATCGCGGTTTGGTAACTGTGCTAATGCTGTAACTTGTTCCAATGAAGCGAATTGTCCTTCGATAACACCGGCTTTAAGCTCTAAAGCTTCGTTGGTTTTAGCAAAGTTATAAAGTACGCGAGCCGGAGCTACAACGTCCTCTTTTGAGTAAGCAACAGCAGTTGGCCCTACGAAAGAGTCATTTAACCCTTCGAAGCCAGCTTCTGCAGCAGCACGACGGGAAATGTTGTTTTTCAATACTTTGAATTCAACACCTTCCGCACGTAAGGATTTACGTAATTCAGTTACTTGTTCTACAGTTAATCCACGGTAATCAACAACAACCAATGATGAAGATTCCTTGAATTTAGCCGAGTACTCAGCAACTAATTCTGATTTTGCTTGAATTGCAGTAGCGCTCATCATTCACACCTCCTAAGTCTAAAAATCCGTAGAAAAGCCCTTTTGTTATTTAAGACAGAAGGGCTTTACTAAGGCATGCAAATAAATATATTATCAGCACCTCGGTAGGAAATTAAGCCTTTGGACACCTACTGTCTACGGTATTTCTCTTATTAATTATTTTTCTAATGATTCTGAAGCAACTTTGATACCAGGGCCCATTGTCGAAGAAATTGCAACACTCTTCACGTAAGTTCCTTTGGCAGCAGATGGCTTAGCTTTTAGGATCGTACCGAAGATAGCTTTGAAGTTGTCAGCTAACTTTTCGTTATCGAAAGATACTTTTCCAATTGGAACGTGGATAATACCAGCTTTATCAAGGCGATATTCAACTTTACCAGCTTTAATCTCATTGATTGCTTTTGTAACATCCATAGTAACTGTTCCGGTTTTAGGGTTTGGCATTAAACCGCGTGGCCCAAGGACACGCCCTAATTTACCAACTTCAGCCATCATGTCTGGTGTAGCAACGACTACATCAAAGTCCATCCAACCTTGTTGGATCTTAGTGATCATGTCGCTATCGCCAACGAATTCAGCTCCAGCAGCTTCTGCTTCTTTTGCTTTTTCGCCTTTAGCGAAAACTAAAACAGAGCGCGTTTTACCTGTTCCATGTGGCAATACCATAGCACCGCGAATTTGTTGATCCGCTTTACGTGGGTCAACGCCTAAACGCATTGCTACGTCTACAGTTGCATCAAATTTTGCGACGTTAGTTTTCTTAACTAATTCAACAGCTTCTTCAACAGCGTATAAAATAGATGTATCAACTAACTTCTTGGCTTCAATAAACTTTTTACCTTTTTTAGCCATTTTCTCTACCTCCTATGTGGTTTAACGGAATCTCCTCCCACAGATCTAGATTACCGGGGCAATCCAAAATGTGTAGATTAGTCTTCTACAACGATTCCCATTTGTCTTGCAGAACCTTCAATAATACGCATTGCAGCTTCCACTGTGTTAGCATTTAAGTCTGGCATTTTGGTTTCCGCAATTTCGCGAAGAGTTGCTGAAGTGATTGTAGCCACTTTTTCTTTCTTAGCACTTGCAGATCCACTTTTTAAGCCAGCAGCTTTTTTCAGTAAATCGGATGCTGGTGGAGTTTTTGTGATGAATGTAAATGAACGGTCTTCATATACAGTGATAACTACTGGGATGATACTTCCCATCTGTTCGCGAGTACGCTCATTGAATTCTTGACAGAATCCTTGGATGTTTGCACCTGCTTGACCCAATGCTGGACCAACCGGTGGAGCCGGATTCGCTTTTCCTGCAGGAATTTGTAATTTAACAATACTTTTTACTGCCTTTGCCACGTGACACACCTCCTCTAAGTCCGTGTTGTGGTTACTTGGGCGCTTTACACCCTCCCACCGTGATGCGGATTCGCACCAACGCTAGCTATAATACCATCAATCACGTTATAAATCAAGTATTTTATTAAATATTTTTATAAAATCGCGTTTTTTTGCGAAAATATGCCTGAAAATGACCAGTTTTTACTTTAAACCGGCACTCCCAGGCATAGTTAAGCAATCGGGACTAGGCTGTCTGCCCCTGATTATTCGATTTCACAAATTTGCCCGAAATCCAATTCGACCGGTGTCTCGCGGCCAAATAGTTCTACAAGGACACTGACGCGCAGATGTTCTGTATCGATGGATTCGATAACGCCTGGCTGGCCAGCAAATGGACCTGCCGCCACGAGGACATTTTGCCCCACTTGGATGTTGATGTTGACATCCACGCTCTTAATCCCCATTTTCTTAAGGATCGGTTCAATCTCTTCACGGGGCAATGGTACGGGACGGGTCCCTTTCCCACTGGATCCAAGGAATCCAGTAACTCCTGGCGTGTTACGGATCATGTACCATGAATCATCTTCGTCAATCATTTCAATCAAAACGTATCCTGGAAAAACCTTGCGCATTTTTTCCTTGACGACACCATCTTTAACCTTTACTTCTTTTTCTTCCGGAATCAACACGCGGAAGATTTTTTCCTGCATGTTCATAGTTTCGATACGCTTAAGGACATTTGTCATGACCTTATTCTCGTACCCGGCATACGTCTGAACTACATACCAATGCTTTTCCAATTGTTAAACCTCCTACCCAATGAAGTTACTCACTTGGTGTAATACTGTATCCACTAAGAAAAAGAAAACGGCCAAGATCGCTACGAACACTACGACTTGGATCGTACTGGCTTTGATTTCTTTTTCAGAAGGCCACATGATTTTTTTTAATTCGGCGTTGACGCCGGCAAAAAACGGCTTGATTTTACCCATCACAATAGTTTCCTCCCTCTTTACTTGGTTTCTTTGTGCAACGTATGGTTGCCACAGCGTTTGCAAAACTTCTTTACGCTTAGGCGCTCCACATTGCTTTGCTTATTTTTAACGGTTGAATAGTTGCGGTTCAAACATTCTTCACATGCCAAAATGACTTTTACTCGCATATAGTTTCCTCACAATTCCAGTCTATCACTAATTTACTTTATCAAAATATTGGAGAAATGTCAATCTTGGGAATCACTTTCGAAGAGATATCCGCATTTTTTACACATCCGCTTTAATTTTTGGCGGCACCTGGCAAGTGCATTGTCCACAGCTTTATTGCTCGTGCCTAGCTTTTTCGCCATTTCCGTGTAGTTATGGCCATCCAGGTACAGCTTCAAACAGCTTTGCTCCAGTTCGGTGAAAAATTCCTCGCGGGCAAAGGCTTCCCTGATGATGTCCGGCCGTTTATCCTTTTCCCAGTCCATTACCTCTACATATGCAAATTTAGCCTGATTGAAAAAATCCCCCATTTCAACTGGGATATCTCCGCCTTTTCGGCGTTGGTGAGAGCGTTTCAGGTGCAAAAACCGGTTTCGGATGACTTGGTGGGCGTAACTGTAAAAAATACCCCCGACCCGGTGTTCATATCCCTTGATTGCGCGTACAAGGCTTAAAAACCCTTCCTGAACCAAATCGTCCATGTCGTGGCCGGCCGACTTGAACTGGCGGGCATGCTTCCAAATCAGCGGTGTAAACTTGTCCACCATAAATTCCAGGGCGGCTTTGTCCCCTGACTGGGCCAAGGCTACAACGCCGTGGTCTTCCATCATTTCATAACATCCAAACATCGAATTCCTCCGTTCACGGGTTCATTTTAATAACTTATCCCGCTACTTGGGCGGCTCCTGTTTGAAAATGGGCTATAACTTGTTTCTTTGGTTATACACTTCGTAAATCAGCAACGCGGCGGCAACGGAGGCGTTTAAAGAAGTGACGTGCCCCCGCATGGGAAGGAATACTTTGAAATCGCATGCCTCCCGAACGAGGCGGCTCATCCCCTTCCCCTCACTTCCAATAACGAGTGCCAAAGGAAGCTTTCCGTCCACCGTCCGGTAGTCCGTGGCTTCTGAAGCGTCCGTCCCGACGACCCATAGCCCCGCGTCCTTCATGGCATTGAGCGCTGTAGTCAAATTAGTCACCGAAGCAACTGGGACGTGCTCGATGGCTCCTGTAGATAACTTGGCGACCGTTTGGGAGAGCCCGACGGCACGGTCTTTTCGGATAACGATGCCATCTACTCCCGCTGCATCGGCGGTCCTAAGGATGGCCCCTAAATTATGGGGGTCCTCCAGTCCATCCAGCACCACGATGAACGCCGGCTCATTTTTCTTCGACGTGGCTTTGTCCAGCATTTCCCGCAAGGGCATGTATTCGTAGGGAGCAACCACAGCGACAATCCCTTGGTGATTGCCTTTGACACCGTAAGTTTCCTTGACGTATTGGTCGAACTTCTTGTTTGGGATGGTGTGGCACTTGATGCGGTCCTTCTTAATCTGCCCCACTAACCGCTTATCTTTGTTATATAGCGCCTCTGATACGAACACTTCAAATATCTCACGGGAAGAAGCAAATGCCTCATCTACCGTATTCTTGCCGTAGATTACTTCCGATTTAGTTGCCATGGGTTGCTCCTTTCAATGCGATGCTCTTGGCGACCACTTCGTCCAAACGCTCCAACTGCCCATCTAAATAAAGGTAGCCGATGAGGGCCTCGAACGCCGTGCTGTACATATAGGTGAGGACGTCTGTGTTCTTGGGGATGGTCTTTGCCTTCGTATTGCGGCCTTTTTTCACCACTGCCTGCTCTTCTTCCGTCAGGAAATTTTCGTCCATCAACTGCTTCAAAGTCGCTGCCTGGGCATGTGCCGACACGTATTTGATGGCTAACTGATGCAACCGATGGGGCTTGTTGATCCCGTCACGGCAAAGCATTCCCCGGATTTTCAAGTCGTAATATGAGTCGCCCACAAATGCGAGCATCGTTGAATTCATTGATTTAACTTCCATAACTGCCTCCTGTGTCCCTATTATGCTCCGATTCCAGAAAAACTTCAGAAATATCCAATTTTTAAGTTTACTTTCCTAGTTTAGCCGTTTTTCAGGAAAAATGCCACCTTTCGCTACAACTTGGCGCAAATTTCGACTGTTGGGTGTGATAAACTTAAAATACCTGAACCACGTCCGGCGGAAAAAACATGCTAAACCCCATCCTCCCGATTTTTTGAATGTCCACTTGAAAGCACCCGCTTTCGAGCATGGATTTGAGAAAAAAGAGCAGTTGCAAGCGGTTTTGAATGCCATCGAGGAATTGCCTTTCAACCAGAAACAGGCGATTTTGTTATCGAGCCTCCACGGGTTGAGCCACAAGGAAATCTCCAAAATCCTGAATGTTTCGGAAGGGAATGTGAAATTCCTGATTTTTCAGGCCCGGGTTGCTTTAAAAAAATACCGTTAGGAGGAAGCCATGATGAGTGAAGATTTCAAAAAAAAGTTACAGGAATACGCAGAAGGCAACTGGCCGGAAACCGAACAGGTTGCCATGGAAGCAGAACTTGAGAAGTCGGGAGCTTACCGGGGGTTATTGGACGAAATGGTCCAGGATGGGGTGGAAAAGCCGTTGGATAAAGAGCGGAAAATCATTAGGAAGGGACGCCGGAAATTTCTTAGGCTAAACGTCGCTTCGGTGATAGCGTCTTTGCTCGGGCTTTATTTTCTGGGTATGATGTTAAGCTACCTCTATTACGGAGGCGATGTTTTCGGCTTTATGAGTGAAAAAAGGGAAGCCATTGATGTTGCCATCCTGACCACTCAACCTAATATCCGTAGCAATGGCGGGAGTGCGGGGCATAGTTCGTCGTTTAGGATTGACTTCACTAGCCAACTAATCCGCACCCTTGGAAACGAAGCAATTCCTGTTGGGGAAATCGACGGTTATTTCCTCTTTTCAAGGATGTCAGGCAACACGGTTTTTCCCCCTTCCCTCTGGTTTACGAATCGAGGGATTTCCTATCCTATGGAGGAAGTTTCAGCTGCGGATGCCGAGTGGATGACCGAACCTGCCTTCCGTCATTTGCACCAACTTCCAGAAGGGACTATGGCTGAACTTTATATTACCTTCGACCAATCACGGGAAACGGAGGATGTATTTGCATTGCTACGCAATCGAGGCATTGTTTTACGATGGATGGCAGTGGCGACGGAGGTTCCAGAAGGGGAGTTCTTTAGTGGATGGGCGGACATCGGCATCCCTGGCGACCATTACCTTTTATCCCATAATTGGGTACAAACAAGCCCAAATAGTGGGATGATTGATTCTCCCGACCCACTGGAAGCGGTGGAATTTAGGGAACAGGAATTTTTGGATGCCCTTGCCATTATGCAGGCAATCCGAGTGTGACACGGCAGTTCCTCTCGCATTCACGTTCAAATTTTGATGAGTCGGTAGCATTTATCCACGAAAATGGCATTCAAATCATTGGTGTCCTCATCACTGGCCCGCGAAACGAATTATTGGGTTTAGAGGGAGAGCCTTGGATTCAACAGGCCCGTGTTGGCGAGGTTACCTTCTTGAACTGGAATTAAAACAGGTAGCAAACTTAGGGATTTCCCTGAATTTGCTACCTGTTTTGTTATAATGACCGGGCGAAGGATTTAAAAATGTAACTGTATTCCCCGATGGAGGCATTCCCGTATTTTTCGTATCCGAGGATGCCTTCATCCCCGACCGCCATGAGGAAAAATTCTTTCCACGGGACTTCAAGGAAACAACGGAAACCGTTCTCTAATTCCACGGTGGCATCATACTGGGTTTTGGTGCGTCCGCTGAATATACCATCGAGCACGCCCGCTTTTAGGGCAACAATTTTGACTTTTCCTTCTAATAGGCTCATATCGTCCCCCCCTTTTCCTCCATTATACACAAAAAGGAAAACGGTTACAGATTCGCAGGCTATTTTAGTACAACTTCCTCGCCCTTCCCCTGTCTGCAAACAATGTGTGATATAATGGTGGCATGGAAGGGAGTGGCAGTTCATGGAAAAAATCGCGGTACTATCGGATATTCATGGGAATTTAACGGCGTTCAATGCTGTACTCGACGATGCAGAGCAAGTGGGGGCGACCCATTACCTCGTTTTGGGGGATTTGCTCATGCCAGGACCTGGTTCAGGGGAAATCCTGGATAAGATAAAAAACCTCCCGAATGTGAGGGTGGTTCGAGGGAATTGGGATGATTGCCTGCTAAATTCCCGCTATCAGGAAGTGAAAACCCCGCAAGACCGGTATCTGGCACGTTTAGGGAAGTACCATGTGGATAAGTCCACCGACTTCGATTATTTAGGGGAGCTGCCCCTCGCACAGCGTTTTCAAATCAAGGGAGTGGCTTTTAGCATTTGCCACAATCTTCCTCATAAAAATTTTGGCGGAGAACTTTTCGATGACAGCCATTTGGTGGCATTATTTCCGGATTCGCAGGTGCAAGTTGCCCTTCATGAGCACACCCACTATCAGCGTTCGGTAACTTTAAATAATGGGCGGCTAGTCATCAACCCGGGCTCGGTGGGACATCGGTTCTTGGATGAACACCGCCAGTCGGGCATGGCAAACTATGCTGTATTGTCTGTGGATAACTTTGGTGGGGTTGCGGTCCAGTTGAAAGAAGTGGACTATGATGTCCAAACCGAAAAGGAATTTGCCACCGCATCAGGGCTTCCCTATCTGCCCCTTTATTTGGAGTTGTTGGAGAGCGGGAGGACTTTTACCCATGATGGGGCGGTTTTGGAGAAGTTTGCGGACAATTAGCGACTTCCCTAAATCCCGTCAATCTTTCCCCAAAAAATCCATTCCCTTATCGGCCATTTTCTGTTATAATGGAATTGCGAATGAATAGCGCTTACAAAATTTAAGGGGGATTATGATGGAAAAGACATTTACGATTACGAACGAGGCGGGGTTGCAATCGCGCCCGGCGACACTTTTGGTGAATACGGCAAGCCGGTTTGCTTCGGATATTTTTCTGATTCACAACAACCAGCACATCAATTTGAAGTCGATTATGGGGGTCATGTCTCTCGGCTTGGCACAGGGCGAGCAATTTACACTTAGCATTGAAGGCGAGGACGATATTCAAGCGCTTTCTGCATTGACCACTACCCTCGCTTCCCTGGAGCTTGGGGCATAAAATCCAAAGCGTCCTGCCCGTCGGGACGCTTTTATTGTAGGAGGAGACGGCATGCAATTCAAAGAGGCAACAAAAAACGACGCAGCTGCGTTGATTGAATACTTTAAATTGGTGGGCGGCGAGTCGGACAACCTGCTCTTCGGCCCGGAAGGCATGGGGCTTACCACCGAACAGATGGAAGAAATGCTTTTTTCTTTGGAAAATGCTAAAAAATCCACTCTATTCATTGGAAGTGTGGACAGCGTGATTGCCTGCGTTGGCAGTGTCAGGACGAATACCGGCCGAGCGCATATGTCCCATCAAGGGGAAATTGCCCTAAGCGTCCAGAAAAAATACTGGGGTCAAGGATGGGGAAAGGCCTTGTTGAAAGAGCTCATCCAGTTCGGGAAAGCCTCCGACCTTAAAGCGCTTCATCTAGGTGTAAAGGCGGACAATCCATCCGCCATCCGGCTTTATGAAAAAATGGGCTTTACCGCTTATGGCAATCACCCCAACTTCTTTAAAATCGAGGGGAAATACTTCCACAAAATCCTGATGTACCTGGAGCTTGAAGACAGTAAAACCCGCATGGGAGAGGGATAAGCAACCATGCGGGTTCTTTAAAATTTAAGGAGAGTAGTTGCAAGGCCCACAAAAAAGTTTCTGGGGAGAAATGGGCTTTCAAAAGGAAATTAATGCCGGTGGGCCTTGTGGTATAAGTATAACAAATCCCCGCAATTTCTACAAGCGTTTTCCCAAAAAATCACAAAATACCGTTCGACATTAGCCAGTATTTTAAGCATATTTCTTTCTGAAACAAACTTTTCGTGGTATAATGGTAAAAAAGGGGCGTGAGCAGTATGAATGAAAAAATCCTCAAGCAGGCGAAAAACCTCGCCATTGCCGATATCGAAAACTTAGACAAGGCCCTCCACGATTTCTTTTCCTCCTTCGACTACGATTTGGCTAAAATGCCATCGCTGATTGATGCCCTCCCGCCGGAGCTGGCAATATCCGTGACAGCCAAAATGCAGGCTTATTATTCATGGAAAAAAATGCGGATGACCCGCTTCTTCTACCAGTATTTCATCTTGAGCACCATCGGGATTATGGTTTTTACCGCCGGGCTTAACCTGTACTTACCGACCTCAGCTGCCATTGCCATCACCATCATCCTGGCACTTTTAAACATCCCCGCCCTCCGCGGCGCATTCAATGCCATCCCCAAAACGGATTCCTTCGATTTGTGACATATTCCAACACCCACCGGCATATATTTCAGTAAGAGTTCCAGCCTCCCCTTTTTGGGTCGTGGGATTCCGCCTCTGACATCAGTTCATTTCGCCAAAGTCGTCCACGGGATTTCCCCCAAGGGCGGCTTTTGGTTTTATGCTATTTTCCTTACTTTTTTGAAATGTCCCTTACTTGTATTCAACTTACGTTTATTAACGTCCCCCGGTAAAGTTTCAGGATGCGGTCGCAAATTTTGGAAACGTCTTTATCGTGGGTGACAATAATAAATTGATGACCATCTTCCATCATTTGCTTAAACAAGGACAATATGTCATCCCGAGTTTCCTCATCCAAAGAACCGGTCGGCTCATCGGCAATAATGAGAGCCGGCTTTTTGATAATAGCCCTCGCAATGGATACTCGTTGCATTTCACCACCTGATAACTGCCCTATGAATTTTTTCTCATAACCATGAAGTCCTACATAGCCTAAAATTTCAGCTACTTTCTGTTTTTTTTCGCTTTTGGGTAGCCCAAGATGAGAAAGAGCAATGGCAATATTTTCATAAACGTTCCGGTCATCTAAAAGGTCGAAGCGTTGCGTAATAAATCCTAGTTTTTCCCGACGAAAACGTGCCCTCTTATCTGAACTTTTCCGCCTCATTTCTTCTTTGTTAAACAAATATTCCCCTAGAAAATCATTGTCCATGCCACTGATTATCTTTAATAGGGTGGATTTTCCTGAGCCGCTTCTCCCCACTATGGCTACGGACTCTTTAGCTCCAACCGTCAAAGAAAGCTCCTCTAAAACAGTTCTTACATTCCCACCATTTGTGGAAAATCCTTTAACAATCCCATTTAACTCAAGCATCTGATTTTCCTCCTCGGTATACACTTAAAATCTTCCAAATTGGGTAAATGTTCTGAATCACGTAAAAAGCTAGTCCGACAATCATAAGTTGCCACAATATAGGAAAGGCCATATTAACCATAGGGTCGAACAGGACCCAGTCGATAACCTCCCATTTGTCGAAAAGATCGGAAATTGCCGACCATGATACAATTAAGTTGCTCCAATAGATTAAGTAATAAAGCACCAGTATAATAGTCGGCACTAAAAACACTGCATTTTCCAGCAAAATAAGCCCAACTTGTTTATACTTTGAAACCCCTAGCAGAGATAAACTCCTATAAATCCCTTGCTTCCGTAAATACTTGACTTTTGAAAAATAGTAAAGCACGACACTTATCAACAAAAAAGCTGCCACCATAAAAGTTGTGATTGCTTCTAAATTCATGGCAATCGTATTGCGGGTTACGGCATTTCTAATCAAAATGGGATGAGTTTCCGTGAAGAACATCGGCATGCCAACATAATCAGACAAGCTTGCGATTAAATTGAAGGAGATGTCAAGGGCTTCCCTCGTATCTTCAAAACGTATCCATGGCTGCATCAAATGAAAATAATAATGACTTAAGAAGGATTCCCATTGTGGTGAACTCCCTCTTCCATCTTGGCTAAAATTGATAAAAGGTATGAACCCAATTTCGTCCATGCTATAAAACCAGTCATCAGGAGACCAGTTAAAATCAGGCCCCGAATGGCCCGCCTCTAAAAAACCTATGACTTCGAATTGAAAAGGGTAATTATAGAAAGTGCCATCCAATCTTTCCCCGATTTCATAAAAAGGCATGAATTGGCTCCCTAAAATAATAGGGATATAGCCACTATAATTTTCGAAATCCCTTTCTTCAAACGTGCGTCCTTGTGAAACGTTGAGAGGGAAATGCTCCAAAAAACCAAAATTAATGGCTCTAACAACAATTTCAGTATCTAATTCCCATACCATCTCGGTATCGCCAAACAAATAAGCTGCACTCAAGTAAGGGTTTCGGACGAAGGAGGAACCAAGTTCAATCTTATCAGAACGAAACATCAGTGTATCAAATTCCTCAGCTACTGTCATCAATTCATACATTCGGCGTAATCCTTCCACCTCATCCCCTACGTGGCTATTCTCCCTATCTTGAACAAGAAGAGCCATTTGAGCACCTTCTGCCACTTCATCACCTGCGGATATGCTCCCTATCCTATTAGAATCAATATAAAAAAAAGTGACAAACATTAAAATCAAGCTAAAGAACACTAAGCACGCAGCTAAGAGGTTGAGGGTAAAATTCCGACGGATTGCTAACCATAATTCTTTAAAAAACACGGCGTAATCCTCCCTTCACTATTTTTATCGCTACCATTACCCCAAAAAAGGCTTGTTGAAACAAGAAAACTCCTAAAAACCAACTTAGATTGGGGAGCACCACAAAGTTTCTTGAAATTATATCCAACAAAAAAGCCACTACAAAGGATAGCCCAAAAGCAAGGACCAAATTCCCATGGTTTTTCATCATAATTTCCTTTGGGGTAAACCCTTGCAAATAAAGGATTTCATCATTTTCCTCTGTCATGACCCTAAACGTGTGGCTGGAAATAGCCACAAATAACAATGTAATCAAGACGGTATTCACAATCATCATTTCCTCAAATAAATCACGCCCGAAACGAAGTTGTGTCTGGAATCGATTTTGTTCCCATGCACTAAATACGTCACGATGGGCTAGCCCTTCTGAAATCTGGCCCATGCTTTGGCGAGTGTCGGTATCAATAATGACCCGCTCTACTGGCAAACTCTCCATAGGAGGGCTGAGCAATACTAAATTATCTAAAAGAGAAGGAAATCCTGCTCCCAGCATACCAATAATTTCAAACTCCTGATCTTCAAATATAAAGTAGTTTCCACTTTCCGGCAGCATTCTTTCTCCTACAACCGCTACGGGACGTTGGTCGCTATCCGTAAAGAAATCGCCTTCCGTCATTGGGGGGACCCAATTAGTTGAGCCTAGAAACGTACGAACATTCCCATTAAGGGTATGCTCAATGAAAACCCTCCTGTCACGTTTTGCCATCTCATCAATATTTCCCTCTGAATCCGTTAATTCAATGCTCCAATTACTATATAGGCCATTAGCAATCAACATTTGATTTCTCCCAATAAGTTGATAATTTAAAAAAAACAGAAGAAACAAATTTGTTGCCAAGGTAAGGATGAAAATAATCATCCGTTTATTATTCTTCTTCATGATTCCCTCCTTTTTGAAACTCCCAATGTAAATAAAAGACTTCAATGGAGATTGCTAGAAATGAGCAATCCACATTGAAGTTAGCACTTAATTAGACACTGTCCCAACATGAGCAGATACATTCCCTGGATTTACTTGCCAAGGCGTTTGAGCACTTAAACGACCGAAACCTGAAGCTCGGCCCGTATTTCCAACTTGTAGTCCCGGCGTCCTGATAGACATCATCCAAGTGGTGAGCGTATAATCTCTGTCCCAAGTCGTAGAAGCTACCGCACGACGAAAATTCCCTGAAGTCTCGATACGGTTGTAATGAAGAGTAAAAAAGTTCCTTGGTGCAATCTGCTGGGAAGCCGCAACTCCTGTCAGCCCTAGGGTAAGGGTAAGTCCCGCAATTGCTACTGCTTTGTAAATTTTCTTTGGTATTTCAAATGTCATTACTTATCATCCTTTCTCATTCCACAAATTATGGAACTCGTGAATTAGGTAAACTCCCCCTCAAACGTGGTTGCGTTTACAAAATAATTATATACTCTTTACTTAATTCATTGCAAGCCTTTTATACACGATGAAGCCAAGGCCAACAATCCAATAAGAAAATAGCAAACCATCGGATTTCCCTCTCTCGAATGTTGGGGTAAGACAAAAACTGACAGATATCTTGACGGAAATCGTTTTCTACTGTAAAATTGTATCTAGTTAGGGGGGACGAAATGACCAAGCTTATTAATAAAAGAATGACCATGCTTCGACTAAGGGAAGGCTTCACTCAAGAGTTATTAGCTAAAAAAATCGGGCTTTCCCGTTCCCATATTGCGAACTTTGAGCGAGGGGGATACAATCCAAGCCCTGTGGCTATCCAAGATTATTGTCGTTTTTTTCAGGTTTCCGTTGATTATTTTGAAGGTTCTCACCTTTCTTCAAATGTGGAGAACCAATTAGAAGTAGTGATGCGAAATCTTCTATACGAAGAATTCCCAGAATGTGAGCAAACCCTTTCAAATTTTCCTGATTTTCTTGTCAATACTAGTCAAGAATATGCATTCTATCTATTAAAGTCGGCCTATCATTACGCTAAACGAGAAGCAGAAGAAGCCCAGAAAATTGAAGGGAGCCACTTAAACCTTATTGAGGCTAAGCCTCATTTTTTTCAACATACGATTCTCATAAAAAAATCATTACTGATATATCAAGCCGAGAAAAATTATTATGAGAGCAATTTTAACAAGTCTATCGTCCAGTGGGATGCTTTCTCGCTAATAACAGTGGAGAACGATGAAAAAAACCGTGCAAAATTAAGAAGCATTGCGTGTCACTTTCGAAATCAGGATTATGTTAAAGTCTACGGGTTGACTAAACAAGTGATTACAGATCTAGGAAACTCAGAGATCAAAAATCCCACTTTATTGGCGAAAGCATATGCTATCCAATCTGCTGCTTATGGTCAATTACAAATGTTCTCAGAAGGGTTAGCTATCCTAGATAAGTTAGAGAGGCTTATTGATGAACATCGGATCGATCACGAAAAAATCGTACTCTATATTAACCGGGGCATTGCTTACTCAGTATCTAATCAATTGTCCAATGCACTCATCAATTACCAAAAGGCTTTGGATCATGCTAATACACCGGAAAGATACCTAACTGCATTAATTTCAAACATCAATTGTCTGATTAAATTAAGGCAGTATAACATTGCTAACGATTATGTTGCAGAAATGCAATCCCTCGATTTAAATAAACGGGAAAAAATGATTGCACTTTCTTATAAGGCCGAATTATTGCTTTACGAGGGTAAGGAAAAAGAATCTTGGAAGTTACAAAAACCGGCTTTAGATTACTTTTTAGAGAATAATCTGACCCACAACGCATCTTACATCTATACACAACTCGCTAACTATTATCTAGAAAAAAAGGCCTATAAGAAAGCGGCTGTTTATTTGGAAAGAAAGGAAGAGATCCAACGTGCAAAAAACAAAGCCTTACCTAGCCCGAACGCTTAGTTCATTATTCTTACTCCTAATAATCATGTCTCCCATTATTGTACCACCAACTAATTCCCTTTTACCACGGCATGAAGAACATGCGATATAATCCTCAGTTAAAAGAAAATGTCTATTGGAAGAATTTTGTTTCCAGTAGGCATTTTTTTGATTCTATTATGCGGCTAAAATGTTAAAAAATTTTCAAATTCAGGGCGTTCGCCTTAGCAATTCCTCGCCATTCACGTATATTAAACTAGGAAGAGCGAACAGCCTTCCAACAGCAAAAACAAACAAGCAGACAATTCCTTAACATCATCGAAGCACTCGAAACAGCAATTAACGCAACAATCCTTCACATTATCCACAGCCATTATCAAGCAACCATCTTTCCAACTAACCCGCACATCATTCCCGAACCAACACCTTAACTATCCAATAATATTCCTATCAACAGACGTTGCAACCACATATCAATCTATCCCTACATCACAGCAAATCTCAATCAAATTACCTCACACCATCTCCTTCACACCTACAGTAAATCACATATCAAAATTCGCATCAACCTTCCAGCAATTCACACTCTAACTTACTCCACAACCATCTAGCAAATCACACGCCAACACTTCCCACAATCATCTAGTAAATCACACGCCAACACTTCCCACAATCATCTAGTAAATCACACGCCAACACTTCCCGAAACCATCTAGCACATCCCTTCCCAGCACTCTATCCACACATGTCCAAACCCCATATCACTATTATTTGCACTTATTCAGCAACCCACATACCTATATCCACAGCAATTTTCTAGTAACTTCATCCCAACCTACCTAGCACTCACCTAGAAATTCCGTTACAACACACCTTCCAAAGTCTCAGTAAATCACACATCTCTACTCACAGCAACCCTCTTGAAATCCCGCTCGAACATTCCCGGCAACTATCCAGTATTTCACGCAGTAACTTCCACAACAGTTTTCCTCCAGTAATTATGCCACCTCACCTAGCACCTACTTAGTAAATTCCTTAACACAACCCCAATCACATAGCAAGCAAATCACACTCCCGCTTCCAAACTAACTTTCCAGCAACCCAACTCCTAGCATCCTTGCACGTACTCGCCAAATTCTTTCCCATCATCCCAGCACACAGCCAGCAAACTCCATCCCACACACTCTCCAGATACCACTCCAACTCCGAAGCAGATCATCCCTCATCACACCTCCAGCAAATCGCAAAAAATATTCCTTATAACCACTATCCACGACTTCCTCCACTTTTCCCGCACTTATCCACCAAGTTATCCAGAGGCTTGTTTATAAACTACTTAACAAGCTCCCGCCTTTTCGGGGGCTTTTTTCATGGGAATGTATTTTTTGGTTTTTACCACAATAAACTATTGACTTTAACACCGTGTCAAGGTGTATGATAATGTTGGAGGTGGCAGTTATCTATAAAATCGGAGAATTTTCTAAATTGACTGGGGTTTCAACCCGAATGTTGCGTCATTATGATAGCCACGGTGTTTTTAGCCCTGCGGAAGTGGATGCTAAAACCGGTTACCGGCTCTATCGGCCTAGCCAGATTGCCCATTTGAACCAAGTTTTATTATTGCGGGATTCCGGTTTTAAAGTGGAGGAAATCAATCAAACCCTGGAAAAACTTCAGGACACGGGATTTCTAGTGAGCCTATTGGAAGCGAAACTGAACCAGTCCCAGGCGAACATTTTAAAGGAACAGGATAAAATCAAGAAAATCGAAAAGCAGCTGCGAAGCTTACAGGAGGAAAAAGTGATGATTACTGGAACTGAAATTGATTTTGTGGTGAAAAACAGTGTGAAAGCGTTGGAACTTTATAAGAAAATCTTCAATGTGGAGGTGGTAGAGGCGACGGACTATCCTGAAGGCTTGAACGAGGCCGTCTTTAACTTGTTTGGCACCCGCTTCCATATGCTGGATGAGAATCCCGAGTACCAATTGAAAGCCCCGACCCCGGAAAATCCCAACACCATTTGGTTCAATATTTCCGTGGAGGACATTCAGGCGACCCATCAACAGGCTATGGATAACGGTTGCATCGAAATCCAGCCCATCATCAATATGATGGATAATGCCATCAGCAACTCCATTTTCGTAGACCCGTTCGGCTACATGTGGATGCTGCACCAAATCCATCAGGTGCTGAGTTTCGAGGAACGGATTAAAATCATCGAAGAGGAAATCCTATAGGAAAAACGCCCGCAAAACCTGCGGGCGTTTAGGGTACCTCTCTTAACTCGCTTTGTTCCTACGGTACTCACTGCGTTCCGTTCCTCAGAACAAGAAAACCGTAAGAGCCTTGCCCGCATTTGCGAGGATTTTTTCGTCC